>JAFYRK010000113.1 GCA_017559545.1 Bacteroidales bacterium
AACGAGGTCAGTGTTAAGAGCCTCAAGGAGAGTCTTGCCAGGGAGGATCTCAGAAGCCATAGCTGCTGAGTGAGTCATACCTGAACATCCGATAGTCTCTACAAGAGCCTCCTGGATGATACCTTCCTTAACGTTGAGGGTAAGCTTGCAGGCACCCTGCTGAGGAGCGCACCAGCCGATACCGTGAGTAAGGCCAGAGATATCAGTGATCTGCTTTGATTTTACCCACTTTCCTTCCTCAGGAATTGGAGCCGGACCGTGGTTAGGGCCCTTCTTTACGCAGCACATCTGCTGCACTTCGTGTGAATAAACCATAATAGTACTATTGTTTTATAAAACGTTGTTTTCAAAATCACGCAAAGATAATAAAATTTCTGAAACGGAAAACGGCAAGTTTTCGTATCTTTGTAAAGATTTCTCGGCACGGCCTTTGGCCTCGTTCAAAATGACAGTTTTACATGAAATTCAAGATAGATTCGGAATATAAGCCATCCGGAGATCAGCCGGCTGCGATCAAGGGTATCTGCGATGCTCTAAAGGAGGGAGTGGATGCCGTTACACTGCTTGGAGTAACGGGCTCGGGAAAGACGTTCACTATGGCGAACGTCATAGAGAAAATGCAGCGTCCGGCGCTTATCATGAGTCACAACAAGACGCTGGCCCACCAGCTGTACCGTGAGTTCAAGTCCTTTTTCCCTAACAACGCGGTGGAGTATTTCGTATCATATTATGACTACTACCAGCCGGAGGCATATCTGCCTGTGACCGACACATATATCGAAAAGGACCTGAGCATCAACGATGAGATTGAAAAACTGCGCCTCAGCGCAGCCTCTGCCCTGCTTTCCGGACGCCGTGATGTAATCGTGATATCCAGTGTATCGTGCCTTTACGGCATCGGAAACCCTGCTGACTTCCACGAACAGACTATTCTGGTCAAACGTGGCGAGCAGAGAAGCATGACAAGACTGCTTTACCAGCTTGTCGATGCACTTTACTCCCGCACCGAGACTGATTTCAAAAGAGGCACATTCAGAGTCAAGGGAGACACAGTCGACATCTGCATAGGATATGGTGAAAATGCTGTACGCATAGAATTCTTCGGTGATGAGGTGGAACAGATATCTGTAATCGACCCGCTCACAGGAGCCTTCATTGATGAACTTGACGAGATTTCCATCTTCCCTGCCGGCAACTTCGTGACCACGAAGGAACGAAGCGCACAGGCAATCAGTCAGATACAGGACGATATGGCAGCGCAGTGCGAATACTTCAAGAGCATAGGCAAGCACCTGGAGGCCAAGAGATTGCAGCAGAGAGTCGAATATGACCTTGAGTTCATAAAGGAAATGGGATACTGCCCCGGAATCGAGAACTATTCAAGATATTTCGACGGCAGAAGCGAAGGCATGAGACCGTTCTGCCTGATAGACTATTTCCCAAAGGATTTCATCACATTCATTGACGAGAGCCATGTGACCATCCCTCAGGTACGCGCAATGTACGGAGGTGACCAATCCAGAAAGTCGGTACTTGTAGAATACGGATTCCGTCTTCCGGCAGCAACAGACAACAGGCCTCTGAAGTTCGACGAGTTCGAAAGCATCACAGGCCAGACAGTATACGTCAGTGCAACCCCTGCAGATTATGAACTTCAGAAATCGGAGGGCCTCGTAGTGGAGCAGGTTGTCCGTCCTACAGGACTGCTTGACCCACCTATAGAAGTGAGGCCCACAGAGAACCAGGTTGATGATCTGCTGGAGGAGATCCGCAAGAGAGAGGAGCTGGACGAGAGGGTTCTCGTGACCACTCTGACAAAACGAATGGCGGAGGAACTGGAGAGATACTTCACCAACATGGGAGTACGTTGCCGATACATCCACTCTGACGTGGACACCCTGGAGCGAGTGGAGATCATCAACGACTTCAAGAACGGACTCTTTGATGTGCTTGTCGGAGTAAACCTCCTCAGAGAAGGACTGGATATACCTTCAGTATCGCTCGTAGCCATCCTTGATGCAGACAAGGAAGGCTTCCTGCGAAGCGGAAGAGCTCTGACACAGACCGCAGGTCGAGCAGCACGAAATATCAACGGACTGGTCATCATGTATGCCGATACGATAACCGATTCGATGCAGCAGACCATATATGAAACCGACCGTAGAAGAAGCAAGCAGATGGAGTACAACAAACTCCACGGCATCACACCTGCACAGGTCGGAGGCCAGAGAACATCCATCGTAAAGGTTGACCACGGAAGAGTCAGTGCAGCGACATCATACGACGACCCGACATACATACCGAGCCCGACAGACCTCGGAAGAGGAACGGTCAGTGTAGGATTGGGACACGACTCAAAACGAGAAAGCAACTCAGCATATGTTGATGGATATCTTCAAGCCGACCTTGCGGCCGTGCTTCAGGATCCTGTAATACGTTCAATGACACGTCCACAGGTAGAAAAAGCGATGGAGCAGGCTAAACGCAACATGGAGAAGGCAGCTGCAGACCTGGACTTCCAGGCAGCAGCGAAATACAGAGACGAAATGTGGGTACTCCAGCAGTACCTGAAGGTATGGAAAGTATAACAGATTGCCACGGCCCAAGGGCCTCGCAATGACGTATAGAGCATATGAGACAATATATAGATGAACTATTTCCAAGGTATGATCAGGCAGGCAGGGAACTGATTCTGAAAGCATACGAAATAGCTGCCGAAGCTCTGAAGGAGCATAAGCGCAGCAACGGCAATCCGTTCATAGAGCATCCGGTGGCTGTTGCAAGGATAGCATGCGACGAGATCGGTCTCTCAGCCGAGTGTATCGCAGCAATATTTCTTCATGAGGCCACACGCTTCTTTCCGGAAACAGACATCATGTCGGCGAAGTTCGGCCAGGATGTGTACACCATCGTGGACGGTCTTGACAAGATAGCCACCATCAAGCCTAAAGACACAAGACTCGAGGCCGAGAACTACAAGAAGCTCATCGTATCATATTCACGTGACCCTCGCGTGACTGTCCTCAAGATTGCGGACAGGCTCGAGGTCATGCGCTCGCTTGATATGTTCCCGAAGCTTTCCCGCGAGAGAAAGATTCTCGAGACCATGATGCTATACATCCCACTCGCCCATCAGCTCGGCCTGTACAACATCAAGAGCGAAATGGAGGATATCTATTTCCGTCATGCCGAACCTGAGCAGTACAGAACAATAACAAACAAGCTGAAGAGCACTGAAAAGGACAGAGAAAAGCTCATGACACAGTTCATTGAGCCTCTCAAGCAGAAACTTCTTGACGAAGGTATCCGATATAAATTGAAAGTACGCACAAAGACGGCCCTTTCGATATATAAGAAGATGAAGAAGCAGAAGGTTCCATTCGAGGGAGTCTTTGACGTGTTCGCTATACGCTTCATCATTGACTGTGAGGAAAACAAAGAGACCGAACACGCTCTTTGCTGGAAGGTGTTCTCATATGTGACAGAGGAGTATGAATCTGACACCAAACGTCTCCGCGACTGGATTTCCAATCCAAAGCCTAACGGTTACGAGTCGCTTCATATCACCGTAAAGAACAGGGAGGGCAGTGCGCTTGAGGTACAGATCCGCACCAAGAGAATGGACGACATGGCTGAGAGCGGACTTGCTTCGCATTGGTCATATAAAGGCATACGCCATGAGGAAACACTGGACAAATGGCTGACAGCTGTAAGAAAGGCTCTTGAAAGTCCACTTGGATCAGAAGCCGATCCTATGGCTGCATACTATGAAGACGAGGTACATGAACTACCGACCCAGGAGGTATTCGTATTTACCCCATCTGGCGAGTTACGCAAGCTGCCCTCTGGCGCAACAGTATTGGACTTCGCATTTGACATCCATTCAAACCTTGGACTCAAATGCACAGGAGGTCGCGTCAACGGCAAGGCAGTCAGGATAAACGAGAAGCTCAAGACCGGAGACATTGTAGAGATCATGTCCGGAAAGAACCAGAAACCGTCACCTGACTGGCTTAACTTCGTTGTGACCAACAAGGCCAGGACCAAGATCAAGCAGAAGCTCGGAGAAGGAGAGTTCGCCAAGGCAACTGACGGAAAAGAGCTCCTTGGACGTCGTCTGAAGAACTGGAAGATGGAACTTGATGACGAGACCACCGCTGCTATCATCAAGAAACATCAGTTCAAGACCATCAACGCTTTCTACGCTGCAATCGGCGACGGAACAGTTGACGTAGCAGATGTAAAAGAATGGATTCTTGAACATAAGCAGGGCGTTCAGCCACAACAGGCGCCTGCCGAAATTGACAAGAGACCGAAAGAACTCATCCAGGAGAAAGGCAGTGATGACATTCTTATCATAGATGCAAAGAACGTCAAGGGCATCGACTACCGCATGGCACGATGCTGCAACCCTGTGTTCGGCGATGATGTATTCGGATTTGTGACAAGGACAGAAGGCATCAAGATCCACAGAATATCCTGCCCGAATGCAGCTCGTCTGATGGATCAGTATCCATACAGAATTCAGAAAGTAAAGTGGAGTACCAACCCAAGCTCCGGAAACTTCCAGACCGGATTGCGTATCAGCGCGGCGCTTGAGCCTTATGTGATCAACGAAATAATGGACATCGTGAACTCGTTCAGGGCTTCCATCAGGATGTTCAATGTTGTGGAGAATGACCGCCAGGGCACATACGAAATCACCATGAAGATTGCCGTGCCAAGCAGTCTGGAGCTGGATAAAGTCACATCTCAGATCCGCAACCTTAGAAATGTAGTGAAAATCACTAGAATATAATATATGAATATGAAAGAATTCAACATAGAAGAAAGAGTTGAAAAGGCAAAACGCCTTTTCAAGGAGGGAGGATATAACTGTTGTCAGGCTGTTGTATTGGCATACAATGACGTGTTCGGCATTGACGATGAGACTGCAGCAGCGATCTCATCAGGTTTCGGAGGAGGCATGGGGCGCATGAGAGAAGTCTGCGGCGCGGTGAGCGGAATGGTGATGCTTGCCGGTCTCATCAGGCCAGCATCAGACCCTTCAGTCAAGGACTGGCGCACAGCGAACTACGCATTGGTGCAGGAAATGGCCGGGGATTTCAAGGCCCTGAACGGTTCAATCGTGTGCAAGGAACTGCTTGGACTCGTACCTATGGGAAGCGGCTCCCCTGCTCCAAAGGAATCTCCGGAACCATCAGACCGCACGCCTGAGTATTACAAGAAGCGTCCTTGCGAGGAAATGGTGGGAATCGCCGCACGAATTGTTGGCGAAAAACTGAGAAAGTAAGAAATCTTTTATAAATTTGTGAGTTGTTAAAACAGACAGACATGAATTATAGCAAAGCGCATAAGGCTCATCCATGGCATGGAATCAGCCTTGGAAACAATGTTCCGGAAGAGGTCAGAGCATTTATCGAGATCGTACCTACCGACACTGTCAAATATGAAGTTGACAAGGAATCAGGATACCTGACACTCGACAGACCACAGAAATTCTCGAACATAGTACCTTCACTATACGGATTCCTTCCAAGAACCTATTGCGGTCCTAAGATGGCAGAGTTGACCAACAAAGCACTCGTAAGAACTGATATCGAGGGCGACGGCGACCCACTTGATATCTGTATCCTTACCGAGAAGGACGTAACCCATGGTGATATCATCGCTAAGGCACGCCCTATCGGAGGACTAAGACTTCTGGACCACAATCAGGCAGATGACAAGATCATAGCAGTCCTTATGAGCGATGCAGTATATGGAATGATGACAGATATCGAACAGGTACCGCCAGCAATCATCCGCCGCCTGATCCACTACTTCAGCACATACAAGGATATCCCTGGAGAGCATACAGAGCGAATGAAGTTCATAAGCATCTATGGTCCTGATGTAGCAAAGGACGTCGTACTGAGATCGATGGAAGATTACAAAGATTACATATCAAAAAAATAAGGGTTCGATTTGAACCCTTATTTTTTGCTGTTGTTAAACGTCCTAGAACGCAAGGACAACTCTGACAGGAAGAGGAGTACCCTCACCGCTTACTGAATCCCATGGAGATGTCGACACCTTTGGATTGACAAGGTAGTTAGTTTTCATGTTATATGCCAATATGCTATTCTCTGTAATGTTGTTGCTGTAGTAGTAATGCTGCTCAGCAACACCCACAGTTGGGATAGGCTCTCCACCTGTAGCCCTGTCGTATACATACTCATAAGTTCTTCTCAGAGTTGTACCACCGATCTTTTCAAGTGACGCATTCACAATGTCAAGGTTATTGCTGAGTTCAACCATCTCCATATACGATGGCACATACCACGAACTTGCACCTGCCGGAGCCTGAACCTTCTCACGGTGCTGCACAACCGCCTCTACATGATTGACGTGAATCACATCATCATTAGACTGAACTTTGGCAGCATTCAAGGCCAAAAGTCCCTGGGTATTATTATATCCACAGTACTTGTCATCCACCAACCACTGATTGTAGCCGTTCTGACTCATCCAGCTGATAAGGTCTGCGCGGAGCCATGAGCGACCTGAAGTACATGACAGTACATATTCTTCAGTGCTCAAGACAAGACCATGAACACAATCCGGGTAATCCTTTGCAAGGAGCGCATCTGACGATGCAGAGTTTGCTCTTGCGAACACGATACCGATCACTGTCTTTGACTGATCGAGTTCAGAAGACCATGTACCATCCGAGTAATAGTAGTCTCCGACATTGACCTGAACTGTCGCCTCTGTGATATTGAGCGTGCAAGACGCTGTCTTCTGGGCCTGTCCTGATGGAACGGAATATCCGCTACATGTTGTTGCAGTAATCACCACTGTTCCTGTTGCAAGAGCTGTCACCTTACCGTTGGCATCCACCGTAGCCTTGCTTGGATCTGATGACTCCCATTTAAGATCCTTGTATGTAGGCTCATGTCCTTCGACGTCAGAAGTAAATTCCGGAGTAAGAATAAATGTTCCTCCAACCTCTACGTCTTTAGTCTCAGGAAGAGTCATTGTCTCTACATAATATGGCAATACGCTAAGGGTTACCTCCTTTCTGATGTTATCGTATACGAGCTTCTCATTGCCGCTTACGGCAAAGATACCCCTGATAGCTCCCGGTACCTCTGAAACATATGCACCATATGCGTCATTCTGCGGTGTGCCATTAGGGAGAGAAGCAGAACAATATACAGTATAACCAAGTCCCTCAGGAAGAACACGAGGATTAAAATACCATGCCTCGCCTACTCTGATATGCCCCTCTTCAGGCATGTCAAGCTCAATTGCATCAGGCTGCCTGTGAATCACACGAACTGAAAGACTTGATTTAACGCCGTCTGCATTTACAGTTACGACAACCTTGCTCCAATCACTATCTGATTTTACTGCATTTACACCTTTCAGCAATCCGGTCTGGTTCACCTGCGCCAAATCAGCATCGTCTACTGTCCAAGATACGGTATTCGGAACTGCACTCTCCGGAATATACCTGAGATACAACTGAAGTTCCATTCCAACCTGCAAATCCGGATCAGTCATGACCTTACCATCCGCATCAACTATAACCACAGTCTGAAGAAGATCATCCGAAGGTGTGTCACCGGAAGGCTCGGTTACTGTTACGTTACACCTGGCCTCAACACCACTGCCGTCGTTTGCAGTCGCAATCACCACAGCATTTCCTTCCTTGATCGCTTCAACCATACCTGTCTTCGCATCTACGCTCACGCAATCGCCTTCAACTGAGAAAGTAACTGTCTTATCGTGTGCATTCTCAGGAAGCACAGAGACTTCCAGAAGCAAAGATGCCCCTACAGTAAGCTCTATCTCTTCAGACATTGTTATAGAGGAAACCCAAACCTTCCCATCCTGATCTTCAGACTTTTTAGCAACTGTCACCTCACATTCTGCAATGAGCTTACCACCATTGCAAGTTACCGTAATGACAGCTTTACCCTCAGAAACAGCAGTAACGGTTCCATCCTGCACTGTCGCTACCGACTCTTCGCTTGAACTCCACTGTATATCGTCAGCAACTGCTCCATCCGGTGCTACTATTGCCTCAAGCCTGTGGGTCTGACCTACTGTCAGTTCAAGAGTCTCGGCATCAAGATTCAGCTCCTGAGGCTTAGGCGCAGTTACCACAACCTTACACTTTGCCACAGCATCATCAGCTGTCACTGACACCTCCGCTGTTCCGGGAGCAACTCCTGTTACATTACCTTCTTCATCGACTAAAGCTACTGCTTCATTCTCAGAAGCCCACACAAGGGTAACCTGCGCTGTTTTAGGTGTAACAGTAGCCTCAAGCCGCTGAGTCTCACCTACATTCAGATTGGAGATCAGTTCCTTATTAAGTATAACCTGTACAGGCTCCTGCACTTCAGGCTGCTCGCAAGCCGCCAGAATGCTTATTGCCGCAACCGCCAGGCTGAAAAGTCTTACAAGTATTTTCATAGTGACCGATTTTCGTTATTTCACATTAACTACGCATGTAGCATACACCTTACCTGCCTGCACCTTGATAGTAGCCGTTCCTAATGACTTCGCAGTCACGACACCTGTTTCCTTATCAACAGTTGCAACATCAGGATTATCCGAAGTCCACTCCGGCATATCAGTTGCGTTTGAAGGAGTAAAAACTACCCTCAGGCGCTTCTTATCTCCCACAGTAAGATCCAAAGACTGATCTTCAATCTCCACTGCTGTCGCTTCTACAATCCTGACATTCACCCTGATGTCATCATAGATCTTATCATTGTATGACGCCTTGATTGTTGCCAATCCAGGAACAACGCCAACCACCTGTCCTGTCACATGATTAACTTTGGCAATCGCCGCATTGTCTGTAGACCATGTTACAGTTCTGATATCTGCATCTTCAGGATAGAATTTCACTTCGAAAGTCACAGATTCACCTGGGTTGATAGACACCAGTTCAGTCTCTGAAACAATCTCCAGCTTCGACGTCGGCAACGGTAGAACCGTAACCTTGCATTCATCGGCTCCATTCTTATATCTTACATAAACGGAAACCGGAACAACCTCTTCAGAATCTTCTGCGGCCTTCATCAAACCTACGGCTGTAACCAATCCATTCTTATCTACAGTCACATAGTCTGCATCCTGAGAGAACCACTCCAATTCTGCATCCTGGTCAGGCACAATAGTGGCACTGAGCATTGCGCTTTCACCCTTGACAAGCTCAAGCTTTGTCTTGTCAAGACGAACTGCCAGAACCTGGTCTTCATTGTTTTTGCACGAAACGATTGTAATCAAGGCAAGCATTGCAGCCGCCAATAGAATCTTTGTCTTCATTATATCCTGAATCTAGTTGTTCAATATCATGCAAATATAATTTTTTTATATTAAAAGAAAAAGGGTGCGATAAAATACCACACCCTTTTTCTTCTATTATAGTTTAAATTACTCAGCCTTTCCGTTTGAGCCAAGAACGTTAACGATCTTGTGGATATACTGCTTCTTCATATTGTCACGAGCTGGACCGAGGTACTTGCGTGGGTCGAACTCAGCTGGCTTGGTAGCGAATACCTCGCGGATAGCTGCTGTCATAGCGAGACGTGAGTCAGAGTCGATGTTGATCTTGCAGACTGCAGACTCAGCAGCCTTGCGGAGCCATGGCTCTGGAATACCGATAGCAGCCTTGAGTGCACCGCCGTACTTGTTGATTGTAGCAACCTCCTCCTGTGGCACTGATGAAGAACCATGGAGAACGATTGGGAATCCCGGAAGCTCCTTCTCAACACCCTCAAGCACGTCGAATGCGAGCATTGGCGGAACGAGGAGACCTGTCTCTGGATCTACTGTGCACTGCTCTGGAGTGAACTTATATGCACCGTGTGAGGTTCCAATAGAGATAGCTAGAGAGTCGCAACCTGTGCGTGATACGAAGTCAACAACCTCCTCAGGCTTAGTGTAAGTGTGGTGGTCTGAGCTAACCTCATCCTCAACACCTGCGAGTACTCCGAGCTCACCCTCAACTGTTACGTCGAACTGGTGTGCGTACTCAACAACCTTCTTTGTAAGAGCAACGTTCTCCTCGTATGGAAGGTGTGAACCGTCGATCATAACTGAAGAGAAGCCCATGTCGATACAGCTCTTGCAAGTCTCGAAAGAGTCACCGTGGTCGAGGTGAAGAACGATCTGTGGGTTCTCCCAACCAAGCTCCTTGGCATACTCTACAGCACCCTCTGCCATATAACGGAGAAGAGTCTGGTTAGCATACTGACGAGCACCCTTTGAAACCTGAAGGATAACTGGAGACTTAGTCTCAGCAGCAGCTGAAATGATAGCCTGAAGCTGCTCCATGTTGTTGAAGTTGAATGCTGGGATAGCGTAGCCACCCTCAATAGCCTTAGCGAACATCTCCCTGGTGTTCACGAGGCCAAGTTCCTTATAAGAAATCATAATCGTATAATTTGTTTAAAAATCGTTTACTTATCTAAAAATCTTGGCAAAATTAACTATTTTTGCGGAAAATTGAAAATATATATGAATAATAAGGTAATCATCTTTTCTGCGCCGTCAGGAGCGGGCAAAAGCACCATCGTAAACCACCTTCTTGGCCTATATCCCGAGCTTGAGTTCTCTATCTCGGCAACATCCAGGGCCCCAAGAGGACAGGAGCAGCACGGAGTGGAGTATTATTTCTTCACAGCGGACGAATTCCGCAAGATGATTGCCGAGGAAAAGTTCGTAGAGTTCGAAGAAGTATATGCCGGTTCATTCTATGGAACACTGAAGTCGGAGGTAGAGAGAATCTGGGCAAAAGGCAACACGATCATCTTCGACATCGACGTCCAGGGCGGAGTAAACCTGAAGCGGATCTTCGGAGAGCAAGCTCTGTCAATTTTCATCCAGGCTCCATCTGTAGAGATTCTACGCGAAAGACTTATCGGACGCGGCACCGACACACAGGAGGCAATAGACAGACGAGTTGACAAAGCAGCCTCGGAGATGGAATTCGCAGCGGGCAAGTTCGACTATGTCCTCATAAACGATGACCTTGCCGCAGCAAAGGCTGAAGCAGAGAAGGTTGTCGGAACATTTCTCAAGAAATGAAAGTAGCGGTATATAGCGGATCATTCAATCCATTGCATATCGGTCACCTGGCCATCATAAAGTATATGATCGAGGTGGCCGGTTTTGATATGGTATACCTCATTGTATCTCCCAAGAACCCATTGAAGGACAGCATCAGCAGTGATTCCGGCACAGCCCGTTACAATGCAGCTATTGAAGCCGTCTCCCGGCACTTTATAATACCAGATGTGGCAAGAGTCCATGTTGATGATATTGAACTGACAATGCCGGAGCCGCATTACAGCATCAGCACCTTGGATGCATTGCGCTCCAGAGAGCCAGGCAACAGCTTCACATTCGTAATGGGCGCCGACAACCTCGCAGATATCCGCCGCTGGAAAGACTACACCCGCATCCTCACAGAATTCGGCGTTGCAGTATATCCACGCACAAGTTTCGACCTTGAAACAATAAGGCAGGACCTTCTGAACGAAAATCCTGCCTATAAGATTCAGATCATCAATGCGCCGATGGTCGACATCTCCTCAACTCAGATCCGCGAAGCCGCTTCACGCGGAGAAGACATCTCTCACCTGCTGATGTAGCTCCGGGCCTTAGTTGAGACCTGCGGCCGATGGAGCAGGTCTGACATGGATGGTCTGCGGCTTCTTGTCAGCCTTGACGGTCATGCAGACAAGTCCCGGGTATGGAGATGTAGTCTTCAGAGCCTTTCCGCCAGAGATCACATCATACTGTCTGTCAGGATCGAGGCATACCATAACAGTCATTTCACGTCCTGCCGCATCCTTATCGAACTCAAGTGTAAACTCACACGAAGAATAGTCTGAAGCGACCTTCTTTGAAACCACCATTGCATCAAAGCCTGTGGATATGGTTCCCTTGCAGTAATAGCTGTAGAACCAGTTGACCACCGGTGATGAAAGTCCCGAGAAATTATGCCATCCCGAAGATCGTCCGGTAGAGATTCTCGTATTCTCATAAGACTGATAAGTGGCATCACACTCCATCGTAAACTGATTCATGACTGCATCAGCGATCTGATGAGCCCTGTCAGTCATGTTATAATCCAGCATTGATTTCCAATATATAAGCTGGTGAGGAATCCATGATGCACCTACAGAATATCCGTCAGGGCTGTAGTATGAGGCACTCTGGTCTACAACGGCCATACCATATGGTGTCCATAGACGGCCGAGGGCGAACATATTATCCTCCATACGGCTTATCTGATGCGGAGTACATATTCCAGCAGCAAGAGGCGATATACCATCCAT
Source organism: Bacteroidales bacterium (assembly GCA_017559545.1). Lineage (GTDB taxonomy): Bacteria > Bacteroidota > Bacteroidia > Bacteroidales > UBA932 > Cryptobacteroides. Next base: position 12,348 of record JAFYRK010000113.1, read on the forward strand.
ACCCATGTTCCAGTTGCTTCCGTCAGGGGCCATCATCATTCCGTCCGGTTTGCCGGACTCGTCATGGGTGACATATCCGAAATATCCGGCCTCTTCATCCCAGCCATAATCAAGGATAGGCTTTGCAAATTTCCTGATATCCTCATCATACTGCTTCTCATCCGCCTTCATGCCGTAATGTCTTGCAATCATACGAAGGATCTTGGCAGCACGGATATAATATGAGCTTGACACCATCGGAGCCACACTTGGATAAAGATGCTGATTAAGACGCAGATAATGCATCACAGGATAATCATCCCATCCTCCAGTGCTGTACCAATAGTCCCATGTGCGGATAAATCCGGAATCCATAAGAGTAGTGGAAGTCGGATTCTTTCCTACCATATAATCGTAGAACCTCTTCAGACGAGGATAGAGGAACTTTATAGCCTCATCATCCCAATGCTCAGAACACAGCTGTTCAAAGGCGAAGAACTGGATCGGCAGAGGGGTTCCATGATGAATGAATGCCGACTGCGATTCCTCCTCTGTGGTATATGCCCTGATGGTCTCGAAAGCCTTGACCGGATCATTCATGGCGAAAGCCCATGAAATGAAGCCCAGATCCCATGTATAAAGGCTGTTCCAGTTCTTTCCTGGGGTAAAATGACGTATATACTGATTCTGGGTATATACGGGATAAACCACATTGGTAAGAAGGGTAGCATTAAAGATATTATGTGAGAACTCATGCCTCTTTCCCTGTGGAAGGATATCACGTGGGGCAGCATTCATCAATGATGCCGGACATTTTGCCACAACTCCTTTTTCGTCAGCATGGAAATCAGCAAGAGAACGTTCCACCTGCTCCTTTGTACCCTGCACAAGCAGACACCATACTGTAGTGTCCGACTGCGGCTGCAGGAAGATTGGACGGATGAATGCTGATGTGTAGAATCCTTTCTGGTCTCCCTTGAAGTACTGTGGCGGATGCCTATGTACCGCCTTCTTCATGAATCCGTCAAGCTCAGAATTGTCAAAACGTCTGATCTCACTGAAATCATAATTCCACGCAAGTCCATAGTAGTTTGGCTGATCCTCATATTTGAGGATATACTCATTCTTTCCTCCTGTTTCCTCAGGACGATATACAAAATTTCTTGAGCAGATTTCCAGACCTTCTCCGGCAAGGAACGAATCAATCGCCAGTACGCCTTCTGAAAGAGTCCTTATCGACATCTTTCCTTCCTGCTGGCCAAGCGGAACGAGTTCAAATCTACCGGTACCTTCAACTACAACTTCAGAACCATTGACCGAAATTACCACACGTCTATCCTTAGCCACATGACATCTCATAAGTACATTATGACTGCCGGAAGGGAGAGTATACTCCAGCATATCCCCTTTATCACCTGAAGTCTGCACAAGACTTCCACAAAGGGTGCTCGCATCTCTTTTCTCACCTCTCAGCCAACCATCGTATACAAGATTGTAATTATGCTTCTTCACAGCAGGTTCGTAAGTGTCATACTTGATCGCATTGAGGCACAAAGTGGCATTCTTTGCAACCAGAGCCGGATACTGCTCGGCATAGTGCAAAGACGACACTCCCTGCAGCGAGAGGTTCTGATGCATCGGAGAATTGTTGACACATTTCATTCCCACAAGGACATTATTGTCATTCAGGACATAATATGTAGCATCGACATATACCTGATCCTTCCACTCAAGTTCATAACGATAGGTTATACGTGTCATATCCTTATTCACATCCCAAGGATAACAACCACTTTCGTAAAGGACATTCGGTACCTGGTAAGTCCTTCGATAATATCCAGGAACGACAGTAAAGTCGAAACGTGTGCCGGCATTCACATCGTATACATGAGAGATACCGGAATATTGCTTTGAATATGGGCCCCACTCTCCCAGACTCGTCACATCATGAGAGTTCGAGAACAGTGCACCTGCATAAAGTAGAATTGAAAGTATTGACATATGCTTATTTCTTTTCTGGCCAGTTATCTGTTCTGAACGGAGCCACAGCTACTCCACGTCCGTTCTTAAGTACACCGGGAACATAGTTGCCGAATGCATAGCGTACAGCTACAGGGACCTTGACTTCGGCAGGACATGTAACCTCGATTCTGTCATATCCTCTCATCACTCGTCCGACAGCAGGATAGAATATCTGATCTTCGCCTGCCACTTCGAAACATTTAAGATTCTCATTGACAGGACCGATACCGCAGTCATTATTCTTGAAGTGAAGAATGATCTTACCGTCTTCACGCACCTCCATCTTGTCATATTGAGGAGCGAAAGCACCATCCAAGGCCATTCCATAATCTTTTTTTAATGCCATAAGGGCAAGCCTGCGACCTACCTCCTGTTTCCTTGCCGGATGGATGCACCATTCCTCTCCGATGTCTGCAGTAGTAGCCATTCCGCTGTATGGGATAGTCTCCAGACTCTTTGCCTGTGCTTCCATAAGCATGGCTGCAGTCTCCCCTTTCGGTTTTCCCTTGAATGCATAAGGGGCTATCTGCACAAAATAGAACGGCATCTTAGGGTTACCCCATTTCTCACGCATCATCGCCGCATATGCAGTCTGCAGAGCTGCATAGTCCTGATACATATCCCTGTTGGATTCACCCTGATACCAGATCCAACCTTTGATTGTATAAGGAATCAGAGGATGAACCATACCATTGAAGAGGGTACAAGGTTGGTATTGAGGCAGCTTTGGAAGTTCCGGCTGATCAAGAAAACTCAAATCATAATTCTTGAATTCCCTTTCAAATACATCTCTGCTCATCCACGGCTCGATTAATGTTCCTCCCCAGGCAGACACAATGATTCCAATCGGAACATTCAAGGCACGATAAAGGTCACGTGCAAAGAAATACGCTACGGCGCTGGTATTTGCCACAGCATCCTGAGTATGCTCAAGCCAGATTGCATCACAATCCTCCTTCGGAGTGGCAGAAACGCATTTACGGACGTTCAGCATACGTATTGGGGTTTCCGGCTTGGCATCAAGAACAGCATCAATACCTCCATTGACTGGCTGTCCTTTAGATCCCTTCACCATCATCTCCATGTTTGACTGACCGGAACAGAACCATACTTCTCCGATCAGGACATTGTCAAGAACCAGTTTTTCGCCATCTGATACAGTTACTGTGTACGGTCCGCCAGCCTCAGGAGTCTGCACACGGGCAAACCATTTTCCATCAGCATCAGATTCCACAACTACCTTTGACTTGTCCCATGACGGACGGATTGTAACTTTAGAGGATGCCTTGGCAGTTCCCCAGAACGCCACTGATGCATTCCTCTGAAGGACCATATTGTCACCAAAAACTGATGGAAGGTCCACTTTTGCCTCAACCGACAATGCCACGAAGAGGACTGCGATAAGAACAGCTGATATTCTTTTCATAATCTATCTGTTAACTGGTAAAATTTCAAGTTTTGAAGGCTTCAGGGAAGCAGGCAAAGACAGGTACATCAATCCCTTGTAAGGAGATTGTATCTCCACTGGCTTACCATCAAGCAGAGCTTTATAATCATATTTTTCTGACATGCACACCATGACTGCGACCTTCTTGCCACGGACATCCTTGTCAAACTCGACAAGTCCGCTGTAAGATGAAAAGTCTTCTGACATCTCGCCTGAAATCAGCATAGTGTCAAATCCGGTGGTCACTGTGCCCTTTTTAAAGTAGCTGGCGAACCAGTTTGCCATCGGAGATGAAAGGCCGGAGAAATTATGCCAGCCGGCACCTCTTCCGGAGTCTATGATGAAATGCTCGAAACTCTGGTAGCTTTCCTCACATTCCTTCTTCCATACGTCAAGAGCAGTGAATGCTATCTGGGTCGCCTTTTCAGGAAGGTTGCAGTCAAGCATTGTCTTCCAGATCACAAGCTGATGAGGCATCCATACCGATCCGTTCCAATAGCCGGCAACTGAATAATATGAGGCTGAACGGTCAACAGTCGAAATACCTATCGGTGTCCACATCTTTTCCGGAGAGAAGATGTTGCCGATGAGCCTTTCACGCTTATCATCCGGACATATTCCAGCTGATAGCGGGGCGACACCGTCAAGTCCCTTGTTGAAATTCGATCCGTCACCATATCTGTATATTCCGGAAGGCTTTCCCTGACTGTCATGCATCACATAGCCGAAATATCCCGATTCCTCGTCCCACGCATTGTCAAGCACTGCCAAAGACAGTTTCTTTATATCCTTGTCATATTCCTTTTCATCCGCCTTGAGACCCATATGACGGGCAAGCATCCTGAGAATCTTTGCCGCACGGATATAATAGGATGTAGACACCATAGGAGCCACATGAGGATAGAGATGTCTTTCAGTCCTGAGTTCATGCTGAGGCGGATAGTCATCCCATCCTCCGCTACTGTAGAAATAATCCCACGTACGTATCAGACCGGAAGGCATCATCGTAGAGGATGTCCCTTCCTTACCGACAATATATTCATAGTATTTCTTAAGACGAGGATACATGAATCTTATCATGTCATCGGAACCCTTCTTTGTAACAAGGTCGCTGAAGGCAAAGAACTGAATCGGAAGCGGGGTGCCATGATGAAGGAAAGCTGACTGAGCTCCTTCCTCCATGGTATATGCGCGGATGGTCTCAAAGGCCTTTACAGGATCGACATCATTGAATGCCCAGCTTATAAAGCCAAGATCCCAGGTGTAGAGGCTGTTCCAGTTCTTTCCAGGAGTGAAATGACGGATGTACTGACGCTGAGTGTATATAGGATACACTACATTTGTCAGGAGGGTCGCCTGAAATATCTGCTGTCCGAACTTATATGGCTCAGCCTGCGGCAGATAGTCTGCTTCGTCATTTTTAACAGAAACCTTGGAGATGAACTTCTCCGGTCCGGAGCTGAAGGCTCTCAGCTCATCCTTCACAAATGCTTCATCTCCACTCACAATCAGACTGAAAAGTGTAGTGTCTGAAGATGGTGCAAGGAAAATCGGACGAAGGAAGGCAGCAGTATGATGGCCCTTCCTGTCACCTGAAAAATATTTCGGAGGATGACGATGTACGGCCCGTCTCATAAAGATGTCAAGTTCTGAGTTTTCAAACTGACGGACCTCACTCATAGGCCAGTTCCACGCAACTCCGTAATATGAATCCTGAGTGTCGTATTTTACTACATAATTATTTTCTGAGATGTCCACTTTCGGACGATACTTCAGTGCAGCCTTTTCCACCCTTACATTTCCAACTGTTTCCGCATCTGATGCCACTACAGAGTCAATCCAAAGGCTTCCCTCAGACAAAGCGATGATCTTCAGAACATTATCACCTTTCAACAGGCTGCAAGGGAAGGCTACGATAGTATATTCATCAGCTCCATCAAGCACAATCTCCTTCGAAACCGCACCTTCCAGTGACACCTTCACAGGCTTTCCGTCAGCTGTCCTGTATCTTATGGCCACAGCACCTTCAGCACATGCGTCAGGCATGGAAAGGTCGTACTGGACAAAGTCACCGACATTGCCTGCTGTCCGCAAGGCATAACCGTTAAGAGCTCTGGTGTCCGCTTTCTCTCCACGTACCCAGCCGTCATATACAAGCCCGTAATCATAAGTCCTGACGGCCGGCTCATATGATGTGTAATCCACGCCGTAGACGAGGGTCGCACCTTCATCTCCCCTGACCGCCACTTCCGGACAATCGTCAGCATAATGAAGCGAAGCGGAATTGTAAAGCAGAAGGTTCTGATAAGCAGCCGTATTATTGACACAGTTCATTTCTACGAGGACATGCTTATCATCAAGGACATGATAGGTCACATCCACATAGACCCTGTCCCTCCATTCCAGCTGATAACGATATGTTATCTCGGTCATTGAGGGATTGACACGCCATGGATAGCATCCTGATTCAAACAGGACATTGGGCACAGCATATGATCTGCGATAAAAACCAGGAATCACAGAGAAGTCAACACGTCTTCCGTTGTCGATATCCTCTATGTGGGTTATACCGGAATACTGCTTTGAATAAGGTCCCCACGGTGACATTGAAGTCACGTCGTGGGAATCCGAAAACAGTTCCGCAGTGATCTGTGCACCGGCAAAGGGACAGAACACAAACAGAATGAAAAATGTAAGTAAAGATCTGTTCATCTCAGAATCAGTCAGTCTTCAATTTTACGTATTCCTCAATCGGAACAGGTGTGTAAGGCAGACTATTTCCTGCAACTGTAACATTGTCGAACACGAAATCTTCGGTATGCATGATGAGATACTCCTTTTCTGCTGTCTTGTCAAAAGACACATTCTTGACAAGGACGTTTCTGATAGGCATTCCCTCAACTCCGACTGCATAGATTCCACACTGTCCTGACTCGCCTCCCTTGACATTCTGGATAACGAAATTCGAGAATGATGTAGGGTAATTTCCGCCTCGGCCACCATGGTAATTGTTCTCGAAATGGATAAAGGCAGTACGAACCATATCGATATTGATATTGTTCACCCACACGTTACGGATGAATCCGCCTCTGTCAAGATTTGACTTGAAATAGATCGCACTGTGGCAATTGCCGATATGGACATCGTACATATAGACATTTTCAACTCCAGCTGCCATCTCGCTACCGATGCAGAGACCGTTACATTTTGAAGAAAACTCACAGTTGCGGATCACGATATTTGCCGTCTTCTGACCGATTCTCCAGGCATCCTGGTCACGTCCGGCCTTGATAGCTATGGCATCATCACCTGTATTGAACACACAGTCCTCGATAAGCACATTTGTGGTGTATTCAGGATCACAACCGTCATTATTCCTGTTCCAGCTGTCAATAGTGACTCCACGTACTGTGACATTATCACAGAACAGCGGATGGATCACCCAATAAGGGCTATCATGAATAGTCACGCCCTCGATAAGCACATTCTTACATCCGAACGGCTCGATCATATTAGGCGGCATGATTGAACGTGCACCAAAATATCTGTCTCTTACAGGCACAAGGTCGATACCCATCTGACGGAGGGTATCCTGCTGTGCAGAACGCTGAGGACGCATGCGTGCAAAGGTTGTCTTTGCGTTTCCGTTAATGATTCCCTTACCAGTGATCGCAATATTGTTGCAATGGTCTGAACGGATAAAGGAAGCATAGTTGTAAAGTTCTGTACCTTCCCATACTGTAAGTTCTGCAGGAAGATAATCCAGAGGATCAGAGCTGAAGATCAGTTCACATCCTTCAGGAATATAAAGATTTACATTGCTCTTGATGTTGATGCATCCCTTGCAGAAGACCTTTCCCTGCGGGAGGACTACTCTTCCACCGCCATCATCACTACACTTTGTGATTGCATCATTGATGGCCTTGCGGCAGTCTGTCACGCTATCTGCGACAGCACCGAAATCTGTTACAGGATAATCTACCTGACGGAATGCAGGTTCCTTGATGTTCTTCAGGATCTCATACACTTCAGCAGGGAGTTCCTCTGAGGATCTGCAGCACGAAGCCAGTGCAGAAACGCACAAGAAGGCTGCAATGATTCGTTTTGTAAACTTCATGATATTATTGTTTTAGATTATTTATCTCATTTGCCAGCATCAGGACTGCCCCTATGGCATAGGTTTCACCTGATGACACCTGACTGCGGGCATAATAGTAGTCTTTCTCACCTATACATGTACCTGCACATATACGTGACAAGGCAAGCTTATCCGTATCAAGGCCGACAAGACAATGCTTTACGATGCCCTCATATGCATTCCGGGCCGAAATGGAGAATCCGGATGGCAGTATCCCCAGTCTTGCCCCTTTCGCTGCAGCATATCCGAACATGGCGGTACACGAACTCTCCAGGAAGTTATCCTTGTCCTTCACATGCAAAGGGAGCTGTCTCCATAATCCGGTCTTCGAATCCTGAAGTCTGGCGAGTGTGGACATCATCTGAATGAACATATCCTTTATCTGAGAATAACGTTCATCAGACTGAGGCAGTACGTCAAGGACATCAGCAAGGGACATGGCTATCCAGCCATTTCCTCTGCCCCAGAACTCATTGTTGCGATGATTCCTGTTGGTATTCCATCCGTACTCACTGCACGCATCTTCAGCAGGAAAACTTGTTTCAGCCCAGCCATGGTACCATAGACCCGTTTCCGGATCGCACAGATGCTCAGCATGCGCAAGTATCTGATCTGCAAATTCTTCCACATAAGTCAGATCACCTGTCGCATGGTAGCTTCCTATCAGGGTCAGACCGATCATGTAGACGGTATCATCCCAGAGCTCCACTGTGCCGGCCCTGTGCGAACATGCACCGTTCGCTGAACGTACGATGGAACGGTACTGCCAGAGCACCCTCTCAAGTGCTTTATCAGTCTCCATGCTGTTACGTCCAGTCTCCTGCAGGAAGGCAAGTCCCACTGCCGAGGCTACACCGTTAGGATGTACTCCATGTGCCTTGGAAGCAAGACGGGTCATGGCCTTATCAACATAATCTGCTACGAGCTCACGCTTCTGAGGCTCAGAACGGGCGATATCAATGAAAGACTTGAGCAAAACAGCATCACGCCAGTTCCAGACATATTTTTCTGCAGGGACATAGCGAGTAATGGCTGCATCAAACAGCTGTTCAGACGGTGGACTTTGAGCCACCATCTGAACGCTGAACAAAGCAAATGCCAATGTAAGTATCGACTTATTCATCCGGATAACATGCAAATCTGAAACCGACATACTTACTTATTTCAATACCACTTGACACCGTAGCCTCTCCTGCCTTGTATGCATCACGGCTACAATTCTGGAATGTTTGAGTTGCACCTCTCTGGGCACGTCCGCCTCTTACAGTCACCTGATTGTTATTGTTTGAGACAGGATCCCTGTAGTTTGCTTGATAATCTCCATACCATGACGAGGTCATCTCAGCTGCATTGCCGGACATATCATATATACCCAACTGGTTAGGCAATTTCGTTCCGACACGCTGCACATGAGTTATAGTCGTATCTACCGAGCACACAGCAACATCAGTAAGATTATCACTTCCGCTATATCGATACATCGGTACATCTGCATCATCTGAGTAGACATTTCCTCGGGCAGCAATCTCCCACTGTGCTTCATTAGGAAGGAATCCTCCAAAATACTCACAGAAAGTCATTGCTCCATACCAGCTTACACCCACTACCGGACAATCCAGATATTGTTCATCGACAATCCATCTGCCACCTGCGTCCTGAATGATATCCGTATATCCGTCAAAGAGCATATCCTTGCCCTGCCATGTTCCCTCTTTCACAATACGGCTTCCATATATGTTGAGGAATTCACAGAACCATTTGTTGGTCACCTCATATTTGGCAATACAATATGGTTTAAGACCCGTCGCTTTTGATGGGGCAGGTGCAGAAGTATTCTTCCTGACAACAGCATTCGTATTTTTTGAGGCAGCATCATCATTGGCCTGAGTATACTTTGCATATTGAGACGGGTTATCCTTATCACCAAGCCATCCGATCCACACCTCTGCTGCAGGTTCAATCTTCACCATTCCTCCCTCACAATCATATGTATTCACACGAATTTTCTTAACCTCGCTATAACTTGTTCCGATCACATCAGCCTCGGTATATGCCCTGACATAATATACCTGACCCGGCTTCACGTCTTCAAACGACATTTGGAAACCATCTGTCAGCTCCACGAACTTATCATTCTTCACGGTTGGAAGAGGATTAGATGTCGACCAGCAGAATCCATATGACTTGATCTGGGCATCCTGATCATCAACCACAGATGTGCTGATCTTAAGAGAAGAGTAAGTGTTCTCCAAGACCTCAATCTCAGCAAATGTCATCGGCTTTATATCAAGAGTGGTAAATGTAGTCTCCTCTGAATAACCGGCACCATTTTCGGTCATTGCATAAGCTCTGACACGATAAGCCTGTCCTATACCGAGAGAAGATACAACAGCTGAAAAACTGTCTCCCTCAACCCTTCCTGTTATGGACATTACTCCATCAGCTCCGATTTCAAGCACCGTCGCCATGTCAGAAGTGTAGACAAAGCCTAGTCCTGTCACACCAAAATCACCGGCATCGACCAGAGTCGCATTGAATGTGGCTTCAGTCGAATAGATATCAGTGACATCACCGATTTCAACAGTCGGCAGCTGAAAATCTGTAGTGGAGAAGGCCATATCCTGACCATATATGATAGTTCCATCCTTCATGACTGCAAAGGCCTTCATGTTGTATTCAGTCATCGGCTTAAGTTCATACGTCCTGATAGCGAACTCACCCTCACCAGCATCCGTAGAGACGCATGGACTATCCTTGAACGAAAAAACTTCGGATGTAGAGAAACACACACCACGACAGAGCATATCAGCAGTTCCACCTGTTGTCGAGCCACGCAGGACAGCGGAAGAACTTGCAACTCTCTCCACAGGCAAGGTCTCCACCTTCGGCAGTCCGCCATTCAATTCTTCACCGTTCTGACAAGACATTGCCAGAAGCCCGATAAAAGAAAATATCATCAATAATCTTTTCATATCCATCAGTTATTTGTCTGGCCCATAATGCCATGTCCCACATCCTGACCATTTATAGAGAAATAAGCCTGATTTCGATCCGAGAAGTCGATACTGCTTCCGTATGCTTCCTTAAGATCAAAATTCCAATATGCCTCTTTCGTATATTCAGGTTCTGTATCTGAGAAAATCCACCTGTTATAGTGTTTCTCTTTTTCAAAATTACCTTTTATACCTAGCTTTAGTCCCTCTGGAGTAGTGACATAACATTCCAATTCATCGCCCTCAGTATAGACTTTCTGCTGTGGCACAGACACCTCAGCCTCCATGATCTTCTTTCTCAGTTCAGCAAATTTCTCATCTGTATCTATATCCTTGTCCACGCGCCACCACATTACTATGCCACCAAGATGCTCAGGAAGCGGCCTTGATTCAGCTAAAGTTGTAGTAAGACGCAGAGCTGTACCATACACATAATTCGAATTTGTAGCATCATACGTCAGTACCGGTGTCTTGGCCTTTCCATCTGTACCAAAAGTAAACAGATAACGGACAGAGAATACAATATCCTCAATCCTCGAGAAATATGTCAGACCACTGGCAAGCTGCAGTGATTTTGCATTGCCACTCATGGCGAACCAGTCTTCGATCTGCTCATTTCCTACCCACATTTCATCCACATAGCTGCCTGGTACGATAATATGCGACTTAAGATTTTCTGCTGCAGGTGGATTATCACGACCATTACCAGCTTGAAGAACAACAACTTCATTATCATGCTGTGAACGGGCATATGCATCTCTGAAGCAGGTCCATACATGAGTACCATAGTTGATTCTTCCGAACGGGTCGTTCCTGCCCTCCATATAGTGGGCGAAATTGATTATCGAACGATGGACATCGCCAGCAACCACTACACTCAAGGACTTTTCCGTACCATTACCGGTATAGTGACTTCCACTGCTGATAGAGAACTTCCTGTCGATATAGTTCATGGCATTCTGAGTCCAGAACTCCTTTCCGGAAGCATCTGTACCCTTATCAGGACCAAAGGTATATGCTACAAGACGTGGATATGTATCATTGATGGTACGATCCTGAGCTGAAGGAGTCCAGACCGCCAGCTGATTGTACCAATACATGTTGTAGCCGTAGATGAGTCCTCCGGCAAGCTGATCAATCTTACCACCGCTGCTACCGCGATAATAGCATCTTGACATTACTCCGCTTGGTGACTTGGCAGGAGTGAAATAGTTGGCAAAGATCATTGCAGAGATGTAGTTCTTACATTTTTCTGCCATTGCTCTTGCCTCCTCATTCTTGGTGTATTTCGCAAGATATCCCAGACATTCGGCCTGAACACCTGTGTATGTAGGGCTATTGTGCTCATGTATTCCGTAGTCGCATACAGAATCGTAGAATCTCTTCATCATGTCATAGCCCTTCTGAGCTATCTGTGCCGGAGTAAGCTTCAGGTCTGCGCCCCATGTACGGTCAGCACTGAGGTACTCTCCGAAACTGATCATGTTCCATACTCTCATAATGTAGATATTAGAGTATGTCACAGATACATTATCATGATTCCAGGATGCGAAGATTGCCTTATCTACAAATTCATCAAAAAGGGCCTTGTTCTCCGGAGTCCAGTCCGGGTAATACTCGATAAGAGCAGGTCCTGCGAGTTCAAGGGCAAACTCAATGTTATTTTTATCAGAGTAATCTCCTCCTACATATCTTGGAACCTCACCCATGGATACACCTTCCTTGACCTGCTGATCAAGGAACCTCTGCAAGGCCACACCGATATATTTCTGGTCCCATCCGAGTTCACATGCTTCCAGAATAAATTCAAAGTATCTCGCAGTGTCAAAACCTGTATCGCTGGCATTGACCTGCACCCACAGATTGTCAAGAGCTGGGTTGATATTAAAACCCGGCTCACCATTTCCTGTCGGCAACACCACGGGTTTCTCCTGACAGCCTATCACGAGACTGATCAAGAGCATCATAACTATATTCATTAATCTCTTCATAATACATCTGGACTTTAGTTACCCCATCCCTCACTCTGCACAAGTGCAGGATTCACATCAATCTCTGACTGTGGAATGGCATATCTCCAATTCCTCTTTGTAAAATTCCTTGTAGACACCTGAGTCAAAGCCAATGCTACTCCATCAAAGCCTGAAATGGTCTGGTTAGTCATTTTCTCATAGTCAAATCCTATGTCGTTATGTGCATACCATCTCTGCCAGTCAGGGTAAAGGTGACCTTCACCTGCAAGTTCATACAATCTTTCATTACGGATCAGCTGTCTGACTGAAGCCTGATCGCCATTACGGTTCACCTTCGGCATCTTAGCTCTTGAACGTACCTTGTCCAGAGCATCAAACACCTCAGTCGAAGGACCGGAACTTTCATTTACAGCCTCCGCATAGAGAAGAAGGACATCAGCCCAACGGATAACCGGGATATCGATACCTGAATGACGGCGGATCGTTGTCTCATTGCCTTCATTGCAGAACTTTCTCCAGCAATAGTTTGTATTGGAGCTATGATTGGAACGCAGACACTGATAAGGTGATGTCTTGGAATCATAAGGAGCTCTATACTCGTATGTAATATTATCCTTGCCTATAAAAAGCCCATAAGGTCGGATGATGGAGGCGTCAAGACGTGGATCTCTCTTCTTGAAGAACTCATTCACTGCATCTCGATTGCTCCAGTCAGGATATGTTCCATCAAAGGCAGTTCCGTCAGCCATCAGATATGCATCCACCAGTTCCTTTGTCGGAATCGATGTGTTCGTTCCGGAACAGTTTGCAGACCTAGGAGAATAAAGAAGGTCCAGACGGCTTCCATTTCCCTGTGTCGCGATACAGTCTATTACAAATACACTCTCATCATTATCTTCGCCCTTCAGCTTGAACAGCTGGGCATAATCGCTGTACAGTACGTATGGTTCTGCTGCTTCAGCATTCTCCTCGATCAGCTGTCCGAACACCTCTGCAGCCTTTGCATAGTTCTCGGCATAAAGATATACCTTACCCAACAATGCCAAAGCTGCACTGCGGCTTGCACGACCTTTCTGATATGCTCTGAACTGCAGTCTTTCAATCGCTATGTTCAGGTCATCGATCATGACCTTCCTGACATCGGCCGGGGTGGCACGAGGCCTGTAGGCCTTGTCAAAATCAGGCATTTCAGTGTAAAGAGGAACACCCGGGTCATTCTTCTTGTGACCGCTGAAGAATGTCAGCAGGTCGAAGTAATATAACGCCCTGAGGAAATGTGCCTCTCCCAGATAATTATTGTAGATCTCCGGGCGAAGGATGCTTTCCATCCTGGTCACATTCTCGATGGCCAGATTGGCATATTGTACTCCTGTGTAGTCTGCCTTCCATTTGTTAGAGAAGACTCCATAGGATGTAGTTGCAGAATTGTTGCAGAAATAGCGGCATCCGGTATCGTCAAAACCGGTTCCCCATACGAATGCATAGATCGTATATGAATCTGTCAGGGCATTGCTGGATATACAGCCGGCAGGACTTGCCGGGTCAGAGCCGATCGCAAAAGACTTTATCGGTGAGTATGCCGCAGCCATACCGAGGTCGGCATGCTCTGCAGTCGTCCACATTTCCAGCGAACCGATTCCATCCTCTGGCTTGGTATTCAACAGATCCGCACATGAGGACAGCCCCAAAGTAATAAATGCTATTATATAATATATTCTTTTCATACCGGAATCGTTAGAAAGTTACACTCAGACCAAAAATGAATCTGGCAACATTAGGGTAATTGCTTGATGAACCGGTTTCCGGATCAAGTCCCTCAAATCTGGTAAAAGTGTGCAGATTCTCACCTGTAAAATATATCCTGGCTCTGGAAACAAAAGGATCCATCCATTTTGTAGGGAAAGTATATCCTACTGAGACGTTCCTCAGTTTCAGATACGATGCATCCTGAAGCCAGAAATCATTAGCCACTGTATTTCTACCTCCGTCATTGGTAGTGATGGCTGGTATCTTGCTGTCCTGATTGGTTGGAGACCAGGCATTCAGGAACTTCCTGTTGATCACCGAACCGTTCTTGAGCACATTGGTATACCATGTACTGTTGAGATACTGACTTATACCTGCCACGCCACTGAACATCATCGAGAAATCAATACCCTTCCATGCAGCAGAAAGTGTCAGACCGAAGAAATGGCTTGGATAGCTATGTCCCTTGATGACTCTGTCATTATCATCAATGATCTTATATCCGACTTCTCCTTTCTTCTGCTGGTCCTTATAGATGAAATCTCCCGGCTGAGGTGTTGAAGGATAGAAGATGTAACCGTCTGTAAGCATTCTGTCAATCTTTTCCTGAGTCGCTATGCACTCCACTTCCCTTACATAATAGTCATAGATGCCATAGCCTTCAAGAAGTATCCTCTGACCGCTGTAGGTAGCCACATTACCCTGATATTTGAGCACCTTGTTCCTTACAAAGGAATAGTTTGCAGAAATTCCATATGTGAAGTCTTTTCCTATACCTCCCTTCCATGAGACTTCGGTTTCAAGTCCCCTGTTACGGACGATTCCGGCATTCATATAAGGAGCATCAAGATAACCGAATACACCAGGTACAGATGCCCTGATGAGGATATCATCTGTTATTTTGTTGTAGACATCAAAAGTCCAGTTGAGCTGACCTTTGAATGCACTCAGGTCGATTCCGATATCTGTCATGGTGGTTGTCTCCCAAGTCAGGTCGTCGTTGACGATCGCAGAGATACCTGCACCCGGCACTGCTGTTCCACCGAAGACATAATTGCGTCTTTCATAAAGAAGCTGGGTCGCATAATCACCTACTGCATTATTTCCAAGCTTACCCCATGATGCTCTCAGCTTCAGGTTGTCAATCTTTGATACATTGAACCACTGTTCCTCAGAGATACGCCATGCAGCTGAGAATGAAGGGAAGAAGCCCCATCTGTGTCCTGGAGCAAAGCGTGATGATCCGTCAGCACGAAGATTGGCCTCGAAGATATATCTGCTCTTGTAGTCGTAATTTATACGTCCGAAGAATGACCGTACAGCGTTGTCTGTACTGTTTCCCTTCATGGAAGACGGAGTCGCTGCAGCATCAAATGTCGGAGTCGATGAGCTCAGCACATCCTGAGCCATAGCATATGACCAATGATATCTCCTGTACTCCTGATTATAACCGGCTGTGAGAGAGAGATTATGCTCTTCAATCTTCGGAAGTACATCCCATGTCAGATATGAATCCACCACCAGGGTATAGTCAAGGTCATTCTGTTCTGTGAGCTGATTGGATGTCGTACCTATATTTGTCAGCTGCACCCTGTTCTTGAGATCCCAGAGATAATTATCCGGGTAGTTCATCTGCTTGAGATTGTAGAAATTGGCGTTGGCTGCAAAACTGTTATGCCATACAAGAGACGGCAATATAGTAATATCTGCCCCTAACTTTCCTGTGAGTTTATAGTTTGACTGTACTCTGTCATAACCGGAAATTGTAGCATATATATTTCCTGCCTGGTTATTTCCTCCCGGAGCCCATTCGCCACCATGCAATCCGTCAGAGCTGATCGGAAGGGTTCCCGGAGAAGAGTTACCGAGGCCTGACATGATGTTGGATACATCCAGGGCATCCTTCCTGCCATAGTAGCCGCTGATATTTGCATTCAGCCTCAACCACTTTGTCACATCAGCTGAAATGTTTGAACGGAGTGAATATCTCTGATATCCTGTCCCTTTCATCGTACCATTGTTCTGAAGATAGCCCAGGGATACCATATAGTTTATATCCTTGTTGCCACCAGAGAACTGAAGATTGTGATCTGTCTGGAAAGATGGCTTGAATATCTGGTCAAACCAGTCGGTATTACAGTATATTTCGTTCTTACCCTGGTTCTCGGTCCACTCCCTGATAATCGCTTTGCCGAAAGGCATCACTGAACCGGCATTGGCTGAAGCCTGATTGATGGTATTCATATAGACGACATAGTCGCTTACAACGTCTATCGGCATAGCGACCTGTGACCAACCGGCCTTTCCGTTATATGTCACCTTGGACTGTCCCTCCTTACCTGCCTTGGTGGTAATGAGGATGACTCCGTTTGCTGCTCTCGATCCATAGATAGCAGATGAGGCTGCATCCTTGAGGACTGACATCGTAGCGACATCATTTGGATTGACATCACTCATCTGTCCCACGACTCCGTCTATGACCACAAGCGGCGAAGAACTGTTAAGGGTTCCCAATCCTCGGATGGTCACAGAAGCCTCGTCAGCACCGGGCTCACCTGACGACTGCTGTGCAAGCATACCTGCCGCCACACCCTGAAGGCTGGACGAAAGGTTGGTCACAGCACGCACTTCACCGGTTTCTTCAAGATTTACAGCTGACACAGCTCCTGAGAGATTCACCTTTTTCTGTGTACCATATCCGACTACAACCGTAGCCTCCAGGAACTCAGTATCCGGAACAAGACTTGCATTGATCACTGTCTTGTCGGCCACTGTCATCTCTATGGTCTTATAGCCGATAAAAGAAATGACCAGCACATCCGACGGTAATGCACGCAGATTGTATGCTCCGTCAAAATCAGTGATAGCACCCTCTCCCTGTTTTCCCTTAATCAGGACACTTGCACCGATGAGAGGCTCTCCAGCCTCATCCTTGATGATACCTTTAATGTCTACAGCACTGTCTTTCTGAGGAGATGGAGAAGCCTGCTTCATGATGGAAACATTCCTTCCGTTGACCTCTACATCGACTGGCTGTCCCGCAAATATCTTGGTCAATGCTCCTTTCACATCTTCTCCGGACAAAGACACTGAAACTACACGTTCCATATCAAGCCCATCCGATTTGACCACGACAGAATATCCATACATCTTCTGGATTTCTGTCACAGCCCTGCTTACAGTCGTATTACGCAGATTAAGCGTAATGTTCTGGCCGTATGACAATGTGAAAGACACCAAGAGCAGTACCGACAGCATGAACCGTCGTCCTGTTCCATGATTCAATCTCATGATACTTAATTGATTACTTTGTTATATATGTGATATTATCCCTCTTATATATCCGATATATGTTTCCGGAGTTAAGAGCAGACAGGATTTCATCTGCCGTCTCACCATTAATGAAGGATGCAAAGAACCTTTCATCATTAAGCGAGTCGTCCTCGATGACAATATTTACCTTGAAGTGACGGTTAAGCGATGCGACAATATCCTCAAGGCGCTCATTGTTGAACTGGAGACCACCGGCATTCACAACTTCCTCAAAATAGTTTGCTGCGAACTTACGGCGTTCTGTCATGCATGTGCTTCTGTCATACTTCACCAGTTCCCCGGGTGAGAGGAAGATCGATCCGACCTCATTGCTGAAGCGCATCTCTACAGAGCCTTCTATGAGGGCAACCTCATCTTCATTTTCTTCCGGAAAGGAACTTACACTGAATCTGGTTCCGTGAACAACGACATCCATGCTGCCTACAGATACGACAAACTGCTTCCTGTTGTCAGGAGTCACATCCAGAAAGGCTTCTCCTACAAGCAACACCTTCCTATGCCGACCGGTAAACTTTTCAGGATAAAATATCTGGCTGCACGGACTCAACCTGATTTCAGTCCCATCAGGCAGAGTAACATCCTCAGTCTCGGCAATACCAGTGCAGACCTTTACCCATTCCTGCTCGAAATCGAATGCCTTACGCGTAGACCATATACATGCCATGAGCAATGGAATAAAGAGGCAGGCAGCTGTCCTTACAGCATAATACCCGATCCTCTTCCAATACTCAGAACGATGAACTCCGGTCTTGGCCTTGAACTCGGCAAATCCCTCTTCCTCAAGGTACTGGTCATCTGATGCGGAAGCATCCAATATCTTCCGCATCACGATGTCCAGCTCGGGATTATCCTCATTCTCGAGCATCCAATCTCTGAATTCGTCGTTTCTGTTCATTTCAGAACTTATCTATAGACACTACCAGTTCAGATAGTCGTTTTCAATGTTTGAGTCATCAAAAGTGACAGTCTCCTTGTATGAAGAACAGAGGACCTCACTTGTTACCGCAATGATCTGATCAATCTGCGGTGCGATATATTCCAAATTCTTTTTCATTGCTGTCATGTTTTACTGTTTCATACAACGGATAGGGAGAGCAAATGCTGCTCTTGAAGCTTCATTATTCTTAATAGCTGAAGCCGAAAGGGTACATAAAAGTGAGTATCCAGCCATATTTGAATTCGCAGTCGGGGTTGCAGTAAGATTGCCAGCCCAACATCTGACTGTCATACCAGCATCTGTCAAAGTACCTCCTGACAGATATCCTGCAGCAGGATAGAAAGTTGTGACTCCGTCATAAGAATAAGTAATTCCCGAATTGACAAATTTTACATTTGCACTAGTAAAATATGTATACCAGGCATGACTATTTTGCGGAGGAACACAATATCCCTGTGGACATGGATCATATTTTGTCTTAGCAGACTTTGTCGTTGTATTATTCCACAATGACTGTGCATTGACAGCTTGATCTGCATTAGAAATCCATGTTCTATAAGTGTTTTCGTATAGGAAATAAGTCGGATTAGCAACTGCATAACCAACAGCATCAGCAGTAACATCAGCATTTTTGCTTGAAACTCCCTTTATTGTAACTCCTGTATTGAATACACATTTAGTCTTATCGGCAGGGAACGGATCTTTTCTTCCCCACTGATAATAGAGTCCATAGGCATTCTCATCATCCTGTGCCTTGCTGGTCGCACCAAGGTTGATATCTGACATCAGCCATGTATCACCTCTTGACCAGTGTGTTGGCTCCATAGGATTTTCCATTGTAATAGCCCAGATATGCCAGCTCCATACAATTTTACCATCCTTATCGCACAACGCAATCACAGCATTTCCGTTTGCATTAGCCTTAAGAGCAAAAGAGATTCTTCCGCTATCACCGATACCCACATTTGAAACAATAGATTCAGTACCGGTCGACCAGAGCCATTTTGCTCTATATCCATCAGTATATGGCTTGCTACCTGCAAAGACATTTACCTTATCAACGCTTCTTGAATCAAACTGATAGTAACCGCCTTCCTTGACGATATAACAGTTCGATGGCATATATGTTCCATTGTAGCTGTCAATTCTGACTGGAGTCATAACACCCTTGCCACTTGCAATCTTCGCATCAATATCCTTGAACTCAAACTTATAAAGTGCCTGACCGTTCATCTTGTTAGGGTTAACCTTGAATGTCACCTTCTGTCCGTTGGTCATCTCAAGGATGAACTGACAGTTTGCATTGCTGAGATCTACAGGGTTGATTGCTACCCAAGCATCCTGAGGATCTTTCATCTTTGCAGTAGCAGGGAAATTGATTACGAGAGTCTTTCCTTCATCGCCCTGTGCAGCAGACACAACAGTACCATCCTCAAGGTTTACATTTACAGCACCTACAAAAGCCACGTCAGCCTTCATTGTGAGTGACTTGATGGTAGCCTGCTCGTAAATACAGCCACGTCCGTCAATATGGAACTGAACGAAGGCGAGAGGATGCTTGAAGAGCATCTTATAAGCACCACTTTCAGAATCATAGTGCTCGCTTGATGCTTTACCCAACATGAAATCTGTATAACCAACGATTGAATTCACATCGGCTGATTGATTAACCGACGTAGGGATAGTAAGAGACAATGCTGTATGATCGTTGCCATATTCAGCATTGTAAGGATAGATAGCATAGAGTTCAAAGTCTGCAGCAGGGGTCAAAGTACCTTTGAAAAGGCCAGACTGAGTCCCCGCTGTAGTCTCATCCAATGTAAGTTGAGCATTCAAATTTGTTGCACTACCTTTTTCCCAAACACTAAGACAGTCTCCTGCTTTCCATACAATGTCCTTGCAGTTGCAAAGTTCTGTCTTTGTAAAGACATCAGAAGAAGCCAATAGAGAAAAATTAGCATCCTGAACATCAGGGTCGACAGGCTCACCTGTCTGTGGTTCTTTCGCACAACCCGCTATCGCCAGAGCCGAAAGAAAGAAAATCACAAGTTTCTTGTTCATGTTTTTAAAATTTGGTTATTAACTAGTTATTGTACATTAAATTCAATCTGGAAATCAACCGGCACCTTGAGACTTATATTCTATAGGTTCAGCCCATGAATCATATCCTGTTGATTTCAATATCCTGACATAAATTCTTCCATGGGAAACTGCATACAGGCTATTGCCGGAAAAAGCGATAAAATCCACCTTACGTCCTGGTACAGGAAGAATAGCCCTTACCCTGCCGTTATGGTCACAGACCTGTACACCGATTGGAGTCGCCACATACAGATTTCCATCAGTATCAAACTGCATATTACCATAAGGAGTATTGTTATGATTGTCGGTATTATGAAGCCAATAAAACTGCTGACCATATTTCAATGTTCCATCAGGAGCAATTATATAACTGATCAGCCAATTTGAATTCTTTTCAGAGCTGATTAATATCTTTCCGTTTGGAGTTATAGCGAAAGCAGAGCCTCCTGTTGCAAGCGTTTCCAGTTTCTGAGGCTTTCTGCTGCCTTTCTTCTGCAGGAAAAGCCTGCCATCACAATCAGACATATAGATGTCGTCATTGTGCATTCTCGAAACCGAACATATGTTTTTCAAGCCTGTTTTCTTCAATTCGTCAGAAGATAATGTACGCTTATTCATATCAGGTATCAGCGATGTTGTATCAGACATCTCTCCAAGATATTTCCATCCTTCATCATCCTGACCAGGAAGAATTGAAAGCAGCATACCATTCATTGTCTTTCCTTTACGGACCTTGGTCGGCCATCCCCTCCATAGCCATCTCAAGGCATCCGGATAAGCCCTTTTACCAAAGAAGCCACTATGTGTTCCCCTGTCCCACTTGAAGTCATATTCGTACCCGGCAAAATTAAGTGCCGAGTCCATCAGCTGATTCTGCTCCCACCAATCTCCAAATATATGATTCCAGGTATCGTTAATTCCATCCTGAAGGAATATCCTTATCGGTTTTGGCTCTGTCTTCCTTATGATTGTCGGAAGCTCATTGCCGCCTCTCATAGCCACAAATGTGCCTCGTGAACTATATATTCTCCTGAACAGATCAGGTCTTTCCCAGACTACATTGAAGGCAGCTATACCACTGCTGCTGGAACCTGTTATCGCCCTGTCATCAGGATCGTCAGATATCTGCACTTTTCTTCCATCCGGAGTTACGAGTGTGTTGACAAATGGGAGGACCTCTTTTTCAAGGAATTGAGCAAGGCGGTCATCAGTCCTGTCGTACTCATTGCTTCTATTGTATCTGACGATATTTCCGTCTTCATCCAGAATCTTTCCCCAATTGACGAACACTCCGATCATCACAGGGACTTCTTCTTTATATACGAGATTATCTACAACGTTCAGAGCCTCAAAAAAGGCACCATCGAGCCCCAGCAGAAGACACGCTGGCTGTTCTCCTGTATATTTTGCAGGGACAAGCACCTGAAGAGTTCTGGTCGTTCCCGGATAAATAGCCGAATCTGTAAGAACTGTATCTATGACAACACCTTTCAAGCTATCCGGAAGCGGTGTAAAAACCGGGTCTTCAGGAGTCAGAACATTAAACTTCGTCTGAGCAGACGATGTCGCACACACCACCAATATCAGACAAAGCAAGGATATTATTCTTATTCTGCACATTACCTTAGTCATTAAATATTTCACGGCCTACATCCCAACCGTTTATAGAGAAGAATGAAGCGCAGAAGTTAGAGAAATCAACACTGCTGCCATAAGCTTCCGTCTGATTGAAATGCCAGTACTGCTCCGACATATATTCAGGACTCTCATCTACATATATATAACGATTGTAATATTTCTTCTTTGCAAATGTTCCCTTGATGCCAAGCTTGATATTTTCCGGAGTCATCACATAACATTCAAACACATTGCCAGCAGAGAATTTCTTCTGATCAGGCACAGTAACAGGAGCATTCATAATGTCCTTGCGAAGTCTTTCGAACTGATCTGGAGTACGGATGCAATCATCTGCACGCCACCACATAGCCACTCCGGCAAGATCTCCGGAGGCTGGTACATCATCGTTAAGCCGGGTAGTGATACGCAAAGCAAAATGTCTCTTGTTGTCAGCGAGTACATAATAATTACGTGTAGGTGCAGTATCTTCTATCAAGGTATGCGGTCTGTCTGCACCTGTTTTATCGAATGTGTAAAGGAATCTGACAGAAACTACCACATGGTCTATCTTTATAAAGAAAGTAGTACCTTGCGGAGCAGAAGAAAAATCAGTCACCTTAGTATTATCGACCCAGATCTCATCAACGTTGGTTTTTGGAATAAGAATGTGGGATGCGAGATTTTCAGCATAAGGATTATCCCTTCCATTACCAGCCTGCATGACCACAAACTGATTGTTGTACTGAGAACGTGCATATGCATCTCTGAAACAGGTCCAGACGTGTGAACTTTTACCCGGAAGGAAGCCATAAGGATCATTACGTCCTTCCATATAATGAGCAATATTTATATTTACCGGATGCTCATCTGTACATACCTTTATATTCAATGACTTCTCTGTACCATTGCCTGTATAATGATGTCCGGCACTGCTGACACTATAATATTTATCTACATAGTTGATCGCATTCATCTGCCAATATGACTTCCCGTCTGCGTAAGTCGCTTTTTCATCACCAAAAATATATGCAGCAAGACGAGGATAAGTATTATTGACAGTCAAGGCAGATGCTGTCGGAGTCCATGCTGCAAGTTGATTATATGCATACATGGATTTTCCTGCAAACATACCTCCTGCAAGCTGATCTATCTTTCCACCGCTTCCACCGCGATAATAGCAGCGTGACATAGCACCGCATGCCACTGAAGCAGGCGTATAATAATTGGCTGCAATCATCAGGGAAATATAATCACGAAGCTTTTCCGCCTGTTCATGAGCGACAGAATTCCTGACATAGTTACACATGAAGCCTACACATTCTGCAACTACACCCATATAGGTAGGACTATTATATTCGTGTACACCGGTTGTTGCTGCCAGATCATAGAATTTCTTAAGGCATTCATATCCTTTATCTGCCAACTGCTTCGTTGTAAGATTCAAAGAATCTCCCCAAGTGCGCGACGGATCAAGGTATTCGCCCATAGCAATAAGATTCCAAGCATGCATCATGTAGGTGTTGGAATATGTCGGAGCTAAGTTATCATGTATCCATAGAGCGTAAATTCCCTTGTCTACAAAATCGTCAAACGCTGCTTTTGTCTCAGCAGACCACGAAGGATAATATTCTGCCAATGCTACTGAAGCCAGCTGGAGTGCGAACTCGATGTTGTTTACATCTGAATAATCAAGGGTAGCGCTCAAGGTTCTGGGAACACGGCCAAGTTCTTCTCCTGACTGAGCCTGAAGCGATCTGAATTTATTGATTGCCCATAGTATATCTTCTTCACTTCTGCCAGCAGCGCATGCTTCTATTATAAAATCGAAATACGTGGTAGTGTCAAAACCGTCTGCGCTGGCATATACAGACTCCCACAAAGAATCAGCTCTGTCAGGGTCAGAAATGACATTAACACGCTTTGGTGAACGATATAAGATTTCGGAATCCATACTACATACCTCTCCAGGATTGACATCAGTACAACCTGGCAGATAAAGAAAACATGACAGCCACACAGCTGCCATGTAAATCATATAAGTCTTAGGCATTCTTGTGTATTTTATATAGAACACACAATTCAGCCCTATCCCCCAATCATCTTAAGAAATATTTTCACGAAGTTCAGCCAAGGCAAGTGTCATGTGACGTTCCACAGTCTTGACTGAAATCTGAAGAGCCTCCGCAATCTGCTTATTTGTCATTCCTTGATTACGGCTCATGACAAAGACCGTTCTTCTCTGAATCGGCATCTTGGAAATAAGGTCTTGCATTCTGCTACGGGTCTCATTGGCAATGACAATAAGATCCTGCCCCCCCCAAGTGGTACTTTGAAGTTTCTGAGCAACCTCTGACTCAAGACTTTCAGAAGGTTTATGATCTCTTAGGTAATTCATTATAAGCCGCTTCACTATTACATAAATATAATTCTGAAGCAGCTGATTCTCATCCAATTTAGCACGGCTGACCCATACCTTTATGAAGGCTTCCTGAACTATATCCTTAGCCGCATTACGATCCTTAATGATTGCGTCGGCAAAATTAACGAACCTGGCATAATATAGTCTGAACAGGATTTCATAGCTGTCATGATCACCCTGTTTCAACCCCAATATGAGCTTACGTTCGTCCATTTACACAAAGATCTATTTCACAATTTCCCTTGCCTTTTCGAGAGCTGGAATGATATGAGGGAAGATGTGGTCTGCACCGATCTCCTTATCCACACCAAACTTTTCAAGCGTAGCAAGAACCTTGTCAGTAACTCCGGAAAGAATCACTGTCACACCTCTCTTGCTTGTACGCTCGCAAAGGTTACGGAGGTTGTTGACTCCTGTCGAATCAATGAATGGAACCTTACGCATACGGATGATACGCACCTTGGTCTCACCCGACTTCTTCATCTTCTCAAGTTCCTCGAAACGGCTGGCAAGTCCGAAGAAGAAAGGTCCGTCGATCTCATAGACCTCAACTCCCTGTGGAATATCAAGACGGTCAGTATCCTCCATTGCAGCCTTCTCCGGATCTTCTGTAGCCGCAAGGGTATTATCCTGCAGCACATTGATGTGCGAAGTCTCCATTACTCGACGTACGAAGAGTACAATAGCAAGAACAACACCCACCTCTATCGCAACTGTAAGGTCAACAATCACAGTAAGGAAGAATGTGATCAGAAGCACTGCAACATCTGATTTGTCACCACGGAGGAGATACTTGAACGTCTTCCACTCACTCATATTATATGCAACCTGCACAAGGATTGCAGCAAGACACGAAAGCGGAATGTAAACCGCGTACGGCATGAGGAAGAGGTAGATAAGCAGAAGAACCACTGCATGTATGATACCTGTCACAGGGCTCTTTCCACCGTTATTGATACTGGCCATTGTTCTTGCAAGAGCACCAGTGGCCGGGATACCTCCGAAGAGAGGGGTCACGATATTTGCGATACCCTGACCGATCAGCTCTGTATTTGCATGATGCTGCTTACCTGTCGCACCATCCGCCACCATCGCAGCAAGAAGCGACTCGATTGCGCAGAGAATTGCTATTGTAAACGCAGGTGATACCAAGCCCTTGATTGTCTCATAGTCAAACTCTGGAGCAACAGGCTTAGGCATAGGAAGACCGTTTGCGAGTTCCGGGAACTTAGAACCGATTGTAGCCAGTTCTATACCCGCGAACTTACTTAGAAGAACTGAAGCAACGGTACCGATAATCAAAGCGATAAGCGATCCCGGAACCTTCTTGGTCACCTTACCCCAACTGAAACAGATAACAAGGCAGACCATGCTCATTGCAAATTCCATCCAATTGATGTTTCCAATGTTCTGGAAATAACATCCCCACTGAGGAATAAATCCGGCAGGGACCTGAAGATCAAGTGGAAGACCGAAGAAATCCTTCATCTGCGTCGAGAAGATCGTAAGGGCAATACCACTGGTGAATCCGACAACGATAGGATAAGGGATGAACTTGAAGATTGCACCCATCCTGCACACACCCATAAGAACGAGGAAAACACCTGCCATTATAGTAGCGATGATGAGTCCCTGCATTCCATACTGGGATACGATACCGGCAACTATCACGATGAATGCTCCCGTCGGACCGCCGATAAGGAAGTTGGATCCACCGAAGAAGGAGATAAGGAAACCTGCAACTATTGCTGTTATGAGACCCTGCTGAGGAGTCACGCCGCTGGCGATACCGAAGGCAATTGCCAGAGGGAGCGCAATGATGCCGACAATGATACCGGCAATAAGGTCAGACGTAAATTTTTGTCCGTCATACTGACCTTTTTCGAACAACCCGAAAAGTTTGGGCTGGAATACGTCCTTAAGGTTAAATTTCATACACAAATATTATAATACACTACTGTTCTGATGGTTTCTCAAAAAACGAGAAGTGAACGTTACCATACTTACGCTCCTTGACGAAATACGGATTCGCCTCGAAATTATATTCTTCAGGATGCTCAAGAATAAAATATGCACCCGGATGGAGAATGTCTTTAGAGAACACCTTATCCGGCAGATCTCCAAGACCTTCGATAGCGTAAGGAGGGTCAGCGAAGATTATATCGAATTTCTCATGACAGATATCCAGAAACTCAAAGACATTATGGCGCACCACTGTAAGATTATTCATCCCGAGAGAGGCAGCCTGCGATTTAATAAAATTGGCATGCAGAGGCGCCATCTCTACACAGTACACCATCGAAGCGCCACGCGAAGCGAACTCATAAGAAATCGCTCCAGTGCCACCAAAAAGGTCAAGAACCTTCAGTCCCTCCATCTCATACTCGTTGTTGAGTATATTGAAAAGACCTTCTTTGGCAAAATCCGTAGTCGGACGAGCCTTATAGCCTTGCGGCGGAAGTATGGCCTTCCCCTTATATTTTCCTCCGATTATCCTCATTTATTATATATGTTCTACGCTACGGAAATACCTATACAGAGACATCTCCTGTTCCTCTGACAAATGAGTTCTGAAATAAATGGATGACATCTCTGGATTCAGCTGAAGTTTCTTCATCGCCAGGAACACAAAATATTCGGCTGTGGTGAAGTCTGGAGCCTGAAACGAATTACATAGCAGAAGAGTCTTACCCTGGGCTATTGCAAGGCAAAGCCAACCGTCCATATAAGCCGCTACAATCTTATTATAATCTGGAATATCAGCCATTGAAGAAAGCATGTAATATGCTTCAGGAAGCATTTTGCCCTTTGATCCGTCTGTACGGATAACTGTTTCTGAAACCACCTTCGGAAGAGTTCCTGCAAGACTGAGCGAATAAAGAAGGACCGCACCAAACTGAGGCACCTCGACATAACCCACATGATCCGACTCCTCCAAAGCCACAACTTCCGAAAGCAGCTGCCTTGTAGCCTCAGGAGCGTGGAACCCGCTAGGGACGAGTCCGAACTTAGGAGTAAATACTGACACATCCACCTGGTTGTAGCGCCTTCCGAACTCTGGTGTGTTGAAAATACGTTCAGCACTCATCCATTCAGAAGAGTGCTCACGTCCATCGGCATATAATCTAAAAGAATATCCACTCAAGCCGACTTGAATGGATATCCTGTTTTCTGTATCTATCATAGTCGTATGACTACTCCCAGTTACCTGCATTGTTGTTAGGCTGTGTTACACTGCCGACCTGAAGTCCCTGGTAACGTCCCTGATCTTCTCTCTCAGCATTGAGATTTACGATGAGCTGATGGTTAAGACCCTTGAGGAGAGACTTGAACGGCATTGAAGCCTCGAAGAGAGGCACATTCACACCTGATACCTTCTTGATTGTTGACTCCATGATGACTGAATCACCGCTGAATGGAATGAATGCGAGAGAATCAACATAGAAATCTGTGCGGTGTGTAAAGAGAGTATCCTTTACAGGGATCTCGCTTGTCACCTCAAATACAAGGTTCTGCTCACCTGCGAGATAAAGCTCATAAAGCTTCTCATTGAGCTTTGCTGGCTTAAGATGACGATATCTCTGTGAGTACTTCTTGGTGTTTGCCATTGCAAGAGAGTCATCCTTCGATCCAACCTGAAGAGTGATCTTCATCTTTCCCTCATTATAGAACCACTTGAGCGAATCAACTGTAGACGCATAGTGAGCATGTACATTCTTGAACGCCACCTGAAGGTCGCGGATATCCTTAAGTCTCTGGATAGCCACGCTCTCACGATACTCTCTGTGCTTCTTGAATTCTACTGGCTCCTTGATGCTCTCTACATTGAGATAAACCAGACCCGCGATGCAGATCGGAAGGATAAGGTAAGTGAAAACCTTTCTGATAATTGTTCCCATTATTTATTGTTTTATTTTCTTTTTTTCAAAGGACGGACAAAGTTAGGAAATTCATTTATGAATTGCAATATAATTTTGTAATTTTGCACCTGTTAACAATATGCCTCAAGAATGAAAGACATCACTCCAGACAACATAGAAACATTTGCAAGGCTTATCGAGGAAGCCAGACACCCAGTGATCGTTA
The DNA here is from genome assembly GCA_017559545.1 of Bacteroidales bacterium. GTDB lineage: Bacteria > Bacteroidota > Bacteroidia > Bacteroidales > UBA932 > Cryptobacteroides. The sequence continues at coordinate 41,120 of JAFYRK010000113.1, forward strand.
CCCACGCCAAGCCTGACGGAGACGCCATCGGCAGCAGCGTAGCGATGTTCCATTTCCTGGGCCTGTGCGGAAAGGATGACAGGCTTCTCGTACTGAATGACAACTGCCCGAGATTCCTCGGCTTCATCAGGGAAACAGTGCCGCAGGAAGCGCTGATCATCAGAGAAGAAAAACAGCAGAAAGCCCTCGAAGCCATAGAAAAGGCGGACCTGATCATATGCCTTGATTTTCACGCATTCCACAGGACAGGCGGTCTTGAAATGCCGCTTGCGGAATCCAAGGCGAAAAAGATTCTGATCGACCACCATCTTGACCCCGACAGGTCCCTATACAATCTTTCATTCTCCAAAAACGACATTTCATCCGCTTCAGAGTTCGTATTCTGGATACTGATGGCAACGCCGCAGATAAACGGCAATGCGCAGAATCTCCCTTTGGCGTGCGCAACCGCACTTATGACCGGAATGACAACCGACACGAACAACTTCGGAAACTCCGTATACCCATCCACACTCGCAATGGCCTCCGACCTGCTCAGCGCAGGGGTGGACCGAGACATGATCCTCCAGAAAATCAACCAGGAGCATAGCGAAAGCAGGCTCAGACTCAAGGGATTCATGCTCAAGGACCTGATGAAGGTAACTAAGGACGGAGTGGCATACATGGTGCTTGACAAGAAGGCGCAGTACGGATACAAGATGCAGGAAGGTGACACAGAGGGTTTTGTAAACGAGCCGCTCAGCATCGGTAAGGTAAGGATGAGCATCTTCGCCAGAGAGGACTCCGGCGAGGTCAGAATATCCATCAGATCTAAGAGGGGCACTTCTGCGAACAAATGCGCCAAGCTATTCTTCAATGGAGGTGGGCACGAAAACGCAGCCGGAGGCAAGCTGTTCATGCCGATAAGCGAAGTCGAGGAATACATCAAAAAGCACGCACACATTTACATGACTGAATATGAAAAGTAAGATCCTGATATTTATATTTCTCTGCCTGCTTGCAGGCTCATGCGTCAAGGAAAAGATGGAGACCATCTATTCCAAGCAAGAAACCCAGATAGACGCATACATAGCCAAAGCCAGGATTGTGAAACGCGATTCCACCAGACTCGACATAACACCTGACGCAGAGGATCCGACCAAGAACGACACCACAAAAGTGAAGGTTGAATGGATGGACACTCTTAACGTGGCATACAACAAAGGAAGCGTAAGACTGGTCAAGACCGAAGGCACAGGCCCCATGTTGAACGAAGGAGGAGTTGTTTCATTCTATTACGCCGGATATGTATTCACTTCAAGCCCATCGTCCCTTTTCGCAACAAACCATAAAGAAACAGCCGCAGGAGAAGGTTTTATTCTTACAGACGACGAGTATCAGATATACGAGGTCGACATGAGGAGCAACGAACTGATAGAGGGTCTGAGGAACGGCTTGACAGGGGTAAGATCAGGAGAAGTGTGCGAAGTTGCCTTTTCCGGAAAATACGGATTCGGGAACGAGATTTTTGGCACAGTTCCTGTAAATTCCGCATTACTCTACAAAATATGGGTGCTCGGTGTCTCGAACGAGTAGCGCCAGAAAGGATTTTTGTTATCTTTGCACGTTCATTTTTGATTTTAAGCGATGAAGAAAGTATTCTATACTGCATTATACATAGCGGCGGCCATGATCCTGGCAGGCTGCGCAAAAACTGTAACACCTGGACCAAACGAGGCTAACAAGCGCTATTTTGAGGCATGGATGCAGAAATTCCACCCGGAAGCGACCCAAAGCGGTCTTGGCATATATATACTGAGCGAAACCGAAGGTGAGGGCGTAGAAGTGAAAGACAACGGTTATGCACTCATCAATTACAAAACAACCGACCTTGATGGCAACATATCATCATTTACCGATGCAAACACCGCCAAGCAGCTTGGAACCTACAGCGAGACCAGCTATTACGGTCCGAAGTTCACGACAACCTACAAGACCACCATCCAGGCTGGAGTCGGAGACGCACTATATGGCATGAAGGCCGGCGGCTACAAAAAAATCATCATCCCAAGCTGGCTCATGACAGCAAAAGAATTCGAGACTGCCCAGGACTACCTTGACTATTATGACGAAGACAACAGTGCTTCATACACGTCGAGCATCTACGAAATCGAGGTTGTAGATTATACAGAAGACATCGACAAGTGGCAGATTGACTCCATGGTCAGATTCTTCTCAAACGACAAGGTTATGATTGACGGCACTCCTGCCGACAGGGTATTTTCAGGCATGACAGCGGCCGATTCCGTAAAGACCGGATTCTATTACAAGACCCTCGTCGAGCCTGCCGATACGACTTCATTCGCAAAAGACACAACCGTCTACATCAACTACACCGGCAAGCTCCTTAACGGACTGGTTTTCGACACCACCATAGAAAGAGTTGCCAAGGATAATGGATTATACTCGCCATCGAAAACTTACAAGCCGGTTCAGATCAACTGGGGAGAGGAATATTCTGAGATTACGATGGGATCTGACAAGAGTACCGTTGTAGAAGGATTCTCCCTTACTCTCTGGCAGATGAGGGCAAAGGAAAAAGGCGTAGGAGTATTCTATTCAAACTACGGATACCAGTACTCAGGCAGCGGTTCCAGCATCCCTGGATATGCTCCGCTGATCTTCGAGATCGAGCTCGTAGCAAAGCCCGAGGACTAAGAGATGAATTCCAGCAAATCAGCAATCCCGACTGAATTAGGCACCGACAGGATCGGGCGCCTGCTCAAGCAGTATGCGCTGCCAGCAATCATTGCACAGACAGCCGCCTCCCTCTACAATATGGTAGACAGCATCTTCATCGGACAGGGAGTAGGTCCGCTTGCAATATCAGGTCTTGCCGTAACTTTCCCACTGATGAACCTCTCCACAGCATTCGGAACATTGGTAGGTGCCGGAGCAGCTGTGATGCTTTCCGTCCTTCTCGGACAAAAGAATTACAAGGCTGCGAACAAGGTTCTCGGCAATGTGGTCAGCCTGAACATAATCATAGGACTGATATTCATGGCAGTCGCCTTGATATTCATCGACCCTATCCTCTATTTCTTCGGAGCCAGCGAAAACACGCTTCCATATGCCAAGGAGTACATTAGGATCATCCTTATCGGAAACGTCATAACGCATGTGTATTTCGGTCTCAACGCAGCCATGCGCTCGTCAGGATTCCCGAAGAAGGCCATGGCGCTTACAATATTCACAGTCGTCTTCAATACCATCCTTGACCCTGTCTTCATTTTCGTGTTTGATATGGGAATCGCTGGTGCGGCATGGGCTACGGTTTTATCACAGACTGTTGCAATGGGAATAGTCCTGAGGCACTTCAGCGATAGGGAAAGAGCCTTTCATTTTGAGAAAGGCATATTCAAGCTTGACATGCGCGTCGCAAAAGACTCACTTGCTATCGGTATGGGACCTTTCCTGATGAACGCGGCAGCATGTCTGGTGACACTCTTCATCAACCAGCAGCTGCGCGACTATAGCGGCGACCTTGGAATCGGAGCATATGGAATCTGCAACCGACTCATATTCATGTTCATCATGATATGCATGGGACTGAATCAGGGAATGCAGCCGATTGCCGGTTACAACTATGGAGCAAAGCAGTATTCAAGAGTGAAGGAAGTGTTCTGGATGACAGCAAAGATGGGCACGATAGTTACATGCATCTGCTTTGTAATCGGAATGTTCTTCCCAAGAGTGGCTGTAGGAATCTTCACCCATGATGAAGCGCTGATGGATATGGCGGCACACGGATTCAGACTACTCGTGATCGGATTCCCTATCGTAGGATTCCAGATGATCGGAACCAACTTCTTCCAATGCCTTGGCATGGTTAAGAAATCAGTGATACTTTCACTTTCAAGACAGATTCTGTTCCTTCTTCCACTCCTATACGCCCTCCCGCTAAGGCATGGAGCAAGTGGGGTATGGATAAGCTTCCCTATATCGGACTTGCTGTCGGCATTACTTACAGCAATCCTGCTCAGAAGACTTTTCAAGAAGTTCAACAGGCTCCAGGACGGACAGGAATCATCAATCTTAGGTAGCCAGATTTAGACCCTACAGCTATGGAAAAGAAGATTATCATCAACATAGGAAGGCAGTTCGGAGGCGGCGGACGTGGAGTCGCATACGAGCTGGGAAAAAAGCTGAACATTCCGGTCTACGACAGAGAAATCATCAGTCAGGCCGCAAAGGATAGCGGATTCGGCGCAGAGTTCTTCAAGGAACGTGATGAGAAGAGGGGTTTCTTCTCCTTTACCGAAATCTTCACGAGCGGCTTTGGAGACACTGAAAACTATATGAGCGACAGGGGGATATTCAAGCTCCAGAGCCAGACAATCGAGAAGATCGCCGAGCAGGGATCGGCTATTATAGTAGGCAGATGCGCTGACTATATCCTTAGGGAGAATGAGAACACACTCAACGTATTCCTGACCTCCCCTCTTGAAGTACGCGCAGAGCGCATTGCCGCAAGACAGGGAATGAGTATCGAGGAAGCTAAAGCCAAAGCTCTTGAAAAAGACAGGAAAAGAGCTGAATATTATAACTATTACACCTTCGGCGAATGGGGTGCGGCAGGAACTTATGACCTTTGCATCGACTCGTCGATTCTCGGAATCGAAGGAACAGCAGACTTCATCATCGATTTTGCGAGAAAAGCGGGCAAGATCTAACTAATGAAGAAAAGGAACATCATCATATCATTTATTGCAATTGCCGCCCTCGTGACGGCTTTTGCCATTATTACACGTTGCTCAAAAGCAAAGGAAGACGAGAACTCTCACCAGTTCAGGCTCAACGACACTCTGACAAACGCCATGTCTGAGATTCCCGAGCTTGCTCCAATGGACAGGAAAATAAAGAAATTCATGACCAGATGGCACATTAAGGGAGCATCTCTGGCCATTACCAGAAACGACTCACTACTATACGCCAAAGGATACGGATGGGCGGATGCCGAGGAAGAGATCCTGATGGAACCAAGCCATATCATGCGCATGGCTTCCGTATCCAAGCTCCTCACTGCCGCAGGAATCATGGTCCTTCAGGACATGGACCGCCTCTGCATCAAGGACACTGTATTCGGTCCCGGAGGAATTCTGGATGACCCTTTTTTCAACGACCTGGTAAAGTGCGACAAGAACTATAGAAAAATCACAGTCGAGCACCTTTTGAGACATCAGGCTGGATTCAGAAGAGACCCGCTGTTCTCATCCGTAGATGTAAAGAATCAACTCGGTCTTGACCATCCGCCTACCAAAGAGGACTACTTCGGCTTAGTGCTGAGCAGAAAATTACGCTGGGTACCGGGTACAAGCCAGAAATACTCGAACTTTGGCTATCTTCTACTGTCAGAAATCATAGAAAGAGTATCGGGGATACCGTATGAGCAGTTCATGAAAGAGAAGGTGCTTGAGCCTGCCGGATGTTTCGACATGCACATAGGAGGAACATATTACAGTGATAAAAGACCCAATGAGGTTAGATACTACACCCACGAAGGAGACGGCAAATTTATCGAAGAATACACTGGAAGCGGCCAAATGGTAGAGCGCTGCTACGGTGGCACTGACCTGCCGCTTCTTTCGGGAGCCGGTGCGTGGTGCGCCTCCCCTGCTGAAATAGCCCGCTTCGTTGCAAGCATAGACAGCAAGCCCGGCGTAAAGGACATCATCTCACATGACAGTTTCCTTCAGATGACCGCATACTATGATAAAGAGACATTCTCATTGGGATGGAATGACACAGATCCTGCAAGAGGATGGAACAGGACCGGAACATTAGCTGGTACAAGCGCCCTTGTCAGATATTATCCTGACGGAGAGTGCTGGATCATGGTCACCAACACCAGTACATATAGAGGGCCTCGGTTCCCTAAGTATACCGAAGCCCTCTTCAAAGAATGTCGTTCACTTTACAGTGACAAGCTACCCAAAAGAAACCTGTTTGAGTAATCTGGTTCCTAATATCTCTTAACCTCAAACTCGCCTGCAAGAATGCCATAGCCATTCTCTGCCAGCGATTCAAGTTCATTTTCACCTGCATATACCAGAACCGGAGCGATAAACTGCACCATATCAGTAATCGCAGCAGTGATGGCCTTTCCGTATGCGATTCCTCCGGTCAGTATGATAGCGTCGACCCTACCGCCTACCACGGTAGCCATTGAACCGATATATTTTGCTACGGAAATGCAGAATGCCTGTAGAAAGTCTACACAAGCCTTTTCGCCTGCATCCGCTCTGTTGATGATTTCACGGAAGTCATTTGTTCCAAGATGAGCTACTGCGCCACCCTTTCCAACAAGCATCTTCTTGACCTCAGCCTTGGTATATTCGCCACTGAAACACATCTCGACAAGAGGGAATGCCGGTACTGAACCAGCACGTTCCGGGCTCATAGGGCCGTCGCCACCAAGAGCATCATTAACATCGATCACAAGACCGTTCCTGTGAAGAGAAACCGACGAACCACCGCCCATATGAGCCACAATCACGGTCACGTCCTTGTTTGTCTTGCCTATGCTGCCAGCATAACGACGGACCATCGCACGTGAGTTCAATGCATGGAAAGCAGGTCTGTGCGGCAATGCCGGATGTCCTGAGATCTTAAGTTCCGGAAGCATATCATCTGATGTCGGAGCATCCGCAATATACGCCTTGCACACACCCGCCATACCTTTCTCGGCACGCATCTTATTGATATCACCCGCCATGTCATCTGCGATCAAAGCGCTGAGATTACATGCATGAACGCCATCCTTGCCTGCCATCAGTGCATCACGCATTTCCTGAGTAACCTCATACACACCAGTCTGGATAGGAGTGATCAGTCCTCCACGAGCCATGATAAGGTCTATTGAATCCAGTCCGACTCCGTTCTCAGTCAGAAAGTTCACAATGGCATCACGGCGCATGCCGCCCTGATGCATCACTGATTCATATTTCGCTATCTCTTCTGCAGAGTGAGTGAGATTTGTCTCGAATTTCTGGACACCGTCCTCGTAAAAACCGATCTTGGTAGAGGTTGAACCAGGGTTGATTATAAGAATTTTTCCTTTCATGGTCATATTAGAACATTGCCGCGATAGCGATTGAATTCAATTTTGTCTCAATGCTGTCCGCACGGCTTGAAAGCACGCATGGAACCTTTGCACCTACAAGGATACCGGCCTGCTTCACACCTGGAACCAACTTCGAATTAGCCTTATAGAATACATTACCGGACTCGATGTTAGGGAAGAGGATGCAGTCTGCATCTCCAGCCACCGGGCTCACGAGACCCTTGATCTGGACAGACTCCATGTCAATTGCGACATCAAGAGCGAGCGGGCCGTCTGCAATGCATCCCTTGATCTGCCCACGTTCCACCATCTTGGAAAGCATTGCCGCCTCAATTGAAGCAGGCTGGCTATGAAGCACCTGCTCTGTTGCGGCAAGGATTGCGACCTTAGGAGTCTGCACTCCAACAGCCTTGGCAGTCCTTACGAGGCACTCCATGATGATCTGCTTCTGCTTGAAGTCCGGCGCTGGGATTACCGCTACGTCTCCTACAAAAAGAAGCTTGTGGTATGATGGGATCTCAAGTGTCGTACAGTGTGTCAGCGTACCCTTCGGAGGAAGAAGTCCCTTCTCCTTGTTAAGGATGGCACGGAGGAACTTGTCTGTAGAGCAGAGACCCTTCATAAGGAAGTCTCCCTCGCCGTCGTTGATCATCTGGACTGCCTGAGCTACAGACTTGAGCTCATCTGGGTTATGTACGATTGTGAATACAGAGACATCAACTCCCTCTTCTGCGCAAGCCTTGGCAATAAGGTCCTGGTCTCCCACAAGTGTCACATCAGCCAGACCAAGTTCCACAGCTTTGCCTGCCGCAGCTACAGTATGAGTGTCAACACCCCATGCAGCTACCATTCTTTTCCTGTTGCCTCTGCCCTTGAGCTCGGCATAGATCTGTTCAAATTTTGTAAACATCTTCTTTATAAAATATATCCCCGGCATAATACCGGGGACTTGATTATTCTTCGTTAAGTACAATATTCATAGTGTCGCGGGCAATCATCAGCTCTTCATTTGTAGTAATGAGAGCAACCTTAACCTTAGAGTCAGGGAGTGTAATGATTGTATCGACTCCTCTTACCACGTTTGCATCATAGTCAAACTTGACACCGAGGTAAGTAAGATTCTCGCACACTCTGCGGCGCAGACGGCTGTTGTTCTCACCGATACCGCCTGTGAAGACGATAAGGTCAACACCATTCATTGCAGCTGCATATGCACCGATGTACTTTGTAATCTCGTATGTAAGCTTCTTGAGGGTAAGCTTTGCCTTTGCATCGCCATTATTTGCCGCCTCATCAAGGTCACGGGCATCAGATGACACACATGAAAGTCCAAGGAAACCAGACTTCTTGTTAAGCACGGTACTCATCTGTGCAGCTGTAAGGCCTTCCTTCTCCTGGATGTAAGTTACAACCTCAGGGTCAACGCTACCGCTTCGTGTTCCCATGATAAGTCCCTCAAGCGGAGTGAATCCCATTGTAGTATCGATAGACTTTCCGTTTACAACTGCAGCGATAGAGCTTCCGTTTCCAAGGTGGCAGGTGATGATCTTAGAGTAGTTGATATCAAGGCCTGCGAACTTGGCACCCTTTGCAGAAACATACTTGTGGCTTGTTCCGTGGAATCCGTAACGACGGATACCATATTTCTCGTAATACTCGTATGGAAGACCGTACATGTACGCATACGATGGCATTGTCTGGTGGAAAGCAGTGTCAAATACACCAACCTGAGGAACCTCAGGAAGAACCGCTGAAACCGCCTTGATTCCAAGAAGGTTTGCAGGATTATGAAGAGGTGCAAAAACCGAGCACTTCTCAAGCTGAGCCACAACCTCATCTGTTATGAGCTGACTGCATACGAACTCCTCAGCACCGTGAACAACCCTATGTCCAACAGCCTCAATATCCTCAAGAGTATCGAGCACGCCATATTGTTTGTCGAGGAGAGCCTCAAGGACGGCCTTGATACCTACTGTATGGTTCTCAATAGGCATTTCCTTTACGAGATTCTCTTTTCCTGGAGCCTGATGCTTAAGGCAACCTGTTTCCATTCCGATTCTCTCTACAAGACCTTTTGCAAGAAGATCATAAACCTCATCGTTCTTCATGTCAAGAAGCTGATACTTCAAAGAAGAGCTTCCGCAGTTGAGTACTAAAATAATCATGTCGTTATATTTTTGTTTTGTTTATCTTCCAATCCGCCCCACGTCATTGCGAGGAGCTTTGCGACGTGGCAATCTAGAATTTCTATGAAATTCAAGCTCATCTTTGCAAAGTTATGAAAATATTCGCTACTTTAGCAAAAATACGTAAGGAAATGAAAGCGGAGAGAGAGATTGCAGGGATTGTGCTGCCGTTTGCTATAGGAACGGCTCTGTTCATATACACAGGATGCGCATCTGCAGCCGTTTCAGCTCCAGCGCTTCTTTCGATAACAGTATTTCTTCTGGGCTTCCTTCTATACGCCCGAAATCATCCGGCTGACCATATTCCGACATTTGCCATCATGATTCTCTGTATGGCAGCATGCGGAGGTTTATCTGCCTCAACTGACCATCTGCTGTCGGTAAGTACACTTATGGATGCATCATGGCTCAGTTCTGCGGCACAGAATTTCGGAGAAAACATGCAGGAATCCATAGACTTGATCCCATTCAGGAAGGACTCGACGGGACAGATAGTCAAAGCTTTGCTCACAGGCGAAAGGAGCGGGATACCAGAGGAGATAGCCAGCGCCTTCAGAAACAGCGGAGCATCACACATCCTCGCCCTGTCAGGACTTCATCTAGGAATCATCTATGGGATAGTGAGCCTTATCACACGCTGCCTTGGCAACACTGGAAAAGCGAAGGTCGCAAAGTCTTTGATTCTTGTCAGCTTATGCGGATTCTACACCATTGCCACCGGCGCCGGAGCATCGATTGTGCGTGCATTCATATTCATTCTAATAGGAGAAAGCGCCAGACTGAGCGACAGGTCGACATGCTTGAAAAAGGTTATGACGGCAGCACTTCTGATACATCTGACCATATCGCCATCATCAATCACAGAGGTAGGATTTCAGCTCTCATATGCAGCAATTGTCGGGATCGCATATATCTTCCCATGGCTGCAGGGGTTCTGGCCGGGTAACAGAAAAGAAGACCCGGCACTGACAAAATGCACAAGATGGATATGGGATTCCGCCTCCATGTCGATATCATGTCAGATTACGACCGGTCCTCTGGCCTATATGTATTTCGGAACATTCCCGACACAGTTCATCATGACCAACATGATAGCCCTTCCACTGACCGGGCTCATAATCCCGATGGCGCTCATCACCCTTACCACATGCAGTCTGGGTTGGGACATACAAGTCCTGATCAACGGTACAGAGTGGCTGATTACATTACTTTGCGAAGCTCTAGACCTGCTGAGTACCATGTAACGAACTCTCCTCCATCATCATACACCAGACACCCTTCAAGGTCTTCCCGAGACTCAATGAAAGCCTTCGCCTGTTCGAATCCTATCACCATGCAATAGGTAGCATAGGCATCAGCTATCATGGCATTTTCTGCTATGACAGTAGCACTCAAAAGATTATGTGTCACAGGGTAACCTGTCCGCGGGTCGACTGTATGAGGATATTTCTTTCCGTCCTTGACATAGAATTTTCTGTAATTTCCAGATGTCACGACGCCATGAGGCCCCTCCGGAACAGAAAAAACGCCCTGGAGCTGCGCTCCGAGCTCATTGTTTCCGTCCTCCGGCCTATCTATTCCGATAGTCCATGCAACTCCGGACGGGTTCCTGCCATCACAGAATATCTCACCGATATTCACCATCATATCCTTTACTCCTACCGAGTACAGATACCTTGCAACAAGATCGCAGCTATATCCCTGGGCTATCGCATTGTAATTGAGTTGAGGACTTACTGAACCTTGTGGCGCAAGACACAGAGACCCTGGATCCATTTCCTTGCCGACATAGTCATGAATAGACTCACGGCAAAGCCTCATTCCGCACATGCTCATGACAGAGTCAACCTGATGAGAAGACGGCAATGATCCATTCTTGAAGCCGAAACCCCACATGTCATATAGTGGCGACAGACTGACATCCACAGCGCCATCGGTCTCTTTCCAGACATCATAGCCCATAGAGTATATCTCTGCAAACATCTCATCCACCACTACGGTTTCACCGGCATTGAAGCGGCTTAGGACAGAGTTCTTATTGTATCCGGACAGGGTGGCATCTATCTTTTGCAGAATATTCTCGACCGAGTCCCTTATCTCGGCAGGACTATTGTATACTCCTTGCGAATTGAATATGACAGAATAGGTTCCGCCCTGGGCGTAGCCTTCTATCTTGACATATCCGCCGCGCTTTGCACAAGAAAGCGACAGCAGAGCCATGATAAACAAAGTGAATATGCTGATCTTAGGTCTCATTACAGTGCTGAATTTTTCTTGCACAAAGTTAGCGGTTTTTACTATATTTGCAGAATTATTCATATAAATGAAACCTGAAATGAGTCATCGTAAACTGAACATTCTCATATTCGCAATAGCCTTTTCCATCTGCATAATCTCATGCAAGAAAGACGAAGAGGCAACTGTAACACCATCCCTTTCGGGAACATTGTCATTCAGCATTCCGGAATATGTATCCCAAAATACGACATGGACAATTACACCCTCCGGTGTCATCCACCCGGATGGCGAAGGCATTGGATATTATTGGAAGGTCACCCCTACAAAGCCGGCGGCAGACACCACAAGGTTCGAAAACGGATTGGACCAGAACGGCAAGCCGTCTGACGGATCATTTACCTTCACATTCTCAGACACACTCCAGACATGTACCATCAGCGGATATGCGTTCGCAAAAGGATACTCATATACCTCCAAGTCTGTTAAATGCACTGTAGTAAAGGGAGGCATCGACAACTCTATCACAAACCTCGGACTTGCAGACAAGCCTTCAATAACTGTTGACGGCATAGTTTACCCTTATGTCACTATCGGCGGACTTGATTGGCTCTGCAGAAACATCGCCGACAAGAGCGCCGGTGCATCTTACAAGAACTGCGAGGTAATGAACGATGTATTCGGAGTATATTATTCATTTGAAGAAGCGCAGACAATATGCCCTGAAGGCTGGAGACTGCCTACCGATGCTGAATGGGTTGCTGCATTAGAAGCACATGACAACAAGATAGCACAACTGATGGGCAAAGCCTACTTCAACGATAATAATATGTGGGAATATTGGCCAAAGGTTGGAGATATAACAAACACATCCGGTCTTTCCATTATTCCTGTAGGATATGCTATGCTCAGCGGCAAGAATTCAGACGGATACTACTCCAACGCACAGTTCAACGGGCTCAACGAGTATGCAGCGTTCTGGACTGCAGACTCCGTGGCAGATGAGGAAGGGATGTCATACTACAGATACATCATCTGCGACCAGCCGGAACTCCAGTTAGGCAAAGCTGACACTAAAACATTCGGAGCGAATGTGCGCTGCGTAAGATAACGGCTACAATTCAGTTACAATCCAATCGGAGCCGAAATTGACCTGAGGACGGAAAGCGTCTTCAGGTTTTATTTTTGACTTTGTCATAGAAAGAATCCTGATATCCACCTTCAATCCATCCTTCATGACACATGAAGCTGAAACAGGATTTCCATCAGGATCAAATTTCACATCAGCGGATTCAGGATCAAGAAAAGCATTTACATCTGCACTCCCGACATCCTCCACATACACCTCCTTGAGCGAAGTATCGAGAGTCCACACCTTGGTTCCATCACAATACATCTCAATGCCATTACCACGCATCGTAAAGGCTTTTCCTTGTAGCACAACCTCCGCCTCACCCTCTATGCGGGTCTGGGACACATACATGGAATATGAGCACTCGAGAGTCACGCATGAATCAGAAATAGCAGCACGCAGTCTATCCAAGGCTGCCTGCTGCGTCTGCTGTGCCGCTGCAGATGCCACTATGAGCATTGCAGCAATTGCTATAAGTATTCTTCTCATCTTATCTGTTAAGGTAAGGAGCTATGAGATCTTCAAGTTCGTCAAGGGTAGCAACAAGTACCTGACGAGGCTTTGAACCCTCCTGAGGTCCCACAACACCCGCCTGCTCAAGCTGATCCATAACCCTTCCGGCTCTTGCATAACCCATACCCAACTTTCTCTGAAGATCCGATGTCGAGCCCTTCTGCGACAGGACGACAGTACGTGCCGCCTCCTCAAACTCAGAATCAAGGCTAAGGATATCAAGGCTTCCGCCAGCAGGTCCTCCGTCAGGAGACTCAGGCATAGGAAGGTAGAACGGAGTATTGTAGCACTGTCCGTACTTTGTCTGATTTCCGATGAATTTAGTCACACGGTTAATCTCCTCCATGCTTATATATGCACACTGGATACGTTCCATCTTGACTCCGGCATAGTACAGCATATCACCCTTACCGATAAGGTTTTCAGCACCGACTGAATCAAGAATAGTCCTTGAATCCACACCTGAGAGAACTCGGAAGGCAATTCTCGTAGGGAAGTTTGCCTTGATCAGACCAGTGATCACGTTTACTGACGGACGCTGGGTCGCGATAATCACATGGATACCAGCTGCTCTACCCATCTGTGCCAAGCGGATGATGGCAGCCTCGATACTCTTTGCTGACTTTTTATCCTCCGGACTTGAGCCACCGGCCATAATCAGGTCGGCATACTCATCCACAACCACCACCAGGTATGGGAGGTATCTATGTCCTTCTGTCGGAAGAAGGTAACGGTTCTTATACTTCTCGTTATAAAGCTTAAAGTCATTCACTCCACCTTTACTGAGAAGTTCATATCTCTCGTTCATCTCAATACAGAGCGAGTTGAGAACCTGCTCCGCATCCTTCGCCTTCTTGACAATAGCCCTTCTCTTCTCATCCTCCTCATCAGCCGCATTCGGAAGGACTGCGAGATAATGCTTCAAAAGAGGATTATATGGAGTAAACTCAACTGTCTTAGGGTCGATGAATACAAACTTAAGCTCAGAAGGATGCTTCGAATACAGAAGCGACGATATGATTACGTTAAGGCCGACTGACTTACCCTGCTTTGTCGCACCTGCAACAAGAAGGTGCGGAGCATCTGTAAGGTCGAAAGTCTTTACCTTCTGCGCAAGTGTAGAATAACCGATGGCGATAGGAAGTTCCGCTGTACTGTTCCTGAATGAATCATCATTCAACATAGACTTCAACGGGACCATCGAAGGAGTGCTGTTCGGAACCTCGATTCCCACACAGCCTGGCAGTGTCACAACACGCACACCGCCTACTTCAAGGGCCATGGCGATCTCCCTATGGACACTTTCGATCGAAGCCACCTTCATTCCTGGGGCAAGAACGATCTTATACAATGTCACGGTAGGACCTACAACCGCAGTAACCTTCTCTACATCAATCTTATAGTTCTTAAGAGTAGTACGGATCACCATATTGTTCCTGTCAAGCTCCGCCTGACTTACAACATGCTGCTGTCCCGCATAATCATGAAGAAGATCCAGCGAAGGAAACTCATATTTGTTGAGTTCATCACGGTTATCTATCCTCTCAAGATCCTCAACGACAGGAACCACTACTTCTCCCCTTATCACTTCCATATCATCAGCCGGATCAGTAGAATCCCCGGAATCAGCTGGGTCAAGTTCGATCTCCTCATCAAGTTCCTCATCTTCTACATCATCGTCGTCAATTTCCTCTTCATCTTCTTCCTCTTCAACTTCCTCGCCTTCCGGCTCAAGCTCTTCCTCAAACTCATCATCCTCAAACTCTTCTTCCTCTACTTCATCAACGGAGTCATCCGCTGCCTGGTTCTCGCCAGACAATGCAAACCATCTTGCAAACCTGCCACTGGCAAACAGCATCCACACAACAGCCAGAGCCATAACAATCAGCCATGGAAGCACTGGGCCCACGAGATTAGCCAGCCAGCCAGTGACCGCACGTCCCGCATCACCGCCAAGTCCGCCATCAAACAATCTGACAAAGCCAAAGAGCGACAGAGCCATAGAGAGCACAAACGCTCCACTGACAGACAGGAAAGTCAGTCTCATCAGTCCGATATGTCTATGCCAGAAAAACAGCCTGTATGCAACTGCCCCCAAGAGGAAAACGAAAACAAAGCTTGCAAGTCCGAGCATATCCGATATAAGGAAATGACTCCACAGATAGCCAAGCTTACCTCCCATATTATTGACATCCAATCCCCTGCTCATCCTCTCTGCATTCATAAGGAGGTCCTTATCGGCAGACCATGTGAAAAGATATGACAGCATTGACACTAATGTAAACAATGCCACCAACATGACCAGGCCGCCGGAACACTTTATCAATATGGACTTCAGTTCCGGGTCCATATTCTTGAAGAAAGCGAAGAACTTAAACTTCTTCGCATTCTTTTTCTTTGCTTTCTTAATCTGCGCCATAGTGTTACTTGTACTGCTTCCTGTTTTTCTGATTTCCCTTCTGTCTCTTGCCCTGCTTCTGTTGCTGCTGCGCACCCGGTCTTGTGTATGTCGCTCCGGCATCAAGCCTTGACAACTGCAGTCCTTCCGGCACCTTGATCTTAAAATCCGACAATCTTTCTATATCCTGCAATATGGTCGCATCCGATACAGAATCCTTGTTCCAGATCAGGTACTGCTGCCTCATGTATGTGCCTAAGGTGCGGATCATCGCAGTCTTCTGCTCTCCGTCCTCCATGCCTGCGATCAGATCAATGAAGTTCTCTATGTTTCTGCCGTAATGCGCCACCTTGACAGGCCTGCGGACAGCAGGCACACTCATAGGCTTCTCGTGGAGACTTTCCGGAGCTGGAGCCGGATAAGGAGAATCCACATCCAGATCAAAGCCGGAGATGATGTGGAGATGGTCCCAAAGCTTCTGCTCATAATTATCCTGCAGATGCACAGCCGGGTTGATTATCTCCATCACCTTGACAATCGCACGAGCCTGCTCGTTGCGCTTCTGACGGTCCTCTATGGTCTTCAGATAGTCGACCATCTTCTGGACATTACGTCCATACTCAGGTATATAAAGCTTTACACGCTCTGTATTATACAGAAGCTTGCATGTATCTATTTCATTTGTATCCATATATTTTCAATATAATATTTTCGGCCCTACCCGGGCCAGACCAAAAATTCTTCAAGCTTTTGGGTCTTGCAAATATACGAAATTATATTCAGATAACCTTGCACTCACCGGTCTGCACATACCACAAAACTGCAGTAACTTCCGCATACCCCATCCGATGGAATATCTCTGAATAAGTCTTCATCTGGGTCTCATATTTCTTATGATGCTCTCCAAACTTATAATCTAGCACCAGAACCTTTCCACCTTCAATCACTACCCTGTCCGGTCTGTACACCTGGCCGTCCACATCTATAATATCCTTCTCCACCATTACCTTGGAAGGATCATCAGGGAACCAGCCTGAAGCCTTGGCCTCAGCAAGCCTGGTCTGCAAGAGTTCCTTTACCTGACGAGCCTGCTGCGCATTAAGGTCACCACAAGCATAAGCACTGTCCACCGCAGCCTCAAGATCATCCGGAACGACAACTTTGGCAAGCACATCGTGCAGCACAACTCCCTTTATGCGCTTTGACGCCTCTACTCCTGTAGAACCATCCTCAGAGAAGAAGTCGACAGCATCTGCCGAAAACTTGAGTCGCAATCCCGGGTTCAGTTCATATGACGGATACCAACCTTCCTTACCTGCCGCAAACATCAGGGTTCCTGAATCATCGGTCTTCCTCATTGCATCAAAATCAACAATATCACCGACATCAAACCTCACGAAGTCCTCTCCATTGACAGCCCTCACACCATCTATCTTTCCTGACACGGCAAGGAACCAGTAAAGTATCTGCGAAAAGTCCGTAAATGCAGGCATCCAATCCTCATCTTTGCAATTCTTCAGATTATCCTGGCATTTCACAGAAGGTGTAGCAGCAATTATGTGCATACCTGAAGCCGCACGAGTCATGGCCACATATATAGTGTTTATATTATCCACCTGCTGCAGGAGATTCTCTTTCCTATAATGTTCCGCGAACAACGTAGACTCAGTAGAACGAGAAAGTGTAACATCATATACACCCTCTGCAACGCCCTCCAGCGGTGTTCCGCTCAAATCGGGAGCGCACCACCTGCTGTCCGGCTTGAACAAGCCTATGTTCTCAGCAAACGGAATTATCACATAAGGGAAATCCAGACCCTTTGACTTATGGATCGTCATCACCCTGACACTTTCTCCCGATGCCGGAGAACTTATGGACGGATCTTCTCCCTCCCAGTACTTCAGGAATCCTCGCAAGGTATTTCCGTTTGAAGCCACATATTCATGGAGATGATCCATAAACGATTGAATATGAAGAATCTCCCCTTCAATCACACCATCGACATCACTCTTCTTGAGTGCCCTTATCAGAGACTCCGCCATATCCACCAAAGACGTACAACCGCCTGGAACTGTCACGTCCAACGACTCGGCAAGATAACCGTTTACAGTATCTGCCGGATTGTCAGCAAGAGACATCAGAGAAACCAGACGCCTCACAGTTACAGAACGCTTCACCTTAAGGGAATCATCCGTTATCACAGTTATGCCATTATCTATAAGATAGGACGCCACACTCTGTCCGGAAGCATTGCTTCGGACAAGCACCGCTATCTCAGACAGGCGAGCTCCCGAAGCCTGCACTTCCTTTATGCTGTCAAGGACTTTCTCAAGTTCGTCCTCCTTCGAACAGAATGTCACGCTCACGCTTCCTGGTGCCTTACCCTTCTTGGCTACCTTCTGCTCCACATCAGCATATATTCCGGACATATAGCCGCCCTCGCCGTTCATCTTGTCAAGAACGCTGGCCGCTGCCGTAAAGTAAGCATTATTGAATTCAACAATATTCGAAAGACTTCTGTAGTTGGTATCAAGGACTTCTTCCTTGAAACCAGGGAATTCAGCAGGGACAGCACTGTCAAGAAGTTTCCAATCTGACCCTCTCCATCTGTATATGCTTTGCTTCACATCACCGACTATCAGGTTCTCCTTACCCTGTGAATGACTATTATGCAGAAGAGGGCTGAAATTGCTCCACTGCACCGAAGATGTATCCTGGAACTCATCCAGAAGGAAATGATCAAAGCGCACACCTATCTTCTCATATATAAACGGAGCATCTGAGCCGTCGATTATACCTTTGAGGATTGTATTCGAATCATCTATGCACAACACATTCTTCTCGCGCATCAGTTCATGGAATGCATCAGAAAGTTCCCTTGCTACCCCAAGTCCGTAAATCTGCTCATCCAATATGCAGGCGGTGGAATATACAGGATATTCTTTTGTCCACAGTTCACAGAATGCCTGCATCGGCCCCTCAAGTGCCGGACACAGCTTAGGCAGAAGCACTTTCGCCTTTGAGTCAGCGAACCATTTCCCGCTATATGGAGCACGGTTCATGAACGCATCAGTAGGCGGCACCAATGCATCACGATCCGTCAACGACGCATAAACAGCAAGCGCCTTCATGAAACCTCTGTAACTATCCTTCGGATCAACCTGGGCCAGTTTCAATATTTCCACAGCCCTCGCCGCAGTATCACGCACACGCTCCCTGAAATCAGCGACAATTTCCCTGCACCTGTTTCTTATGGAGGTCAGTGTCTGCTGCGAATAAGCCTCCCGCTCATCTAAACCGGCTCTTTCAAGTTCTTCCTGACGCTGAGCGGACTTAAGTCTGAGAGCCATACCCAAAAGATTTGCATCAGGACTGTATCTTCCACCTTGCTCGATCTGTTCCAAGACGTTATCCGTGAGCCAAGACAGCAGACCGGTATCATCCTGAGTGAGTGAATCCAGAACACGGTCAACACTCTCGGCCACAAGAGAATCCTTATCAAGTTCCACCTGATATGACGCAAACTGACCGATCTCACGTGAGAACGCCTTCAAGGTCTGCTGGAAGAACCTGTCGATAGTACTGACCGCAAAGGCGCTGTAATCATGGAGAATATCCCTCAGGACTGCAGCGGCACGGTCACTCAACTCCGCATCACCGGAATAGAGAGCCGGAACAAACGCATCGTGATAGTCAGAAGACGCCGGAGAAGTCGCAAGTATATGCAACTCCTTGAGAATACGGCTCTTCATCTCTTCCGTAGCCTTATTTGTAAATGTAACGGCAAGGATATGCCTGTATGCATACCTGTCCTCATTCTTCAATAGAAGAGTTATATAGGTCTTAGCAAGGTTATAGGTCTTACCTGAACCTGCTGATGCCTTCATGATCCTTATCATAATCTATCTTCCGCAAATCGTCTTGAAATCACAATATCCACATACATGCTCGTCCTCTGTCCTTCTGAAACCCACATCCGGATCACACATCTCATCCAGAAGGGTGGATAGATTACCGGACACCGCGTCAAAGAAAGTCTTGTTCACAGGAACAGTTTCAGGCAATTCTCCGAAAAGCCTTGAGGTCGAATACACACAATTATACAGATTCCGGCCTTTAACCTCTGCCCTATCCTTCACCAGCAGATCATAGATAAAGAACTGCAACGCAATCTTAGGTCTATCCTTGACATCAGGCATAAATATCTTCTGAGCTATAGCCTCCGCATTACCATCATCAATGAATATATCATCATCCAGCACCCGGCCTGTCTTATAGTCCACAACTCTGACCTCGTCCGGACTGAAAGCATCCAGACGGTCAATGAAGCCCTTGAATCCGAAACCATGGAATGCGCCGCTCACCCTAAGCTCACGTCCGAGAATCTCGAAAGAATCCTTGCCACTCTCCTGAAGAATCTTCAGATCACTCTTGAGAGTCTTCATCACATAACGGACAATCACATCAGTAACCACGAGATTTCGTCCACTGACCTCTACCAGATTCAACTCGTGCTCGATCAACGAACGCACCTTTGTGCGTATTACATCCTCACGCTCAATCCAGCTTTGTATGTAGTCTCCGGTTATATACCTTAGAGGAGTGACAGACTTTTCCGCACCCGGAACATCAAAGAAGAAGTCCGAAGCCATCGCCTCTTCCGAGGTATACAGCGAACGCATCACCTCATGGAATATCGTTCCGAACATGCCGGCATCAAGACTCTCCGACACCTCATCTTCCCTGACAAGCCCCTTAAGCACAGCATAATAGAATTTTGCAGGACAAGCCAGATAATTCTGAACAGCTGTCGCCGAAAGCACGGTTTCCTTGATTTTCCTTATATCATCCTCCGTCTTGACCACATCAGGCAGCTGAGCAGTCTTCATGCAATCCATCTGTACTGTATATCTGTTCAACGGAAGTCCGAAGTGATACTCCAGCTGCTTTATGTAGCGGCTTTCCTCACCAGATTTCATACCCTCTGCGCGCGAGTCAACCAGCATCCAGACATTTTCCGCACGGGAAATCATCCTATAGAAATAATAGGCCCATATAGCATCCTGAAGTTCATAGGTCGGAAGGCCGAAGCCCTTCCTTAGTTCAGGCGGCACGAACGACGAACTCACGCTCCTATGAGGAAATACACCTTCGTTTGAAGACATGATTATAAGATTTGTGAAGTCCAGAGCCCTGGTTTCCAAAGGTCCCATGATCTGAAGTCCCTTTAAAGGCTCGCCCTTGAATGGTACCGACGACATGCCAAGCAGCTGGCCAAGAAGTCTGACATAGGTCAATGGAAGGACCTCCATATCCATAAGACTATCCTGCAGCATATTTATACCCTTATAATACTCCTTGGCATATTCCAGTTCCAAAGCAAGCTGCGGATCAGATACAGCAGAAGACGCCACAGCAGTCAAAACAGCCTGCTGATATTCGGCAAATGACGCCAGCTGCTTCTTTTCCTTGGATTTCGGATCAGATATGACAGGTCTGAACACAGCATCAAGCAGAGGGGTTCCACTCAGATCCTCCTGCGGAATATAATACTTGGCTGAGGACTTTACCTTCTGCACAACCTCCATAGTCCTGTCGTCACAAGCATTACGGAACAAAGGGTTTGAGAAGAGATCCCAGACCTGCTTATGATAGAAATGCCAGCTATTCCTGCGGAATGCCAGATGCAGCTGCATGCCCGAGACCGTCTCCATCAATGAATACAGAATACTGCCTTTCATAGGCAATCCCATTGTCACATTCACCGCATCTACTGCCGGAGGGAGAGCATTCAGCACCGGTACAAGAAGATTCTCATCCGGAAGGACAATAGCGCAATCATTGAAATCCTTTACAGATGCCAGAATATCAGGAAGTCTCTTAGCTTGACCAACTGACGATGGTACGCTCACCACATTGACTGCCGGCACCCCTGCAGTTTCCTCGTCCCATCCGGTCACCTGTGGAAACTCCTTGATATTTTCCCGCATGAAAAGAGACGAACGGTTTTGAGGATCCTGTATCATACTGCCGCTATAATCCCAGCAGAATTCCGCCCTTGAGGCATCCTTCAGCTTATGCAGAAGAGCCTTCTCGCACTCATTGAGGGTATTAAGACCAACAAAGACAAAAACCTCATCATCTTCAAAGACATTCCTGAACACATCATCTACAGCCGTTGCCTTCAATCTTTCCGCTACTCTCCTATATACCATACCCTCATATGCAAGGCCGTTCTGTTTCAACAGGTCATTATATCTACAATAAAGCGGGTACAGCAGATTCCATATCTGAAGGAAACGTTCCTTTACTGCCGGATTATCCGAGTCCAGATCAACGGTAAGCTTTCCTGACTGGTCACTGAAATGGCTCACAAAGCCTTCTATAGCCTTTCTTTGCGCATCAGTAAGATACGAATAATCGTCCTGGAGCTGTTTCAGGTCAGCCACATTTGCAAAGAGCTGCTTAGGATCAGCCAGATATTTATCCACATCATTGAAGTCTCCCAGAATGACATCACCCCAGAAGACGAATTCATCCAAAGGTTCAGCCTTTGGGTTTAGCTCAGCATAACACCTGTACAGATACAGCAGAAGACGCACCTTGTCTGCCGGCACGGCATCACTGACTTCATAGAAGAAGTCATTTATCGTCAGCATACGAGGCATTACAAGCGGAACAGAGCCTGCCGCTGCAGCCATTGTTTCCGCCAGATGCTTTCTGAAAAAAACCATGGAGCGTCTGTTCGGAAAGATAAAGCAGCGGGAGCCTATCATTCCCGAATCGTAATAATATCTTGCAACCTGTCTTAAGAAAGGAACCATATACATTAAAATTTTCCTGCAAATCTACATATTGATAATGCCAAACAATGGCACATGATAAATTTACGGTTTTTTTTGAAAAATTTTGCAAAAAGTGTTGGAGGTTTCGATTTTTTACATACCTTTGCACCAGATGCAATTTAGAATTATTCAAATTTAGAAATATCAACAATTTAAATCTTATAATTATGACAAAGAAATTCAGATGCTTAGTATGCGGTTATATTCATGAAGGTGAAACAGCTCCACAGGAGTGCCCACTCTGCCACGTAGAATCAGACCAGTTTGAGGAAATCATTGAGACAGGAGAGGACCTCGTATGGACAGACGAGCACAAGCTTGGCATCGCACAAGGCGTTGACCCAGAGATCCTTAAAGGACTTCGTGACCATTTCGCAGGAGAGTGTTCAGAGGTAGGAATGTACCTTGCAATGAGCCGTCAGGCAGATAGAGAGGGCTACCCTGAGATCGCAGAGGCATTCAAGAGATATGCATGGGAGGAGGCTGAGCATGCAGCTAAATTCGCTGAGCTCCTCGGAGAGTGCGTATGGGACACAAAGACTAATGTTGAGAAGAGAATGCTTGCTGAGCAGGGTGCATGTGAGGATAAGATGAGAATCGCAAGACTTGCAAAGCAGCAGAACCTGGATGCCATCCATGACACTGTTCATGAGATGTGCAAGGATGAGGCTCGTCACGGAGCTGGCTTCCAGGGACTTTTCAAGAGATATTTCAAGTAGGATAATATCAGCTAAGGATTACGCGTCGTCAAGGCCGAGAGATTCGGCCAGGGATTCAGCGATATCGTCGGGAACATCGAAATCAAGACTGCTCCAGAGGTCTTCCATCTGGCGGCGGTCTTTTTTCGTTGGACGGCCCGCTCCCCTGTCACGCTTGAGGAAAAATGTCTCTACCGGTGCACGAAGCTTTGCGAGTTCCTCCGCAGGAGTCAGGTTCTCGGCATAATTTGGAACAAGCCTGGCACCCTGCCTCTTATCAATAAGCTGCAACACCTTATATGTGTACACGACTGCTCCTTTACGGGCAACGATAGTATCACCGACCTTGACCGTCCTTGAGGGTTTTGTATCTGCTCCGTTTACACGGACCTTACCGCCCTTGCACGCATCTGTAGCCTCTGTCCTAGTCTTATATACCCTTATGGACCAGAGATATTTATCAATCCTTACTTCGTCCACCGCTAACTGAAGAAATTTAATGGTGATGAACCTGCAGGAGCAGAGAAATCATCATCTGCCTCATCCTCAAGGCCCTCATAATCCTCACCTTCAAGGAATGCCTCAGTGTCAGGATCAATATAAGCATCAAGCGTCTCTTCCGGACATGTCACTGCCTCAAGAAGAATAGTATCACGATCACGTGGAACAAGGAAAAAGTCCGGCATATCAGCAGGTATGAGGATAGTCTCACCTTTCTTGAACTCGTAGTTTTCCATGCAAGCCTCGCCATTCTCCTTTGTGGAAGGAACCTGAATCGATGCTGCTCCCTCAATGCAGACATAAACGATGAAACTATTGAACTTCTCAGTGTAAATATGCAGAGGGTCTGCAAGCTTTATCTTGGAAACATTGAACTGTGGACATTTCACGAGCTCCTGAATTACATGATCCTCCTCCTGGCTCTCCTCTCCCCAAAGCGGACCCTTACGATAAACAGAGGAGTCGAAGGCTTTATAGTCAATCACATCGATCGCCTCTTCAAGATGCATCTTTCTTGCTGTTTCAGGCTGGAATTCACGGCCCCAGTCATAGAGTCTGAAAGTCATATCAGAAGACTCCTGGACCTCAGCGACCAGAAGGCCGCCATCAGCGGCATGAACAGTACCTGGAGTGATAAAGACAACATCACCCTTCTTAGGATAAATCACATTAAGAATCTCCTCTACAGTGCCGTTCTGACATCTTTCATAAAACTCACTGGCTGTAGTATCCCGCTTGAAGCCGCAGTACATCCTGGCACCTGGCTTCGCATCCATGATATACCATATCTCAGACTTGCCCAGCGAATCATATCTTTCAGCCGCAACCTCATCATCAGGATGCACCTGCACAGAAAGTTTCATGTTGATATCAAGAAACTTTATCAGAAGAGGGAACTGACGACCGAAATAGTTATAAACATCCTCTCCTACTACCCTTTCAAGGTATGTCTCCATGATCTCGCTGATAGTATTGCCGGCAAGCCAGCCATTCTCCACCACCGAATCCTCAATGCCCATATCGGCAAGCTCCCAGCTCTCTCCGATAAGCACATTTGAATCAAGTACTGTCTCATTGCCATCCTCATCAACCTCAACGAAATGCTTGCCCAACTCGTTCACCAGGGAGCTTCCACCCCATGGGCGTCTCGACGGAACAGGAATAAACTTCAAAGGATATAGATTCTTTTTCATGATATAGAGTTTTAACACCGCAAAAATACAACAATTAACGGAATTAGAGAACCTCTTTATTGATAATGAGAAAATGTTTTGCGAAATTAGCAGTTTCGCGCAAAATCCAGAGCTTATGAAAGACTATAGCACAATGATCAGAGAAAACGTGGAGGAGCTATATGAGTCCATTGAAGGAACCGTATCAGATATTGATATGGCAAGAATCAAGGACGCATTCGAGCTCGCAATGGAGGCACACAAGGACCAGTACAGGAAGTCTGGGCTACCATACATCATCCACCCGATAGCGGTTGCTCAGATCGTAGCCAAGGAGTTGGAACTCGGGCCGAATCCTATCATTGCCGCCCTCCTGCACGATGTCGTGGAAGACACACAATATACTCTGGAAGATGTGCATGAAAGATACGGCGATGACGTAGCTCTCCTGGTGGATATAGTCACAAAGAAGAAAAAGGAAAAATACAGTCATTCAAAACAGGTAGACAACTTCCGCCAGCTTCTGGAGTCGATGCAGTTCGACGTCAGAGCCGTGCTGATCAAGCTGGCTGACCGACTGCATAACATGCGCACCCTTGAAAGCATGAGACCGGACAAGCAGATGAAGATTGCAGGAGAGACAGACTACTTCTACGCTCCTCTTGCAAACCGCCTGGGCCTGTACCATGTCAAGTCTGAACTTGAAACATTATCATTCCGTTTCAGATGCCCAAGAGAATTCAGCGAGATCGACGAACTCCTTACGGCAGAAAAGGCCAGAGACAAGGAATATCTTGAAGACATGGCCTCCCAGATCGGGAAAGTGCTTGATGAAGAAGGAATCCACGTCCGCACCCAGGTAAGATACCGTATGCCATACAGCATATGGAGGAAAATGCGTACCAAAGGATGCGACTTCGAACATATTTCGGACAAGCACTACATCAGGATCATATTCCCGAACACTACTGAAATTTCGGAAAAGAATATGAGCCTGAAGATATACTCTGTGCTTACAGACCATTTCAAGGAACGACCTGGAAGCTTCTCAAACTACATTGATACTCCAAAGGAAAACGGCTACGAAAGCCTACATATCAAGATCCTCAACAGCAAAGGCACATGGGAGGAGATACATATCGCCTCAGAACGCATGGTGCGCAAGTCAAGGCTCGGATGCGCCGCCGAACAGACAAGCGAGAATCTCATGATGTGGCTTGAGAATTTCAGGAATGTGCTGAAGAAGGTAGCGGAAGACTCAACGAACCCGAACTTCATTGACGATGTACGTCTACTGTTTGAATATAACGACGACATCATGGTATTCACACCTACCGGAGAGAACATCGTCCTCCCGAAAGGAGCGACCGCACTTGACTACGCCTTCCAGATACATGGAGAAATCGGGGAGCATGCGATGTATGCAAGAATCAACGGCAAATTATCATCGGTCAAGACCGTACTGCACCGAGGCGACTGCATTGAGATCGGATTGGGAAAGGAGGTCCAGATCAAAGCTGACTGGATCGGCCACATGGTAACATATAAAGCAAAGAAAGCCGTGAAGTCATATCTGGCAAAACAGCCGAAGCTTGACTTCACAAGGTGTTCATGCTGCAACCCTCTGCCGGGTGACGAAGTTATCGGCTATGGTGAGGATCCTAAGCACCTTACCCTCCACAAGAGAGACTGCCATGAGCTTATCAGACTTGCATCACAGCATGGAAACCATATCCACGAAGCTGATCTTCGAGAAGATCCAGACACACTCTACCCCGTAAAACTGATCGTGCGCGCAGTTGACAGATACCACCTTTTGAGTGACCTGATAGACTGCATCACAGAAAAACTGAAGCTGTCAATGACATCTCTCAGCACAGAAACCTCTGACAACATAGGTACGTGCACAATCGACTTCTGCATACATTCAGCAGCCGAATTGAGATTTGTCATCAACAGCATCAAAGAGATTGAAGGAGTAGACGAAGTGTCCAGAGCCGGAATCTGATATCAGATCTCCTCAAGATGCTCGTAGAAAGATTTTCTTCCAGACATCAGGATCTGAATTGTCCTAGGAATCAGGTCTGAAAGATTAGGGTCCTTATCAATAAGCTGTTCCGCTACTACCCAGACTTCATCCGTAAGAACCACAGTCTTGATGACCTTCCACTCGACGTTGACCTGATTGGCTGCTGTGAGAGCATCATCCCTATTGTTATCATCTACATTATAAATGCTAGGCAACGCCAGTTTAAGATACTGATTATCATCATCATCCCAGAAGATGAAAAATGTAAGTTTCTGATAGTCAAATACGAAACCGAAATCTGTTTCCTGTGGACGGAGTCCCTCGCTTGCGAGATACGATCCGAGATTGCTTTTTGTTGTTCCCATAGTGTATTTGGATTAATAACCTATTTTTCTTCTTACGCACACCTCGCCCAAAGACGACTTGTTGCATTTGATTGAGTTCACGAGATATTCCTGTCTGATCAGGTCATCCGCCAATGCAGCCATCATTGCTGCCTCGTTCACGATGAAGGCTATGTCTGCCGCCGCATAGTTCTCGGTCATAGTAGCCAACTCCTCGACATTGATATCTTCCGGCACAGGACGTTCCCTCAGATGGAGCTTGAAGATCGACGCTCTTGTCTCTGCATCAGGAGCAGGAATCTCTACATGAAGGTCCATACGACCCTTTCTGAGGATTGCCGGATCGATGAGTTCGAGTCTATTGGTAGTGCCGATCACAAAAATACCTCTCTTCGAACAGTTGTTCAGCTGTGCGAGGAACTCATTGACCTCCTCACCTCTCTGATTCGCATCTGAAGAGCCCCTTGACGGCACAAATGAATCAAACTCGTCAAAACATAGAATCGCCGGCGCCTTCTTCTCGGCATCCTTAAAGAGACTTGCAATCTTACCCTGTGTTCCGTGCATATACGTACTTCCAAGGTCAGAACCGCTGACCATTGTGAAGTTGAACTGGGCCTCCTCTGCAAACTTCTCTGCAAAATATGTCTTTCCACAGCCCGGAGGACCATAAAGAATCATTCCGTTAGGCGGAGTAAGCCTATATTTCTCTGCCTTCTCCCTATCCTTAAGCACCCATATCACTCTCTTTGTAAGCTCGTCCTTGAGTGTCTGCATGCCAGCGACATCGGCGAATCCGCCTCCTGTCTTCTTCTTGATCTGAACTGTCGTAGAGACTGCCTCTTCATGTGTCTGTGGCTGCGAAGTCTCGCTTGGAGTAAAATCGTCTGATGAACCGTCCTTGCGGGCAGAAGATGGAACGTCAGTCTTCTTTCCAACAAGCAAGTCATAGAAGTCATTCAATGTCAGTCTGATATCAACATCACGCTCAAGACACGCAAATATAAGGTCTACATCTGTCTTTGTCAGACCTTTATCGGCAAACCCCTCTGTCTGCAAAGGCTGCTTACGGGCATTTCGGACAATCTTCTTCTTTGCCGGATACTGAAGTCCTGCAGGAATCTCAACATCCCAAGGAGCCTTTCCTGTGAGCATTGAATAAAGTACAGCCGCAGCAGAGAATGTATCGCTCTTCTTCTCATAACAGCCGGTAAAAGTCTCCGGAGCACAATACTGCAATGTAAGGTCGTCTACTGAAAAAGGAGGTACACCGCTGACAGTCTTACTTACATGACCAAGGTCAATGATCTTTGGGGAATATGTATCAGAACCGACCTGCTCAAGTATTATGTTTCGAGGAGTTATGTCGTTATGGTTCAGGCCGTGGGATTCATGCAGATACAAGAGTCCAGCCAACACATTTGTCATAATGGCCTTGGCAGATTCCCAATCATATGTAACCCCTGAAGCCAACTGCTCAGATAAGAGTTTTCCTGTGAAGAAGTTGGTGATAAGGTAGGCATACCTATTACCGTCGGACAGGACTTCCGCACCATCATCAATATATGAGATGACATTCTCGTGCTTGATCTGACGAGAATATGCTATCTCTGAGACAGTGTCATCCTTCATCATCGAAGAAGGGACCTCCGCCATATCATAAAGTTTCATGAAGCAAGGGGTTCCGTTGCTGTCCGAAACCCTGTATGTACTTGCAACTGTGCCGCCTTTGATCTGATGTTCAACCGTATATTTTCCTACAACGTCGTTTTTCTTGAGAGTAATCATGTCTGTAATCCTTAATTTCCTCAAAATTAAGAATTATTTTTTAATACAGACTTGAATATCCTGACAAATTCAGGCAGAACGAGCACAAAAGATGTAACTGCCGCAATACGCCACCA
Source organism: Bacteroidales bacterium (assembly GCA_017559545.1). Taxonomy (GTDB): domain Bacteria; phylum Bacteroidota; class Bacteroidia; order Bacteroidales; family UBA932; genus Cryptobacteroides. The sequence goes on from JAFYRK010000113.1 coordinate 70,179, forward strand.
ATCGCCTGATGACAATGGAGCGACATCAAAGAATTTGCCCAGATGGTTCACTATCAGGTACTGTCCGCAAAGAATGACAAGGACAATAATATAGAATCCCCAGCTGAAGCTCGCCTTTGAGAAGAGGGTCAGCAAGAAGGAGTTATCAGTCCTGTAGTTCCTGGCGTTGAAGATGTTCCAGAACTGCAGCATCACAAATGTAGTGAAGAATATACCCATCTCATACGGTGTCATCTCTACCGATGAAGCACCCATCTGTCCGGCTAACGCGCCTTTGATAAGCCCCCATGAGAATAGGTCGCTCACGCTTTTCACATCAACATGAAGAAGGACTTCCCAAAGCAGGATAAGCAAAGTAAAGAATGTTATGCCGCCGAAGAATATCCTTTTCATCATTGACCTGTCAATGATATGGCTTTCTGGATCTCGAGGCTTCTCATCAAAGACCTTAGGATCAGCCGGAAGCGAAGACAAAGCCATTGCCGCAAATGTATCCATGATCAGGTTAACCCACAGCATCTGGGTTACCGTAAGAGGAGAGTCCACACCAAGGAAGGCTCCGACCAACACGAGAAGACATGCACAGACATTGATGGTCATCTGGAAATATATGAACCTTCTTATGTTCAGATAGAGGGACCTGCCCCAAAGGATAGCCTTATTGATGCTGACAAACGAGTTATCAAGAATCGTTATATCGCTGACCTCTTTGGCACGCGCGGTTCCGTCTCCCATCGACAGGCCTACCTGTGCCTTCTTCAATGCCAGGGCATCATTGGTGCCGTCGCCTGTCACAGCCACGACCTCGCCTGCGCGCTGAAGCAATCCCACCAATCTGGCCTTATCCTCAGGACGCGCCCTTGACAGGATCCTCAGATCCTTTATCGCCTCTAATGCCTGTTCATCTGTCATGGCGGCAAACTGCATTCCTGACAGTGACCTTGGGCTTTCCCCATCGTCAAACAGACCGATTTCTGAACCTATGTGTTCCGCAGTAGCCGCTATATCGCCAGTAACTACGATAACCTTCACTCCGGCACGCTTGCGGCATGTCTCAATGGCTTCCTTAACATCTGGACGCACAGGATCCGCGATTCCTACGACCCCAGTCAACCTCAATCCTTCATCATTACCCAAACGCTCCGCCGCAAAGCCCAATGTCCTCCATGCATTTGCCTGATACTCAGACAATCTTGCAGCAGCCTCCAATGCCGCAGGAGAATCCGGTCCACCAACACACATGGCCATCACATATTCAGGAGCACCCTTCACAAATCTATACCTCTCCCCTGTCTCCTTGTCCATGCATACGGTCTCCATGTATTTGGTTTCAGTTGAGAACGGAACAATCGACTCCACTGCATATCTTGACCTTATCTGCCGATAATCCGCATGGAATTCTGATGATATCCATCTGAGCAAAGCGCATTCGGTAGGATTTCCTATTGCCAGCACCGTACCGTCATCAGCCACAGTAAGGTCTGCTGTCGAATTCACAGCAATCGCATCAACGATGAGATTTTCCGGACAATCGAACGAGCTGGACACGACACTCATCCTGTTCATAGTAAGTGTACCCGTCTTGTCTGTACAGATGACTGTCGTCGCACCCATTGTCTCGCATGCATGGAGCTTACGAACAAGATTCTTAACCTTAAGCATCTTGCGCATGCTAAGGGCAAGACTCACCGTAACACTCATAGGAAGTCCTTCTGGCACAGCCACCACAATCAACGTCACAGCGATCATCACAGACTTCAATGCGTAGTCAAACAGCTGTAAAAGATCGGTATTATTATCAGGATTGCCATCAAATGCGAAATAATATATCATCCTGCCGATAACTATAAGGCAGGCAAGGACATAGCTTACTCTTGTTATAATGCGTCCCAGATTGTCCAGCTGCCTGTTCAGAGGAGTCTGCACTACCTCATCCTCCATAATTTTCAACGCGCCTCTGCCCTCCTCTGTATCCACACCGACAGCAGTCACACGGTACAGGCAGAATCCCTCAAGAACAATCGATCCTCGCAAAAGGAAATCAGCATCATACGCGCCCTCATAAGCCGCTTTCGATTTATCTGCATATTTGACTGCATCAGGCTCTCCTGTGAACGCAGACTCATCCATCCTGAGATGCTCACAGCTAAGGACACGTCCGTCCGCCGGTACCTCGTCGCCTCCTTCGAGCCGGACAATATCCCCGACCACCACATCAGCTTTCCTGACAGTAACCAACCTTGGTTTGGAATTGTCATTCTTCCTTCTCACAACCTTTACAAGCCTGTCATCCTTGACTTTGTTAAGGACATCAAACTCATTGTCAGCCTTTGTCTCGAATATAAACCCTATTCCTGTCGACAACAGAATAGCCAGCATTACACCTACCGGCTCAAAGAGAAGCTGAAGATCGTGTGTATGGTAATACTCATATCCTGTCACAACAAAAGACAGCGCCAGGATAACCAACAATATTATTATAAGTGGATCCTTGAACTTATCAAGATACCTGAGCCATAGAGAACGTTTAGGAGGCACCGGAATGACATTTTTACCTGCGCCTTCACGTACGGCAGAGGACGTTTCAGAAAGGGCGTCCTTCCATAATCTGTAATTATCTGACATATGTTTTTCCGTTTTGAATTACAAATGTCAGCATAAATCATACTTGAAACATCAAAATCCAAACGTTTGGATTCTTTAATGCCCGAAAATCTAGATAAGACGAAGCCAGAAGTCAGAAGTCCCTAGAGAAGATGAGACCCCGGAAGGGGCCGGGACACGGAATGACTGCAAGCCTGCGGCTACGCTATAAGTCTTCGAAGGCTGATCAAAAGTGATTGAAAAAAGACCGGCATCGGCGAGCTTGGTCTGCTCTGAAAAACCTTTATTCACATAGTTCTTAAGCGAACTGCGGTTTCTGAAGATGCTCTCAATATAACCCAAGAACTTCCTTGACGCCGTATCCTTGCCTGAAATCACAGAGTATATCACTACTGCATTATATATGAGGCATGATGCGGCAGATCCTGCAGACACCAGGGATGACATGAATGTCCCCATGTCAAAATCAGCGTTATCCGGAACCTCCTTCAAGATTTTGAGAGCCTCCTCAAATGTATCCTGGCTTACTCCGGATGGACCGTATTTCAAAAGAAGCAGATAGAAGGCACGCGCCTGTGGAGAGGACTCAAACACCAGCTTTGTCCTTTCGGAATCCATGAGACAGAAACCATATGAGTCATCCAGAAGCAGGCGGCTTATGTTCTTTGACGCAGAGCTCAGATAGTCACAGAGGATCTTATAACAGCCCTCATATGGGATCCTGCTGCCCTTGTTGTCAAAGCGTGAAATGAACGAATAGATCCTTGACTTGACATCTGATGACATATCCATGACAAAGAAGTCCACACCCTTGGTCTGATTGTTATCATCATCAAGACTATAGCTATCCCTCACCTTGAAAAGCATGAAAGACTGCGACTTCAGGGACTTGATATCCATCCTATACCTGGACAGGAGGAAATAGAAGAATCCTTCAGCCGAGAAATTCTCTATATCTTCATGGTCGATTTTAAGAGAGCCGGAAGGAACAAGATAACGCATGGCCTGCTTCAGAAGGGCCACCATCTCGGTCCTGTTGCTGCCGCTCAGCACATCCGGAAGATAAAAGAAGTCAAGTCCCATGTCATTGAAGGACTTGGTGATCATGAGCTTATCATATTTATCATTGAAAAGCTCATGAACCTCCGCACATGGTTCTGACTCCAGATAGAGGACCTGCCTCATCGAGGTTTCATCCATGACATTCTGCACTGATATAACATCACACCAGTCACGGGTAGCCGGAGATATTGACATGAAGACCGATGTCAGAAGAATGTTCTCTTCGTAATCTATCTCATTATCTACGCACATTATGTCCTCCAGAATCTGTGCGACCATTCCGGCTGTAAAGACATCAAGCTCCTTCAGGCTGGAAACAGCCTGTTGGAGCGTGATGTAATGAATTCGGTCAAGATCATCCTGCGTGAGAGCAAACTTCTCCTGAAGCGAAGCAAGCAGACCTATCTCGTCACCATGAATCCTGCTGTCGGCCTTGACCAGATCGACAGCTATCCTCAGGACAGCCAGCTTGTTCAGATATGTCAGTTGAAGTTCCTGCATCTCTCAGGAAAATCTGCTAGTATTTTTCAGCAAAAACATTGTATGCATGCTGAAGAATGCCCAAAGCACGCGGAACAATGTCACCAAGTTCCGGAGTAGAATCAATAAGAAGCTCTGCATAAAGCCATACCTCATCATTGAAAGTACTTGCCTTTGCTACCTTTACAGCTCCGTTCATAGCATCCATTGCCAGAAGTGCTCGAGCTCTGTTATCGTCATTCACATCACAGATACCCGGCATCACGAGCTGGAAGAACGACGGATCGTCATCATTATCAAGGAAAAAATAATTCTTCATCTGGTAGCGGAATGCTATTCCGAAGGATTCACGTTTCGGCATGAAACCCTCCTTCTGGAGGTATTCCATCATCATGTTGACTGTGCTCATAACTCTTAGTGTTAGTGGTTAGTATATATTTGATTAGAGTCTTGCTCTGAGAGCCTCTGCCTGCTCCTCGTAACCTGGCTTGCCAAGAAGAGCGAACATGTTCTTCTTATAAGCCTCCACACCTGGCTGGTCAAATGGGTTTACTCCGAGGATGTAGCCGCTGATACCACATGCCTTCTCAAAGAAATAGAAGAGAGCTCCGAGGTTGTACTCATTGATGCACTCAATGCTGAGAGAGAGCTGTGGCACGCCGCCATCGATGTGAGCGAGCTTTGTTCCGAGCTCTGCCATCGCATTGCACTCCTCAACGTGCTTTCCTGTGAGGAAGTTAAGACCATCAAGGTTCTGAGGATCATTCTCAATGAGCATTGAACGCTTGCTCTTCTCAACTGTAACCACAGTCTCCATGAGAGTGCGCTCACCGTCCTGGATGTACTGACCCATTGAGTGAAGGTCTGTTGTAAAGTTCACCGATGCAGGGAAGATTCCGAGGCCATCCTTACCCTCTGACTCTCCGTAGAGCTGCTTCCACCACTCGCCAAGGTATGTAAGCTTAGGGTTGTAAGCAACGAGGATCTCTATCTTCTTGCCCTGAGCATAAAGTGCGTTACGCATAGCAGCGTACTGGATTGCAGGATTGCACTCGCACTTCTTGGCGCAAGCCTCTTCCATTGCGAGAGCTCCCTCGAGCATAGCCTTCATATCAAAGCCTGCAAGAACGATAGGGAGAATACCTACAGGAGTGAGGACTGAGAAACGTCCACCTACGTTATCCTCGATCACGAATGTCTTGTAACCCTCCTGAGTAGAGAGTGACTTGAGAGCTCCACGAGCCTTGTCTGTAACTGCCACAATACGCTCAGCAGCCTCTGCCTTTCCGTATGTATCCTCAAGATACTTCTTCACGAGACGGAATGCCACTGCAGGCTCGGTTGTAGTACCTGACTTAGAGATGACAACGCAAGCTGCGTTTCTCTCCTGCACGAGGTCCATGAGCTCGCACATGTATTCCTCTGAAAGGTTCTGTCCTGCGAAAACGATCTCAGGAGCCTCGCCCTTGGTCTTGAGCTGCTTTGCGAACTGATGAGAGAGAGCCTCAAGAGCACACTTTGCTCCAAGGTAGGAACCACCGATACCGATTACCACTACAAGGTCGATGTTCTTTGCCTTCCATGCGTCTCTTACAGCCTCGCAATCAGCAAGAAGGTTACTGTTAAGAGTCTCTGAAGGAAGGTGCTTCCATCCGAGGAAGTCATTTCCTTTTCCTGTCTCGTTCTCAAGAACCTCAAGCGCTGCAAGCGCCTTCTCAACATATACTTTATAATCTGCATCTTTTACAAAGGAGCTGCAGCCTCCGAGATTTACCTTTACCATAGTTATTTCAGTTTATTTATAATTTCATCCTGATTGCGTGTACACAAGCACATCAAAGGCAAAGTTAACATTTTTTCATATATTTGCCACAACCAAATAGACAGCAATGAGAAAGTTTCTATATATAATCATCACAGCCGTAGCTGTACTTGGCTGCCGTACAACAGACTTACAGGCGCAGATGCCGAAGCAGACAGGCATCGTCGCACACAGGGGTTTCTGGAATTGCGAAGAGGCCGGATATGCCAAAAACTCCATTGCTGCCCTCAGATGCGCACAGGAGGCCGGATTCTGGGGAAGCGAATTTGATGTCAACATGACTTCGGACGGAGTGCTCATTGTATATCACGACAGCGATGTGGACGGAAAGAGGATAGAGAACCACCCATACTCAGAATTCAAAGATATAAGGATTGCCAACGGCGAGGTCATACCAACAATCGATATGTTCCTTGAGCAGGGCAAGAAATATCCCGAAACAATGCTCGTGTATGAGCTCAAGCCACACTCATGCGCCGAAGTGGAAGACAGATTCGTAGAACTTGCAATAGAAAACCTGAAACGCCACGGTCTCTATGAGCCCGAGAGAGTGATGTTCATTTCATTCAGCATGCATATCTGCGAAAAGATTGCAATGGAGCATCCGCAGTTCACAGTCCAGTTCCTCGGATCAAGCAAGAGTCCCGCAGAACTCTGCAAGCACGGAATCAATGGAATAGACTACAACCACATGATCTTAACCATCCACAAGAAATGGCATAAGCTTGCCCGCAGAAACAACATGAGCATAAACACATGGACTGTAAACGAAGAGCCGGCAATGAGACGTATGCTGATGTTGGGAGTCGATCAGCTTACCACCGACAACCCTATCGAGGCCAGAGAGCTGATGAAGACCATGAAAGTCAGCGAACTTTAATTATCCCATCCAGATCCGTAGTGTAAAGACTGGACTTATGGTCACACCGGATACCATCGGCATAGTGGCCTTCCCGCTGGGCAGCCAGACGCAGCAACGGCCGGTCAGATCCCGACACTGAATTGACAGCATCCATAACCTCTGACAGGCGGTCCTGTTTCTGACGTAGGCTTTGGTCATATCCGAAAAGCACTCCCTGCAGCTGGTCAGACGGCACAATGTTACTCACCGTCACACCGGCCTTCTTGTATTGATACCCATGCTTATATATGGTTCTGAACCCCTTAAGCGCCGCCCCCACAATCTCCTGAGTGCTGTTTGCCGCTATCGGAAGACGCACGGTCGCAGACGGGAAATATTGGCCAAGGTCTTCCCTGAATCTGTTAGTATACATGAACACCGTCACATCATAGGCGGACGATTCTTCCTCTCGGAGTTTCTTAGCACACATCGCCGCGAAATCCGACACCCTAAGCTCCAGTTCGCGTTCATCCTCAATCATGTCAGCAAACGACCGCGACGTGCATATAGACTTGCGTCTCTCATCACAATCTTCCTCCACGCATGGAGTACCATTAAGCTCCCTCCACATCCTCAGCCCATTTACACCAAGCTTTGCCTGGACCCAGTCAAGCGGTCTCTGAGTAAAATCCAGTGCCGTCGACACACCCCATGACAACATCTGCGGAGCCAATCTTCGCCCTACTCCCCACACGTCATCTATAGGAGTCAGTTCCAAAGCCTTCAGTCTCTTGGCATCGGTATCCATCATGCACACTCCCTTATAACCTTTATATGTCTTTGCAAAATGGCTCGCTATCTTTGCCAAGGTCTTGGTAGGGGCCACTCCTATGCTGACCGGAATACCGACCCATTGGCGCACCTTGGCCACCAGATTGCGACAGAATTCCTGCACCTGGTCTTCCTGAATTCCATCAATATGCAGAAACGCTTCATCTATGGAATATATCTCTATGTGCGGCACTGCATCGGCCAGAATGGACATGACCCTTCCCGACAGATCGCCATACAACGCATAGTTTGAAGAAAAAGCTGTAAGACGTCCTTCGTCCACTATATGTCTGATCTTAAAGAACGGCGTTCCCATCTTTATGCCCATAGCCTTGCTCTCATTGCTTCGCGACACTACGCAGCCATCGTTGTTGGACAACACGACAACCGCCTTCCCCTCCAGATCAGGACGGAAGACACGCTCGCACGACACGAAGAAATTATTGCAATCTACCAGGGCTATCATCTGACCTTTTTAATAACATAAGTCACCACACCCCACATAACGAAGTCCACACCTTCGCAGACCTCTATCTCCGGATAGTTCCTGTTAGCCGGACGAAGAGTCAGTCCACTGTCATGGAAATGCAGATGTTTCAACGTAAACTCACCGTCCACAAAGCAGACTGCCATATCACCCTCCTTTGCCTCCAACGATTTGTCTATCACCAGAATATCCCCCTCATCCACACCAGCATCAATCATGGAATCACCAACTACACGACCATAAAAAGTAGCCGCAGGATGCCTTACCAACTCCTTATTCAGGTCTATGGCCTGAGTCATATAATCCGTTGCCGGAGATGGAAACCCGGCATGAATGCCCGACTGAGCCATGCCTGGCAACTGTTCTTCAGCCACTTGCTGTATTTCTTTATTTTCTGACATATGTTCACTCTTGGTTCTAAGGCAAAAATAGCAAATATCCGGCAAAGTTGTATCTTTGCAACCTATGCGCAGACTCATTGACGACATACTGGATTTTCTTGAAGCCAACGGATTTGAATGTACCATTCAGACACGTTCCGGGTTCGACGTCATATGCACACGGATTCTTGACGGCAAACATGAAAGGGTCGTACTTCCGCTGGAAATCTCAGCTCGGACTCCAGAGGACGCAAAGACACTGGCAGAGATTGCTGCCTTGATCATTGAGGACTTAAGCAGCCACGGTTGCGGACGTCCGATCATCATTACGGAAGACAGATGGCACTCGCAGCAGGAGATGATGAAAGCCCGGGTCCTCGCCCATCTGGAAGTGTTTGACCAGGCATACGCGAGAAACTGCGAGATCAGAAGAATAGACAAGACCACAGCCGCGAAGTTCCTGGCTGCGAATCACAGCTACGGCGACTCTTCAAGCAGATATCGCTATGGCCTGTTCCTGAAAAGGCACACAGGGCATATTGCGGAAGAAGGAACTGAGACATGGAAATATCCGGTTGGAACCCTGGTTGCTGTAGCAACCTTCTCCAATGCCCGCAAATGGGTCAAGAATGACAAGACAATCCGTTCCTACGAGTGGATTCGATACGCATCTCTTTCTGGTCTGAGAATCAGCGGCGGCATGGGCAAGCTCCTCAAAGCATTCATTGAAGATGTGCAACCTGACGACATCATGAGCTACGCCGACCTGGAATGGTCGGAAGGTTCAGTATATGAGCATCTTGGGTTTGAGCTTGAAGGGCAGAAGGACCCTGTCATATTTGCTATGGATGAGCAGTGGAGAAGAACCCCGTTCAAGTCAGAGATGACCGATCCGTCAGATAAACTGTTCTACCTTAACTTCGGAAGCAACAAATATCGCCTCAAACTGACAGACTACGAATAAAATTCGTATCTTTGCCGGCGCATTAAAAATGACAAACAGAAAGAACAACATACAATGGAAGCAATCGTAAAGACAGATTTCAATTTCCCAGGACAGACTGGTCACTATGTAGGTAAGGTACGCGACGTGTACAGCATCGGCAACGAATATCTCGTTATGGTAGTATCTGACCGCATCTCAGCATTTGACGTGGTGCTCCCTAAGGGTATTCCTTTCAAGGGTCAGGTACTCAACCAGATCGCTGCTAAGTTCCTCGATGCGACAACAGACATCCTCCCTAACTGGAAGATCGCAGTTCCGGATCCAATGGTTACAATCGGACACAAATGCGAGCCTTTCAAGGTTGAGATGGTCATCCGCGGATACCTTTCAGGTCACGCATGGAGAGAGTACAAGGCTGGAAAGAGAACAATCTGTGGTGTAGAGATGCCAGAGGGCATGGTTGAAAACCAGAAGTTCCCGACTCCGATCATCACTCCTACCACAAAGGCGGCCGAAGGTCATGATGAAGACATTTCTAAAGAAGAGATCATCGCTCAGGGTATCGTAAGCCGCGAGGACTACGAGCAGCTTGAGGCATACACCCAGGCAATCTTCCAAAGAGGTACTGAAATCGCAGCAAAGATGGGTCTTATCCTCGTAGACACAAAGTACGAATTCGGAAAGAAGGACGGTAAGATCTACCTCATGGACGAGATCCACACTCCAGACTCATCACGTTACTTCTACGCTGAAGGTTATGAGGAGCGTCTTGCTGCAGGTGAGAAGCAGAAGCAGCTTTCAAAGGAGTTCGTTCGCGAGTGGCTCATGGCAAACGGTTTCCAGGGTCAGGACGGACAGCAGGTTCCTGAGATGACCGAGGACATCGTAAACGGCATTACAGACCGCTACGTAGAGCTTTACGAGAACATCGTAGGCGAGAAGTTCGAGAAGGCAGAGGGCACAGACATCCTTGCACGCATTGAGAAGAATGTAAGCGAGTGCCTCGCTTCATTATAATCCTTTAAATAATGATAAGGAAATCATTCATACTGTTTCTGACAGCTGTCATCATGATGGCATGTACTCCTTTGACGCCCGTAGTACCTGACAATTCAGAGAATCCGGAAGGTACAGAGCAGCCAGATAACAGCGAAGACCCTGAGACACCAGGTAATCCGGATAATCCAGACACCCCGGAAGATCCGGGAACATCGGAAGACCCAGTGACTCCAGAAGAGCCACAAGAGGTCTATTATGTCAAAGTTGCGGAAACATACAGCGACTGGAGCGGAGATTATCTTATCACATATACTTCAGGAAGCGATGTCCTGGTCCTCAATTCTCTCGAAGACAGCAAAGGATATGGTGTCGATATAAGCTCAACACTCACTTCAGAGGGAATCCACTCAAGCAATGGCGATCAATACAAAGCGATTATAGCCAAGTCCGGTTCCGGTTATACCATTAACGTTACCGGTATCGGTTACCTCGGTCTTGAAAGCGCAAAGAACTCACTGAATGCTTCAAGCTCAAATCCTTCGAACAACAACTACAGCTGGACATTCTCTTACAAGAATGGAGGTAGCGTATGGATTAACAACGTAGGTCACGACGGCAGAAGGCTTCAGTGGAACGCCAGTGCAGACTGCTTCCGCTGCTATACGAGCAGCCAAAATGAACTGACACTATACCGCAGGAGCACATCTACAGGAAGCAATAGCGGCGGAACCACTCCGACACCAGATCCGGAACCAGAACCGGAACCAGAGCCCGATCCGGAGCAGCCGGGAGACGGAGACGAGGACATTCCTACGCCGGTTCCTGGTCAGAGCGGCAAGTATGGATGGTACGAGCTGCCTGTCATCAGCTACTCACAGTCAGGTTCGTACCTGATCGACAACAACGACAGGAACATCTACTATGCACACCACATGTGTGCCGGTAACGAGAAAGGTCCGGGTGGAAAGCAGGCACGCAACTATACCGTCTGCTTCAGCGGAGAGCACCATGTGCCGCTTTGGGTAGCTGCGCCAAGACACAGCATGTATCAGAGTGGAGCAAGCAGAACTGACGCATATGCCAAAGACCCGTCTATCCCATCTGACATCCAGTATAACTCAAAGAGTACCGGAGGAGGCTGTAATAAAGGGCACATGCTTGGATCGGCAGAGCGCCTGTCATCTACAGCTACCAACAAACAGGTATTCTACTACAGCAACATCGCCCCTCAGTACACAGATACTTTCAATACTGGAGGCGGTGGTTGGAACACTCTTGAGGACTGGGTTGACGGACAGGTATGCTCAGACACGCTCTATGTGGTCATAGGAGCATATTTTGAGAAATACACCGACCGCAGAGGCTATAGTGAATCTCCAGCAACCATATCATATGGAGGACGAAACGACGTAAGTCGTCCGACTATGTTCTACTACATACTTATGAGAACAAAGAGCGGCTCGAGCGGAAAGGCATTGAAGGACTGCACATCATCGGAAATCAAGTGCGCAGCATTCGTAAGAAGCCATGCAACTCCAAAGGGAGTCAGTGTCAGCGAGAAGGACCTGATGAGCGTGAGCGACCTTGAGAAGATTACCGGATTCACATACTTCCCGAATGTTCCGCAAGCGCCAAAAGGCTCATACAAGGCCTCCGACTGGGGACTCTAACAACATTAAAACAACCACATAACATAGGAAAACATGAAAGGCACATATATATTTCTTGCCGATGGATTCGAGGTTTCCGAGGCATTGACAACAGTGAACATGCTCCGCAGAGGCGGCATCAACGTCAAGACAGTTTCGATCTATGACGACAGGATCGTGACAAGTTCCAATCGCATCCCTGTGGTTGCAGATATGGCATTCGGAGAGTTCAAGGCTTCGACCACATTCGGTCCATGCCTTCCGTCTGACGTCATGATCTTCCCTGGCGGAATGCCGGGATCGGCTAACCTTGCAGCCTTCAAGAAGCTCATGGACATCATGGTGCAGCACTACGCTGAAGGCGGTACTGTAGCAGCAATCTGCGCAGCTCCAAGCGTAGTCCTTACCCTTCTGCCAAACATTGAGGGCAAGAAGATGACATGCTACGACGGCTTCGAGCAGGCACTCGCAGACAAGGGTGCTGAGTATGTGAAGGAAGGTGTCGTTGTAGATGGAAACATGATTACAGGACGTGGCCCAGGCTGGGCTCAGGAATTCGGACTGACTATCCTCGCCCACATCAAGGGTCAGGAAGTTGCCGATAAGGTAAAAGCCGGACTTATGCTATAGCCTGAATCCTTTAAGGAATCTTATAACCTCATCCCTCGTCATCAGGGGGTTGTTGAAAGCTAGTGCCATGAGATAATCCTGGCACTTTTTTATTTGTGGGCCGGGACCAAGACCTTTGATTTCCATGATTTCCTTACCGGTGAGAGGCAGACGATAACCAAACATCGCACTCCCCTCCTGCATCATCTGGCGTGTGCGCTCAAGCATGACCTCGGACTGACGCGGCATGCAATATTCCTGTGCATGAGACATATTATCGGCATATACGATGATCATGAGGTTCTGGAATCTCTCCCATGTACGGCAGGCATACTGAAGTTTTCTAAGGCTCTTATCCTTCATCCTCTCGCATTCGTATCCCCAATTTTTCGCGCACATATGATGCGACACCAGAAACTGAACAGATGCGATCTTCTCGTTAGGCAGCCCCAACGACTTCATTATGTCGCGAACCATATCACCAGCAACGTATTCATGCTTATAGAAATGGACCTTGCCTTCAACATCTACCGTACGCGTAAGCACTTTACCTATATCATGCAGCAGAGACGCCAGACGCACATAAACGTCATCTGTAAGACGCGCGGTCTCCTCAAGCACTGCTACTGTATGGTCCCATACCGTTCCGAAATGATACTTATTCTGTACCATATCGTAAGTCTGTTCTAATGCTGGGATTACAAAATGCATGGCTCCTGTAGACTTTAGAAGTCGCATAGCCATTGCCGGGTTATCATCTGAAAGCATCTTCATGAACTCCTCAGATATCCTGCCTGGAGTAAGGATCTCCATCCTTGGAACCATTGCACACATAGCCGCATAGGTCTCCGACGCAATCTCCCAACCGAATCGGGCAGCAAAACGGATACATCTGAGAATGCGCAGAGGGTCCTCATCGAACTTCACCATCGGATCCGACGGCGTACGGATTATCTTTTCACGTATGTCGTCAAGTCCCTTGCCTGTTATGTCAATGATTTCCCCTGTTGAGATATTCTGATACAGCGCATTGACTGTAAAGTCGCGTCTGAAGCAGTCCTCTTCATGCGTACCGTAATCGGTCACAGGATTCCTGCTGCCGTGGTCAGGGTAGCTCTCTTTGCGCGTATGGACTGATTCCAATTCGACTTCCGGAAAATCAGCGAGACGAAACTTGGCGGTATGGAAGTCCGGATATGCGGACACTTCCGCCGCGGTATATCCGTTTTCATGCAACCACATGGCCAAACGGATACCTCCGTCAGGCAGAGCCACCGATATGTCTATATCCTTGATTTCCGTCCCCATGATATCATCACGGCAACAGCCTCCGACGAAAAAGACCTTTCCGTCGAACTCCGTGCCTGCGATAAGGTCACGCAGACGGTTTCTAATATCTATGTATAATGATTTAAGCACTGAACTCGGCCTTCACGATTATATCGTATAGATTCTGGCAACCGTCCTCCAGGAGGTCAAGCACGAGTGCAAAGCCCTCAACACCCATATAATATGGATCCGGGATATACGACATCTTGCGCACCCTAAGGAACTCTGACATCCTGTGGATCTTATGAGTTGCCTCCACTGAAGGCGCAAGATGCATGAGATCCTCATAGTTCTGGTCATCCATTGCTACGATCATGTCAAATTCCATGAAGTCAAGGCTTGACACAGGACGCGCCAGATGCGTCAAGGCAAAACCTCTATACAAAGCCGCATTACGCATACGCCTATCAGGAAGTTCTCCCCTATGGCCGCTATATGTACCAGCCGAATCGGCCTCAATCTTATCGGCCATTCCATTCGCTTTCACAATATGCTCAAAGATTCCCTGTGCAGCAGGAGACCTGCAGATGTTTCCCAGGCACACGAAAAGGACTTTATATTTGCTGTTGACTTCTGCCATAACTATTTAACTATTATTCGTTCAATACGGCGAGGTACCGATGTCAGGATCTCATACGGGATAGTGTCGAGAACCTGTGCAAGGTCAGTTATGGTCGGATCCTCTCCAAAAATCGTAACAGTATCACCAACCTTGACATCAAGACCTGTAACATCAAGCATGCACATATCCATGCAGATGTTTCCTATAGTAGGCACCTTATGACCATTTATCATGAAACTTCCGTTTCCACAGCTCAGATGACGGTCTACCCCGTCAGCATATCCGACAGGTATGGTTGCGATCACAGTTCCTTCAGGAGCGATCTGTCCATGCCTTCCGTAGCCGATTGTTCCATCTTCAGGCTTGAGAGTCTTGACCTGCAGGACCTTACATTTGAATGATGCTACGGGAGCAAGCTTTCTGCCTGGAATAGCGCTTACGCCGTATATTCCGATACCAAGACGAACCATATCGAACTGGTACTGCGGAAATCTTTCTATTCCGGCTGAGTTAAGGATATGATACATCGGCCTGTATCCCAGACTTTCAGACAACGCGTCAGCATTCTTCTGGAAATGAGCGATCTGGCCCAATGTAAAATCATCACATAAAGGATCATCAGAAGCGGCCAGGTGTGAATATACTGACTTGACCCTGACAGTTCTGCACGTCTTCATGAAGTCCATGAGTTCATTAAGTTCCTCTGTCATGAAGCCCAAACGGTGCATTCCTGTATCGAGCTTGATATGGATTGGAAAATCGGTCGTGCCACGCTTCTCAAGCACACTGCAGAGTTCCTTAAGCGAACACATGTTTGGAATACCCGGTTCAATACCGTAATTCACTATCTGCTCAAAAGAGTCTGTTCCTGCAGTAAGCACCATTATCGGCGACTTGATTCCCGCCTGACGCAGTTCTATACCTTCAACCGGATAGGCCACAGCCAGATAGTCTGCACCTGCCTCCTCCATAAGGGACGCGAACTGAACCGCACCATGACCATACGCATTGGCCTTGACCAGCACAAGAAGTTTAGTCTTGTCCTGAAGTATCGAACGGAAATATCTATAATTCTCAAGGCAGCCTTTCAGGCTGATCTCCAGTCTTGAGAAGTCGCTGTTTATATACATGTCAAAGTTTCAAAATCAGTTACAAAAGTACTAAATTATCTGATAATAATGCTAATTTTGTGAATGGTCTGCTTTTTGCACACTACGCGCCGGCCATAACCCGGCATTGTCGTGCCTGCATGGCAGACAAAATGACAGATTATTAACCATAAAAACTTCATAGACATGAACATCTGGATCATAATGATCGTAATCATGGTGCTCAGCATGCTGGTTCAAAGCATGTTGCAGAGCCGTTTCAACAAGTATTCGCAGGTCGGCCTGTCTAACGGAATGACAGGCGCTGACGTCGCAAGAAAAATGCTTGCCGACCATGGCATATACGACGTAAAGGTTGTCCCTACCTCTGGAATGTTGACTGACCACTTCAACCCTCAGACAAAGACTATCGCGCTCAGCGAGGGTGTATATGCAAGCCGCAGCGTTGCGGCTGCTGCGGTAGCGGCACATGAGTGCGGCCACGCTGTGCAGCATGCACACGGATATGCAGCTCTCCGCCTGCGTTCAGCACTTGTACCTGTGGTGAACTTCGCTGCCAACATCGTACAGTGGGTGCTCCTTGCTGGTGTCATCTTCATCAACATCTTCCCTGGCCTGCTCTGGTTCGGCATCATACTGTTCGCAACTACTACCCTCTTCAGTTTTGTGACCCTCCCTGTTGAAATCAACGCCAGCAGCAGAGCCATCAGCTGGTTGACACAGACAGGAATCACCGACCACACAACACGTCCGATGGCGATTGACGCGCTCAAATGGGCTGCTTACACCTATGTGATTGCAGCACTCGGCTCGCTTGCCACACTCCTCTACTACATCGGACTTGCACGCAGAGACTAACTAATCCCCACATTAATAATGAAACGTTTTATCATCATAGCAGCTGCCGCCATCGCTCTTCTGGCAGGCTGCTCACAGTACAGATATGAGACTGTGGCAAACGACCCGATGGAGACAAAGATGTACACTTTGGGCAACGGCCTGAAAGTTTACATGACTGTCAATAAGGAAACCCCACGCATCCAGACCTATATCGCCGTAAAGGTCGGAGGAAAGAACGACCCGTCTGAGACTACAGGTCTTGCACACTACTTTGAGCATCTTATGTTCAAGGGATCAGAGCAGTTCGGAACAGCGGATTATGCAGCCGAGAAACCTCTTCTTGACGAAATCGAGGCACTCTTTGAGGTCTACCGCGTTACTGAAGACGAAGCAGAAAGAGCTGCACTGTATCGCCAGATCGACTCAATCAGTTATATCGCTTCCGACTATTTCATTCCTAACGAATATGACAAGCTGATGTCTGTCATCGGAGCTGAGGGCACAAACGCCTACACTTCAACCGACATGACAGTGTATGTGGAGGATATCCCTTCAAATCAGATCGAGAACTGGGCGCGTATCGAGGCTGACCGCTTCATGCACCCTGTGATCCGCGGATTCCACACCGAGCTTGAGACTGTATATGAGGAGAAGAACATGTCCCTCACCAACGACTTCAGAAAGTCTCTCGAGGCTATGGACGGCATACTCTTCGCTGACCACCCATACGGCACACAGACAGTTCTCGGAACACAGGAGCACCTCAAGAACCCTTCTGTGACAAACATCAAGAACTACCACAAGACATACTATGTGCCTAACAACATGGCAATCTGCCTCAGCGGTGACTTCGATCCGGACGAGATGCTCTCAATCATAGAGAAATACTTCGGCCAGATGGAGCCAAACACCGAACTTCCGGAAGTTGACTTCGAGACCAATACAGTTATCGAGTCACCTGTTTCCAAGGATGTTTATGGACTTGACGCTGAGAACATCATGATCGGATGGAAATATCCTGGCGCAGGCACACAAGAGGCTCTTGTCGCCGATGTTGTGTCATATATACTCTCTAACGGATCTGCCGGACTTATCGACCTCAACCTCAATCAGCAGCAGAAGGTGCTCGGAGCACAGGCCATGTCATACACTCGTCCTGACGCCGGCGAATTCCTTATCATCGCCAACCCTAAGCAGGGGCAGACCCTTGAGGAGGTCAAGGACCTTATTCTTGCTGAGATCGCAAGACTCCGTAGCGGCGAGTTCGACGAGTCTCTTCTGACAGGTACAATCAACAACCTTAAGCTCAGACAGATGAGAATGTTGGAGAGAAACTCCGACAGAGCGGATATGTTCGTCCAGTCATTCATCAACGGAACAGACTGGGCCGATGAGGTGGCATGGATTGACAACCTCAGCAAAGTAACCAAGCAGGATGTCATCGACTGGGCAGACAAGTATCTTGGAGAGAACAGCTACGCAGTAGTTTACAAGCGTCAGGGAGAAGACAAGACTGTCCAGAAGGTATCTGCACCTAAGATCACTCCTATCAAGGCCAACCGAGATGCCCAGAGTGCATTCCTCGCTGAGATCCAGGCGACAGAGGTTACTCCTATCGAGCCTGTTTACGTTGATTACGACAAGGACATGAGCTTCTTTGACGTGAATGGACTTGATGTCCTCTACGTACAGAACAAGCTCAATGACATCACCTATGTGACTTATTCATATAATAAGGGTGTGACAGAGGACCCTGCACTCAATCTCGCTTTCAACTACCTCAGCTACCTCGGCACACCGACAAGAACCGCAGAGGAAATCGCACAGGAGATGTACCAGCTTGCATGCAACTTCAACATGGGCTCAGGAAGTAACGTTACTTCGATTTCGATCAACGGTCTTGCCGAGAACATGCCTAAGGCTATGGAAATCGTTGAAGATCTTGCATACAATGCCGTGCCGGACGAGCTCATCCTTGCCAACCTGAAGGCAGATATGTTCAAGTCACGTAAAGACGCGAAGCTTAGCCAAGGTTCTTGCTTCAACGCACTTCAGAACTATATCCTTTATGGTCCTGAATACATCAATCAGGTTACAATGAGCAACCATCAGATCCAGAGCCTCACATCTGAGGAGCTTCTTGCCAAGGTTCGCGATCTTCTCGGATGTCAGCACGAGATCCGTTATTACGGCCCAGCTTCAGAGACAGAGACTGCTGAGATGCTCAAGGCGAACCACAAGGTTGCGGAGAATCTCAAGCCGCTTGAAAAACAGCATATCAATTACAAGAATGTTGACCAGAGCAAGGTTTATCTCGCACCATACGATGCTAAACAGATAAGATATATCCAGTATTCCAACAGAGACGAGAAGCTCGACCTTGCTGCTGATCCATATCTTACTCTTTATAATGAGTATTTCGGCGGTGGCATGAACGCGATCGTCTTCCAGGAAATGCGTGAGGCGCGTGGTCTTGCCTATTCTTCAAGCGCAAGGCTCTATATGCCATCACACAAGGATGGTACATATATGTATTATGCGTTCATAGCAACACAGAACGACAAGATGAAGACTGCAATCGAGGCTTTCGATGAGATCATCAATGAGATGCCTGTTTCAGAGAATGCATTCAACATTGCAAAGGAGGCGCTTGTGAGTAGAATCAGGACTGAAAGAGTATCAGGAAGAGGCGTGCTCAGCAGCTACATCACAGATCGTGAGCTCGGCATCACTGAGCCACGCAACAAGCAGATATTCGAAGTTGCACAGACCCTTACACTTGATGACGTGAAGGCGACACAGGAGAAATGGGTCAAGGACCGCACATACGTTTACGGTATCCTCGGTGACATCAAGGACATTGACACAGACTACCTCAAGACCCTCGGCCCTATCCAGATTCTCACTTTGGAGGAGATTTTCGGGTATTAAGGGTGAATTTATATAAACGCACAACCGGCATCCAGAAACACTGGATGCCGGTTGTGATTATTATGTAAGCGTCATAACAGGGAAGGGTACACTAGAAAGAACATTGATTAGTTTGGACTGTTAGTCTCAATAAGTGCATCGGATATTTGTACCTTATTTATCGTTGTGGCTATAAGTAACATGCTTGAAGTGATTTCTGCCACTTGTTTAGTCGCGACACAATTTCCTAATGACTGCCACGCAAGTGTTTTGTCTGCATCTTCAAAGTTATCAATAAAGACAACATTAGGGTATCTCCCTGTTACACAATCTTTAAAAATAGAAGTGTACTCTTTGCAAAGTGTTTCCACTTCTTTTTCGATTGATGTATGAGCATCTGATCGTTGAGTCATGCTATACTGTTTTCGCAAAGCGTCATATTTCTTGTTGTTGCGCACTACAGTTTCAGTATCTGACTTCTGATATACAATGCATAAATCTACATCCTTGTAGTTCTATTGCAATGTTATGCTATGTCTTCAGATGCATAAAAGTTTGCAAGTTTTCTAATGGTGGAATTTTATATAAAAAAGACAGATTGAAGGCACGTGCCCAATTTGGGAATGTTCCTGTGGTTGAACCGGATGCATAAATTGTTATGACAGAGTAAATGATGTCAGTGGTGGCATGTTCTCAATACATATAGAAGCATCTCCTTTCCTTAACAGGAGAGGAGATGATCGTAAAAATATATCTTTCGTATATCATAAAACGCTGTTTGAATGGCAGACTAGCCAATGCAAACTAATGCTACGACTTCTTTCGTTTATTTATTTTGCAGGTCCTTTTTCATCAGATACTTCTATTTGTATCTGATCAAGAAGTTTTATTGCTCTTCTAACGTCAGATTTCGATCTGATGCTTTCGGCAGTTTCTGCATATTCTTTTGCCCTATGGTTTATTTCATTACAACATTTCAAGAAGTACTTTTTATCAGCAGCAGACATTGTTGCATAGAATTTTTCATAAAATGGGTAATAATTCTGTGCAACTCTGTATGGATAAAAACGAACTTTTGTTTTATGAATAGGGTTCATTAAAATGTCGTGAGCTTTTTTGAAGGCTTCCATGCAAGTTTCATGAGTCCCGCTGTTTAGTTCATTCTCTAGTATGAATCTAGCGTAATGATTGTCTATGGCAAACGTTTCGTAATCATTCTTTTTAGCAAATGCATATGATGTTTCAAAATATTTGTCTGCTCTATCATAATCTCTGCTAGATAGCACAAGAATAGCATACTGCAACCAGAAGTGAGGGTTCTCTCTGCAGAACATCAAAGTCTTGACACTTTCAAAGAATCTATAGATATTGTTGTTATATTCTGCGTCTTTCTTATTTAATACTCGCTGGAGGTTTGTATACGAAAGGAAGGTAATCAACGCTTGACGATAGCTGTCAATGTGTCTGTTTCTATCAAACTTTTTAAAGACCTCAATTAACAGGTCAACAACAGTTTTAGTACTTGACAATTCAGACAATATGATTTCAGCTAACAAAGAAGAACGAACGATGATTTGCCCTTGGTCAAAATTGACAAATTCAGCAATTGTCGGATTTCTTCTGAACGCACTGCTATTAATCTTCTCGCGTCCTAAAATTATGGAGACTTTATCCAAGTCTAACTCAATATTAAAGACTTTGCCGATTAACATCAAAAGCAATGCTTCATAGTATCCTTGCTTGCCTTGAATATCATTAATAATTGATTTGAATCGGTCGAAAACAGATTTCGACTTAAGTAAGTCCAAAAGTATATTCCTTATGTTGTCATGGCAAGTGCTAGAAACGTATTGTTCCTTGCGGTGTAAGTCATAGGTAGCTTTTGCACTCCAGAAGCCAAAATTGTCAAGTATTTGTATTAGATATGCCCTGTCTTCTTTAGAAAGTTTGTTGATGTCAAACTCTTCAAATTCTCCTAATTTTGGGGTTAGCCATTCCACAGCGACTTCATTGATGACGCTTCGTTCACTTAGGATTATGGTGCTATTCTGCCCCAAAAGTTTAAGGGAGTCAAGAACTAATTTGTTGTTTGAGTAGTTGTCGACAATGAAAACAATGTTGCTAGCGGAGTTATTGCAGATTTTTTCAATCTCATTGTTTATATTGTAATTATAGCCATTATAGAAATATACATTATATCTCTTTTTACTTAAATGCAAGGCTAAGCCTAAAAGAAGCATAGTCTTGCCATTAGCTATGTCCGAGTGAATTAATAGTCTGTTGCATCCTTTGTCAATACGCTCGAGAATCTCAGCAACAATAGTTCTATTAATATAGTACTCCTTCTCCGGGAAATTAATTGAAGCTTCTATCTTCTCTATATCAACAGTTCCAAGTGTCAATAAATTATGGATGTCCTTATCCATAATCTCAACTGGATTCGCAGTCGTAGTTTTTATAATGTCAAAGCATTTGTATTTCTCATCAAGCCTAAAAGGTTTAGGTGTGATTTGCTTATAAGTTTCAACAAATCCACTTGTATTTATCGGTAAAACTGTGCCGTAATTTTCAAGTGTACGTACAATAGGTTTTTTCTCTTTTTCATAAACAATGAAATAACATTTTTGGTATATTTCTGGATCTCTGTGGATAATTCTTTTGATGTCTATGTCAGAACTCATAGAAAATCCCACAAAGAATATTGCGTCACATGTTTTAAGATCACTGTCGAAAAGTGTAAGCCAATCACTTTCCACAAAGTCTTCTGTAGTATAACTTTGGTCGGTCAGTTTAAACTCGCCATCCAGGGATGAGTCATCTAAACGCCCGATATATCCATTCAGGTGAACGCATAACTTTGTTTTATCAGAATCAGGTAAACTATCCGAAAGCACTTTGGGGAATATCTTTCTGCCGGAACAGTCATAGCCTAATTCAATGATATTATCATAGTTCGTGGTGTAGATTCTTTTCCACGGTAATGAGGTTATGTATTTTTGGTCAGCAGTTAAGTTATGGGAATCCTCAATTGTAAATAACTCCTTAAGGCGTCGAACAAGTGTGCTAGTTCCAAAAGTATCAATGTACAGATTAGAGGCATCTTGTAGGTCGCCACCATCGGAGGTTTCATTACATTCATTATACAAGATTTCAGCTAGGCCTAAACCAGTAGGCATAGTAGTGCCCTTGGAATTTGTTGCTCCTTTTGAGAATCCAGACCCTGTAAATAATATACAGTTGCCTAGATTGATATAAGTTAGTGCTTCTTTAAAATCCATAGTATTCGTTAGTTAAATAATATGCCTTATTCAGATTAGCTATGCGAATATACAAATTTGTGTAATTCTTTTAATGGTTTTGCTTAAATATATGGAGTGTGGCAGATAATCTCAAAGGATTACTTGATGATAATCATACGCACTGATGACTCTCCGTGTGGGTAACCTGACCTTGTCATACCTGAAGAAGGGAGCAAAAGACCGCTTGACCGCTACTGAAAATAAGGAGGCGAACATAGCCGCCATAAAGTCCATACACGGTGTCGTCGGCTCGAAGTTCAAGACCCTGGGGAATTCGTTAAGAAGTTTATCGGAGGTAATGACAAACCTGATGAGAGTGTAGTGGTCCGTTAGTTAACCCCGTTCCCGGGTTGAGAACCGAAAGGATCTCAGGAAGAGGCGTGATCAACAGCGACATCAACGACCGCGAACTCGGCATCACCGAGCCACGCAGCAAGCAGATCTTCGAAGTAGCCCAGACCCTCACCTTCGACGACGTCAAGGCAACCCAGCAGAAATGGGTCAAGGACCGCACCTACGTCTACGGCATCCTCGGCGACCTCAAGGACCTAGACACCGCCTACCTCCAGACCCTCGGCCCAGTCCAGATACTTACTTTGGAGGAGATTTTTGGGTACTAATTGATCTCCACCGAATCACTTTAATCGCCCTCTCAGGTATCTGAGAGGGCGATTTTGCTTGATTTATTAAACATTTGTTAAACCGCTATTCAGAACAAGCCTCAATTAATCGACTTACCCAGTCGGCGAATCGCGGACATTTGGCAAGCATTTCATTGATTCCGACTTCTAGTGCAATCACGTTTCCTTCCAGGACTTTATCGTATTTCTGATTGATTGCCAGCAATCTTTTTGACGGGGCAGTCTCGGGAGCGGAATTTATATCTTCCGGATTTTCGAATGAATCGACAATATTTTTTGTCTTTGATGACATATCATCTTCCCAAAGATATTCAAAACCTTTGTTGTTGGAGAACAGCAAAGCCTCAAACTCGTGCAACTGGATGTACGGAATAAAGCGTCTGTCCGCTATCGATTCGCCTAATGCCTGCTGTAGGTTTTCGACTCTCTGCAAATCATCACCTGATCGCATCGCCTCGTCATAACCCGGCATATTATTCGGAATACGGAAAAAGTCCACGAAACTTGAGACCACAATATTTCCGTCGTGAGGATTACTCAATAATCCTTTTATCGTATTATGGAGATGATGATAATTAACCAATCCACCTCGTCCTGTCTTGCTGGTACGAATCAATCTAGGGATAATCAAGGACACACCATTATTCCTTAAATATGGAGCCAACACCTCATTTACAAAACTCTGTTCTGTCTGTCCCTCGACAACAATATTCAACCTCTTCATCACAGCTGTCCTCCTATAAGATTTGTCTCCCACATATCACTGATAGAGTAGTTATATTCATCCATCCACACAGACAGGTCGGCTGAATTCAAACGTTTGAAAACAGTCTGCTCGTCTTCCCTATCCACTACGATGATATTCTCCGGCTCAAAGCAGTTAACCAGATTCGTTGACTGGGTTGACAGTATTATCTGACTGCTCTTGGATGCTCTTTTGATGAGGGCTGCCAACTTATTTATTGCTGCAGGATGAAGTCCCAATTCAGGCTCATCAATAATGATGACTTCTGGAAGTTTTGACTGGAGCAGCAACGTAGCTAATGCAATGAAACGAATTGTGCCATCAGAAAAGCTATAACCGTTCAGATACATATCCGAATTTACCTCCTCCCACTCCAAAGCTATCTTAGATGGGGTTACAGGATCCGGCCTCAAGTTAAACCTCATGAAGTAAGGAGCGATTGAATGTATCGTACCTTCAATCAAGCGGAAAGCCTTTTCATCCGTCTGTTTGAGCATATAAAGGTATGCTGCCAGATTTGATCCATTATCCCGTAGGAACGAATTATCATTAATCTCACATTGTCCTCGCATTGGAGAAGAGGAGCTTGTGTCGTGGAAATGATATACGGTAAAACTACCAAGGTACGAGTTTAAATAATATGCACGACCATACATCTTTCCCATAAGATTAGACTCCTCCACTGCTGAATCCCAGAAGGTTCTGTGCCATTGACCGGAATAATCTTTAGTTCCTTCCCCACGTCTATTAAAATAATCTCCTGTGTTGTCTATGTACCCTTTATTTGACTGAGCCGGCTTCAATGTAAAAAAGAACGCATTAGTATTCTTGAAATCCATCAAGCCATATATCTCTTTTGAAACCTTTCGACCCCGATACAGAAGATTATCTATTCCCCCTTTTTCCAAGGTATAACTGCCGAAACGCTGTTCGAAGATAGCCTTAGCCATCTCAAAGAATGAGATGAAATTACTCTTTCCCACACCATTTGAGCCAATCAGTACATTCAGATTGGTCAATGGCAACTCCAAGTCTCTGATCGACTTGAAATTCTTTATGATAACATTCTCTATCATACTCAATAAATTTCTATCAGCAAATATAGCCTAATAATTCTAATTAACGCATAAAGGAAAGTTTCCTTTCCGATCAAAATTATATACTCATGTTCTACCTCTTGTCAAACGAGTTCATTATACCCACCAACAAAGACACCCCATCAATAATAGACATCACGCCGTGCTTGCTTATGTGATTCTGGCAGTCATTGATCTGACGTTGACATTCCATCACCAGATCATACTCCTGCTGGGTACAATATCCTCTCACTCTAGCATTAAAGGCAATATAATTACTGATCTGATACAGTTCCGTCATCATCGATCGAAATCTGTTTATCTGAACAACATTATATGCCAGCGAAACCCCATCAACAGTCATTTTCGCTTTCTCATTTCCGATTGCAGCCACCTTTGCAGC
>JAFYRK010000114.1 GCA_017559545.1 Bacteroidales bacterium
AGTTTGGTCGGTTCGTCTATCGGTTAGGACTCAAGATTTTCATTCTTGCAAGAGGGGTTCGATTCCCCTACCGACTACGAAAAATATAAAAAAGAATAACAATGGCAAACCACGCTTCAGCAGACAAGCGCTATCGCCAGAGCGAGAGGCGCAGATTGCATAATAAGTATTATGCAAAGACAACAAGAAACGCAATTCGTGCGATTCGTAACACAACAGACAAGGCAGCAGCAGAGGCTAATGCTCCTAAGGTTTATGCAATGATCGACAAGCTCGCAAAGATCGGCGTTATCCACAAGAACAAGGCTGCAAACCTCAAGAGCGGTATCGCAGTATACATTAACAAACTCTCATAAATAGAGCATATTTAGAGGTTTTCTTATAGCTAAAGAGAAGAGACAATCGGAAAGTTGTCTCTTCTCTTTTTTATCGGATTCGAAGAGTATCACTTAAAGACAGTCGGACAGTCCCTTCACAGGTACTGTCCGACAACGTCAATATTTATGTAGTTTACCAGAAAAGGTTCTAGTCAAATTCGAAACCTTCAGGGAATGTAAACTCTTCCATTCCACCCTCTACTAACGCATAATTGTAATATTCAGGTAGATAGTATTCCGGAACGTCAAGTGTAAGTTCATATAAACCATCGGTATTCTTGGCTACAGTAGCACCAGTAAAATAGAGATAGATATTACCATAAGAGCCATAAGAAACACCTGTATCTTCTGTATACCAATCCACTTCTGTTCCGTCGCAATAGAAACTGAAATCAGTGCCAGAAGTCCAGCAATCCTTAAGAAGGAAATAATTGCCTTCCTGCGCCTTATATAGATCCTGCTCCCAAATACCGGCAGCTATATCACCAAAGTATGCATGCCAGAAGAATGAATAATGAACTCCTGTTCCCACAAGCTCGTAAGTAAGCTGTTTTACAAACGTAAATGTTGTCTCTTGGATACCATCAATTGCAAGATCTTTCTCATTAACAACGCTGAGTGTAAGATTTGCAGGTTTTGGAGTCAATGCGCTATAATCAAAAGTCAATACTGCATTAGCGACATTCTGACCATCAGCAAACTCAACTTTTGTGGAAGCAAGCTCACATAGGCCTTCTGCACCCTCAAGCTGAACATCCACTGATACTGCACCATTAACATTACCTCGATACAAAGGAATCTCGAGTTTACCATTATTCTCCGCTGTCAAGCCAGGCAATTTAAGCTTGGCTGAAGCAAAAGTCACTGCAGGACCTGGATTTTCACCAAAATCATATGTAACCTTCTCCTGCGTACAAGACACCATTATGGCAAGTCCAAGTACACACAAAGTATATTTCAATATATTTTTCATAACTTCAAGAATTTAGAGATTAAAGAGGATTCTGGTCTTTCTCAAGATCGAGAGCATCATTTCCATCAAACTCAGTCAAAGGAATTGCATAGATAAGCTCAGCGGATGCTGGGTCAAGATCATAAGGCACTGTGTGGTTAGTTGTAGCATAATCTCTTGTCACACCAAGGCCCAATCTCTGAAGATCGTGTGTTCTTGAAACCTCACCCCAAAGCTCGAGACGACGCTGGAACAGGATGTAATCCATCAGGGTCATGAGCTGCGAAGAAGTCTGCGCCTGATACTGGTTGCTTTCAGCATACTTAGCAAGATCTGTTTCGTAATTAGGATCACGCTGTGACGCAACCAAAGAAACATGTTCCTTTGCATCAGCATATTTCTCCTGATGACAAGCAGCCTCTGCAGCGATAAGAGCCATTTCCTCCATACGCATGAGGATATAGTCTCCAGTTCCTAAAGAAGCATCCTTGTATACAAGCTTTTTCTGAACATAAGACATCGTTGAAGTACCTGGAACCCACTCTTCCTCAGGAAGCGGTGCGGTCCACCAAGCACGACGTGCGTCTGTAGCAGGCATTGTATCATACAACCAAGCAGAAATAAGGAACTGTGTACCAGCGCTATATGTATTACCAGAATCAGCATCGATATGAGCATAGATACCAGCGTTTGACAGAGACTGATCGGTCTGGATTGCAAGACCCCACATAACGTTGTCATTTGACACGTCGTTAACCTTAGCTGTCTGATTGAAAGGAACGATCTGAGCTGTAGGTGATTTCATAGCCGCAAGAGCAGCAGCCTCTGCTTCTGGATATTTCTTCTGAACCATAAAAGCCCTTGCTCTCAGTCCCTGAGCAACATACTGATCAATATGAGAGGCATGCTGCTGGGCCAATGTAGTAGCAGAAAGACGTGCTACTGCCTCGTTGAGGTCTGCATTGATTCTGTCATACACATCCTGAACTGTTCCACGGCCCTTTCCTTTAGACTCAATAGTAGTAGGTTCGGTATATACCGGAACTCCAGGAAGCGTAGGATCACACTGCTGATAATTCTGCACAAGCCAGAGATAACAATAAGCTCTCAGAGCATATGCCTGACCTACAACATATTTTGCCATATTTTCATCATCGGTAAGGTTTTTCTCCTGAGCGATGACAGCATTGGCATTCGAAATCAATGTATAGAAGAAGTTCCAACACTGTGCCTGTCTTCCCTGAGAGAGAGTCCAGTCAGAACCGATTCCATATGCATAATCATAATAGAACCAACCTGATCCCATCTGTGTCTGGATGATATCTTCCGACATCAGATTGCTGGCTAGGTTATACGCCATAAGTCCACCATTCTCATGTTCCCATGCGGGACCCCACTCAGCACAATACATCGCACGATAAATACCATTCACAGCAGTCATGGCAGATGATGCAGAAGCGAAAATCTGATCACTTCCAAGAGAAGCTGTCGGCTCAGTATTCATGAGAGAATCGCAGGCAGTACCGAATGTCAGCGCTGCTGTTGCTGATAATATATATATATATTTTCTCATAATATTTCCGTTTTAAATCATTAGAAGTTTACCTCAACACCAAGTGATACTGTTCTCTCTGGAGTGTAGCTGTAACCTGTGCTACCTGAGAAGTTATACTGAGGATCAAGACCCTTTCTTGCTGAGCAAAGAAGCAGATTATCACCTGACAGATATACTCTCACTGAGTTCATATTTGCTGCCTTCATCCACTTGCTTGGAAGTGTATATCCCAATGTAAGGCTCTTTACTGCAAAATATGATGCAGATACAAGATCATCCTGAGTATAAAGGATATCAGTAGATCCACCAAGATCAATTCTAGGAATCTCTGTTACATCTCCTGGATTCTGCCATGCCTTTGCTCTATCAACGTGAGCGGCTGTACCTGGATATGTATTATAGAGGTATGAATAATAGAGACCGTCAAGGATCTGTCCACCGATTGAGTATGTACAGAGGAGATTTACGTCAAAGTTGCCGATCTTGAAGTCATTGGCAAAAGAACCGTAAAGAGCTGGGATACGGCTTCCGCAAGTCTCACGATATGCTGTAGCCTTAGCCTGATCGCTTGTTATAGAATATGTTCTGTTACCATTCTCATCCTCTTCCCAGATGTAGTAAAGCTTATCACCGTTTGCAGGGTTTACACCAGCTGATTTAACGAGATAGAATGAGTTGATTGGAGAACCTTCCTCAATGATACTGTTAGTAGATTTGATAGGCTTGCCGTTTTCAGTAAGCTTGAGCACCTCGTTGTGTACTGTCGATCCCATCAAGGACATATTCCATACAAAGTTTTCCTTTGCTATGACATCACCTGAAACTGTGAACTCAAGACCTGAGTTAAGCATGCTTCCGATGTTCTTGTTATAACCAGAGAAACCAAGAGAAACAGCCATTGGATAGCTCATCAACATATCTTCAGTAACCTTGTTATAGTATTCTACTGAAACGTTAAGTCGGTTGAAAAGGCTTACATCAACACCTACGTTAAGGTTTTTATTCTTCTCCCATCTCAAATCCTTTGTCTCAAGCTTTGAAATGAGGGCGCCACCCATACCTGCATTTGGATATGAAAGGCTATAGAGCTGCTGCCATGCATAGAGAGAACCGATAGAGTCATTACCCTGAACACCGTAGCTGGCCTTTAGGGTAATGTTGTCAACCCAAGAGACATCCTTAAGGAATGCTTCCTCAGAAATTCTCCAGCTTGCACCCACTGACCAGAAGTCTCCCCAACGGTTTTCGCTATGGAAACGTGATGAAGCATCTCTACGATAACTAGCAGAAGCATAGTATTTGTCTGCATATCCATAGTTCAATCTTGTAAGCCAAGAGTCAACACGATAATCCTGTGAATATCCGGAAATGCCCGAATTTGTAACAAAGCCATTAAGTTCATAAAGATTATCACCTGCTGTACCTGTCTTCTGCGCACCAAGGAGCTTGAAATTATATGAGTAGAACTCATGTCCTGCAAGGAAGTTCACGCTATGCTTGCCGAACTTGCGGTCATATGTAAGCAACTGGTTGAATGTATAGCTGAATGTTCTGCCAGTAGTCTCATCAAGAAGACCGTTGATATTCTCAGCATTACCAAAGTTAGGATTGTAATAAGTAGTTGCTCTTTCGTTGACATAGTCGAAACCAAAGTTTGCGCTAAGCTTCAATCCCTGAAGCGGACCATGCTTCAAGTTTCCAAGGTCAACATATGTTCTACCGCTGAGGTTATCAGTTACGCCCAAATATCTGTCCTCTTCGAGGTTTGCGATAGGATGCCATCCTGCATTTGCACCAGCTGGTCTGTTTTCACCCCAGTCATAAACAGCCTTTCCATTCTCGTAAACAGTCTTACCTGCCTCATCCTTAAGAAATACAGGGAAGATCGGCGCCATTGTTGCGCATGAGTAGAAGACGTTAGAATATGCAGAACTTGATGAAGCGCTTGAACCAAGCACTGTTGAGTTAGTGGTATTGCTTGCAAGATTGACATTCAAGCCAGCCTTGAACCACTCTTTTGCCTGTGCATCCACATTAGCACGTGCAGAGAATCTGCTGAAGTCTGTTCCCTTTACAAGACCTTCCTGATCGAGATATCCCAAAGAGAACATATATTTTGTCTTGCTTGTACCACCGCCAACGCTTAACACATATTCCTGACGGAGAGGATTCTTTGCTGTAGACTCATCAAGCCAGTCCTCGTCCCACTTGAGGCCAGTTCCGTCCTTGATCTTACCTGTAGCAGGATCGATAAGGTCAGAAAGCTCACGTGTGAACGGATTATACTGCTCGTTCTTTCCAAAGATAGCATGCGAACCTGAGACCATCTGACCCACAGCGTAAGTATGTACGTCTGCACCGACATAACCTGCACTACGGCCATTTCTTGCATACATAGAATACAGATCCTCTGTCCACTGATACGAATCCATAGTCTCATAACGAGGGATTGCTCTTGACGCGATACTCCAAGTACCCTTGAACTGAACGTTCAAAGAACCCTCCTTACCCTTCTTTGTTGTAATCATAACGACACCGTTTGCACCACGGGCACCATAAAGGGCACCTGCAGAGGCATCCTTGATAATTGTCATAGACTCAATGTCATTAGGATTGATTGCGTTGATATTTCCATCGTATGGAACTCCATCAACAACGTACAGAGGAGATGTGCTGGCATTAAGGGATCCGAAACCACGAATAACCACAGAAGCACCGGCACCTGGCTGACCCGAACCCGAGGTGGTGATGACACCTGTAGAAAGTCCGTCGAGAGCCTTAGTCACATTGGCAACTGTCCTCTTCTCAAGTTTTTCAGCTTTGATGACCTCTGCTGAACCGGTAAACGACTTCTTATCCGCCGTACCATACGCAACAACGATAGTTTCCTGAAGGTATGTTGCATCCTCCTTCATTACAACCTTTACTGGTTCGGCCTGAACTGGAGCTGAGGCTGTACTATAACCAAGGAAAGTAACAATGATTTCCTTAGCATCTGCAGGGACGTTTCTTATACCGAACTCGCCCTTATCGTTTGTGATAGTTCCCAGAGTTGTTCCATTTACGAGCACATATGCTCCAACAACCGGCTGACCATCACTTTCTGCTACGACTGTACCTGTAACTGTCAGGGTCTGAGCCATAGCGATGCCTATACTCGCTACGAATATGGCAAACATCAACAATAGTGTTTTTTTCATAGTGTTGATTTTAGTTGTTAAACATAAATATTGATAGCATTACACTACACTTGGGTTATCTTGCACTTAATAACAAGTGATTATTTAAGTACGTTGACAAATTTAACAAACTGTTATTGCAATTCCAAATCCCAAAATATGACACTCAGGTTATATATTCACGTTTTTCCAAAAATACCATGAGCAAAAACCAAACACAAAACAATATTTACTTTCAATTTAAAACATATAAGATTATATTCTGTAACAAATCATAATTTTTAAAAAAATAGACAAACTTTAAGATTTTCCTTGAATTGACATTTCCATTAAGTATTTAGCCAATGTATTACGATGAAACCTTCAATTCAGGACATTCATAACGATACTCTTCCCAAAATCAATAACGGTGATAATATTCTCCTTGTTACAATTTATCACATTACAAATGGGGCGAACCGCATTGGTCCGCCCCATCAGTTTCACCTTATATATAATAATAAGTATATTTTACATCATACCGCCCATTCCGCCTGCTGGCATTGCAGGTGCTGCTGCCGGCTCTGGAATATCAGCAATAGCACACTCTGTTGTGAGGAACATTCCTGCCACAGAAGCCGCATTCTCAAGCGCCACACGTGACACCTTGGTTGGGTCAATGACACCGGCCTCGAACATATGCACATACTCGCCTGTGCGTGCATTGTAACCGAAGTCCGCCTCGCCTTCTGCGATCTTGTTGATGATCACGCTACCCTCTACACCTGCATTCGCTGCGATCTGACGGAGAGGCTCCTCAATAGCGCGTGCTACGATGTTGATACCTGTTGTCTCGTCTTCATTCTCACCCTTGAGACCCTTGAGAGCCTGAGCTGCGCGGATATATGCCACTCCTCCGCCAGGAACGATACCTTCCTCGACAGCTGCGCGTGTTGCGCTGAGCGCATCCTCCACTCTATCCTTCTTCTCCTTCATCTCAACCTCAGTAGCAGCACCTACATAAAGGACTGCAACGCCACCTGCGAGCTTTCCAAGACGCTCCTGGAGTTTCTCACGGTCGTAGTCCGAAGCAGTAGTCTCGATCTGCTTGCGGATAAGGTCTGCGCGTTCCTTGATCTCCTCTGCTGAGCCTGCACCGTTGACAACAGTTGTATTGTCCTTTGTCACTACAACCTTCTCTGCCTTTCCAAGCATTGCAAGGGTAGTGGTCTCAAGGCTGAAGCCTCTCTCTTCTGAGATAACCATACCTCCTGTGAGGATTGCGATATCCTGGAGCATCTCCTTGCGACGGTCACCGAAGCCCGGAGCCTTCACTGCTGCTATCTTGAGAGTTCCACGGAGTTTGTTGACCACGAGTGTAGTGAGCGCCTCACCGTCAACATCCTCAGCAACGATAAGGAGCGCCTTGCCTTCACGAGCGATAGGCTCGAGGATAGGAAGGATATCCTTCATTGCAGAAATCTTCTTGTCTGTGATGAGGATGTATGGAGTATCGAGGACTGCCTCCATCTTGTCACCGTTTGTCATGAAGTATGGAGAGATGTATCCTCTGTCGAACTGCATTCCTTCTACGACCTTAACCTCAGTCTCTGTACCCTTTGCCTCCTCAACTGTGATCACACCGTCCTTCTTCACCTTTGACATTGCGTCAGCGATGAGCTTTCCGATGTAGTTGTCATTGTTAGCAGAGATGGTTCCGACCTGCTCGATCTTCGCATAATCCTCACCAACCTCCTGGCTCTGCGAGCGGAGATTCTCCACTACGGTAGCGACAGCCTTGTCGATACCTCTCTTGAGGTCCATTGGGTTTGCACCGGCCGTAACGTTCTTGAGGCCCACATTGATGATTGCCTGTGCGAGAACGGTAGCGGTAGTCGTACCGTCACCGGCCTGCTCGTTTGTCTTTGCCGCAACTTCCTTGACCATCTGTGCACCCATATCGGCAAACTGATCCTCAAGAGTGATTTCCTTTGCTACGGTTACACCATCCTTGGTAACGTGTGGAGCTCCGAATTTCTTAGAGATCACAACGTTGCGTCCCTTAGGGCCGAGAGTCACCTTAACTGCATCTGCAAGCGCATCAACGCCTTCCTTCATGCGTGCGCGTGCGTCTATATTGAATTTGATATCTTTTGCCATATTCTTGGATTTATAGTCTAATGTCAAAGACATTAAAGTATTGCTAAAATGTCTGACTGTTTCATAATGAGATAATCCTTTCCCTCCACAGACACCTCTGTGCCTGCGTACTTTCCGTAGATAACTACGTCGCCTACCTTTACCTCCATAGGCTCGTCCTTCTTGCCTGGGCCAGCTGCTACGACTGTACCCTGCTGTGGCTTCTCCTTTGCGGTGTCAGGAATATAGAGTCCTGACGCTGTCTGAGTCTCAGCGGCCTTTGGCTCGATTACGACTCTGTCTGCTAATGGTCTGATCATATTTCTGTATTTTGTTGATTTTCGATTTGCGCCGTCAGTATGGACAAAGAAAATGCCAAGCAGGACATGCTGACATTTTGTCACACCTGTCGTTAGATAAACAGTCTGAAATGCCAGAGTATCACGCCGACTGTGACTGACACATTAAGGGAATGCTTGGTACCGAACTGTGGCACCTCAAGCGAAAAGTCAGAGGCGTCAACGACCTTCTGGTCCACGCCTGCCACCTCATTACCAAATACCAGTGCATACTTTTTACCCTTCTCCGGACGGAAAGTATCAAGCATTACCGACTTCACCGTCTGCTCGATACTGACAATTTCATATCCGTCCTCCTTAAGTCTGCGTATGGCCTCCATGGTATCTGCCACATGTTCCCATGCCACGCTATCCTCTGCACCTAGAGCTGATTTGTGAATATCGGCTGAAGGTGGGACTGCACAGATGCCACACAGCCATATCTTGTCTGCCTTGAATGAATCAGCAGTCCTGAATGCAGACCCTACGTTATGGGCGCTTCGGACATTATCCAGCACTACGACAATACCTGATTCAGGCAGATCCTTATATTCGCTGGCTGATATTCGTCCTAATTCTATATTGAGAAGTTTCCTGTTCTGCATCTGAGTTTGTGTTAGCTGGCACAAAGTTAAAAAACTTCTTTCATTTCTAAAAAATGCTTACTTTTGTAAAATGTAAACATAAACCCTATGAAACAGGATCTTCAAATATTCAATCTTATCAAGAAGGAGGAGGACAGGCAGACATCAGGCATTGAGCTGATTGCCTCAGAGAATTATGTAAGCGACCAGGTACTGGAAGCACTCGGATCAATCTGCACAAACAAGTATGCAGAAGGATACCCTGGAGCAAGATATTACGGAGGATGCGAGGTTGTTGACCAGATTGAGCAGCTTGCAATCGACCGTCTCTGCGAAATTTTCGAGGCAGAGTACGCTAATGTGCAGCCACACTCGGGAGCGCAGGCAAACATGGCAGTAATGATGGCATGCATCAAGCCGGGAGAGACATTCATGGGCCTTGATCTCGCACACGGAGGTCATCTTACTCACGGTTCCCCAGTTAACATGTCAGGCATTCTATACAACGCTGTTGCATACGGTCTCAGCGAAACAACAGGAATGATCGACTACGATCAGATGGAGCAGAGAGCCCTCGAGCACAAGCCTAAGCTCATTATCGGAGGAGCATCAGCATACTCTCGTGAGTGGGACTATGCCAGAATGAGAGAGATTGCCGACAAAGTGGGAGCTATCCTCTGGATCGACATGGCACATACAGCAGGACTTATCGCTGCAGGCCTCCTCAGCAACCCAGTGAAATACGCACACATCGTTACTTCAACAACTCATAAGACACTTCGAGGTCCTCGTGGAGGTATCATCCTCATGGGCAAGGATTTTGACAATCCTTGGGGACTCACAACTCCTAAGGGAGCAGTGAAGAAGATGTCTCAGATACTCAATTCAAGTGTATTCCCGGGAGTACAGGGCGGTCCGCTTGAGCACTGCATCGCAGCAAAGGCCGTTTCGTTCTACGAGGCTCTCCAGCCTGAGTTCAAGGAGTACCAGAAACAGGTAGTCAAGAACGCACAGACAATGGCAGAGGCATTCAAGTCAAGAGGATACAAGATTGTGTCAGGAGGTACTGACAACCACCTTCTGCTTATCGACTTGCGCGCCAAGTTCCCTGAGCTTAACGGAAAGGTCGCAGAAAAGGAGCTTGGAAAGGCTGACATCACTGTAAACAAGAACATGGTACCGTTCGACTCACGCTCACCTTTCCTCACATCGGGCATCCGAGTAGGAACGCCGGCAATCACCTCACGCGGCTTCGTTGAGAAAGACATGGAGTTCATAGTAAACCTCATAGACATGGTTCTCACAAACGCAGCTGCGCATCTTGAACTGATCAAGGGCACAACAGAAGAAGGACGTGCAGAATACGAAGCAGTCATTGATACTGTCAAGAAACAGGTCCGCATGAAAACCAACGGCATGCCGTTAAACAGATATTAAAAAAAGATGGAACTCAGTCTGAGTTCCATCTTTTTTATCTTAGTTATTCACCGGCCTGAGGACAAACCTGAACGTATATTCCTGAGGAATCACCAGATGTTCCATACGAGGCCATGAGCCCCATGAATTGATGCAGCCAAGTCCCATCTGCACTAGATCGAAATTGATCCATGTCGTTCCAAGTGCCCTCTGATCCTCATAAGCCTTACCCTTGAGTTCAAGAGAATGCGCCTGATTGTTGCCAAGCATACGAACATCCATCTCCTTCCAATGGAACGGAAGGGCAGATGCCGAGAATTTCACGTCTGACGAAATCTCGAATCCGGCTCCATTATCATCAAGCACCTTTATCCACTTGAGCTGAGTCTTTGTTCCGGACTCCTGAGGGCGCACATAGCCGTAATGATACTGATCCTGAACACTCTGCACATAATGCCCTACCAAAGCCGCACTTGATCTGTCAGCATAGTTCTCGAAAGGCCCGAGACCATAGAATTCAATAGTAGAGTACTCTCCTGGCATCGCGAACTCCATACCGATACGGTTGATAAGCTTTCCGTTCTGAAGGTTTCCGGCATCCTTGAACTCCTCAACTGCCTCGACCACACCATCGGCATATATATTATATGTCATGCGGATGTACGCAAAATCCTTGATAGGAGCGAACTCTGCAGTCACTGTATAACAGCTATCTGTCTGATACACATCAAACGTCTCCACAGTCCATTCAGCCTCTCTCCAATGTTTCATTCTCTTATCCTGCCCCGCTCCAAGGTCATTCTCGGTAGCAGCTCTGGCCAGACATGGTTGAAGAGGAGCATCCAGCAGTTCCTTACCTGCAAGAGTATATTTCACCAGCATACCCTTTGATGCATCAAAGACAGCCTCCCATGGCGCTGAACGCACCCCTGAAGCTCCTTCGTAGAGCATTCCTCCGGCAAAGACATGCACATCACCGTCCTGGCTATACGCTGGAACACCAGAATAGTCCGCAAACAGTTCCAGAGGGGCATCTGTGATGCAGATCTGATCATAAGACACCTCGGTACCAGCAGGAAGAAGACCATCAGCACGATTGAGGACATATCTGACATTGAGATAAACGTCATGATACTCTAGATCACGTAGACCGCATGCTTCCATGATATCTGCCTCGTTGAAGCCGAGATATACATCAGTTTTCTGCTGCGGAGCAACAGCTGGCATAGAAACGCAACCTGTCAACACCTGACGTCCATCTACTTCCACACCCCAGTGCATGATGTATCTTGAAAGGTCGATGAAGAAGTTCTCGTTATAAACATTTACCTTGCCCGAAAGAGCTTCCTCGCGGGTTGCTGTTGTATGGATGGATCTGTACTGATATGCAACCTCATATGCATGCGGGTGATAGCTGCGATCTGCAGCTATGATTCCGTTACAGCAGAATGAGTTGTCTGAAGGATCGTAGTCATTGAAATCGCCACCGAACACGAAGACATGGTCGGTACCATACTTATGGGCATCAGCCGGCCACCAGAGGGCCTGATCAACAAAGTCCCAGATGAAGCCTCCCTGATACACAGGATACTTACGGATAAGGTCCCAGTACTCCTTCAGTCCTCCCAACGAGTTACCCATGGCGTGAGCATACTCACATTGGATAAGAGGCTTGCCAGGACGAGGATCGCGTGAGGCATATTTCTCGCAACTCTCGTAGTCAAAATACATTGGACAGGCGATGTCTGTTCCCGGGCCTCCCTCCGCCCTTTCATAATGGACTGGACGAGATGTATCCATGGATTTGATCAGGTCATATCCTTTCATGAAATTATTACCATGACCTGCTTCGTTACCCATACTCCACATAATGACTGACGGATGGTTGAAATCACGCTGGACCATGCGTCTGATTCTGTCAAGATGCGCTATCTCATAGTTCGGATCATGTGCAAGAGACTCCTTGCCGTAACCCATTCCATGCGACTCATTATTAGCCTCATCCACGACATAAAGGCCATACCTGTCACACAATGAATACCATAGAGGATCATTAGGATAATGACATGTCCTCACTGCGTTGACATTGAGCTGCTTCATGATCATGATATCCTGAATCATATCAGCCTCGCTGACCACATAACCCTTGTATGGGTTCAACTCATGACGGTTGACTCCCTTGATAAGCACAGGCTGGCCGTTCACAAGAAGCTGACCGTCCTTTATCTCGATATCCCTGAAGCCAATCTCAAGCATGGACACCTCTGTCATGCCTTTATTGTCATAAGACACCATCTTGAGTGTATATAACCATGGGGTCTCAGCACTCCATCGTTTTACTGACGGAACATGTACCTGAGCCTTAGCTGTAGGCAATCCTCTTTCCGACTTATCCTTTGAGGAAACTGCAACCTCCTCGGAAACGACCTCCTTATTAAAAGGATCTACAATGATGAACTTTACCTTTGTAACACCCTTGGTCACTTCGGCAGCTATATCCGCAGAACCATCAGCCGAAGCAAGAACGCGAACATCCTCAACCCTATGTCTGTCGCGCGAATACACCAAGACATCACGTGCTATACCGGTCATTCTCCAGAAATCCTGATCCTCAAGGTAGGTACCGTCGCACCAACGGAAGATCTCCAATGCGATAAGATTATCTCCGGGCCTGACGTATTTAGTTATGTCGAAACGGGCCTCAAGCTTGCTGTCCTCGCTGTATCCAACTTCTTTGCCGTTGACCCACACTCTTACGTTAGAAGTTGCTGAACCGATGTGCAGGAAGACATCCTCACCTTCCCACTCCTCTCCAAGAAAAAAGGTCTTTCTATACTGTCCGGCATAATTATGCTCCAGGGCAGGATAAGGCGGATTATTTACATAATGTCCGCTCCATGCATATCCGACATTCTTATAGACAGGATCTCCATATCCGTTCAGTTCCCACATTCCAGGAACTGGCATATCACCCCAAGTCTCATCTACATAGTCAGGCTTGAAGAAGTCCAGGCTACGGGAATCTATAGTCTCATACCAAGCGAACTTCCACATGCCGCTAAGGGACATCTTAAGTCCTCCAGTGTGGAAGGATGCCGTCATAGGCAGACGATTCTTCTCTACAATCTGAGGATCCTGCCAGTCCGGCAAGGCTTTCTGCTTTGCCTCAGCATTGCACAGAGATGCGAATACGGCAAAAATGCCGAGAATAATGGTCAGCTGTCGTCTCATAGTGTTATAGTTATATCAGTCTTATATTCTTTCCATAGCAGCAGCCGGAAGCCAGCCCTGTCGTCCGTCTGCAAGCGAGATATTATTCCAGGTTCCAACCTGGTCAAGCACTGTCACCTTTGTTCCTTCATGCAGGATGAAGAGATCTTTAGACGCCTCTGCAGAAGGCGAACTCTTCACCGACACTACTGGCCTGGTGACTATGGCCTTATCCGCACTCATATAGGCTTTCTTCTGTGACACCGAGAAGCCTGAAGCAAAGCACAGGAACACAAGGAATACCAGTCCTGTGAAGAATCCAGTACGTCTTCCTGCTACAGAAGGGGCAAGAAGAAAGAGCAGGAACATCGCAAGAGTCAGCCCCAGCAAAACAAGCGCAACAATCGCCCATGCATCCGTATCCAAAAGATACGAAATATCCTTCATCCATTTGGTCAGGAAGAACTCCGGTACTGGATCTATACGGTCCTGAATGCGTGCGTTCATCATCTGAAGGTTATATGCCGCATCTTCGTATGAAGGGTCCAATTTCAGCGCTCTCTCATAATAGAGAATCGCCAATGGCACATTGCCACTCTTTGCATAAGCATTACCCGTATTACAGTAAAGCGCAGCAGACTCCAGCCCCATATCAGAGATCATCTCGTATCCGGACACTGCAACCTCCCATTGGCCTTCAGCATACGCTGTATTGGCTGCATTCCAAAGGGAATCCACGTATGCATCCTCTTGGGCATGCGCAGCGAACGGCACTACCATAAGAAGTAGTGCAAGCAAGGCTGATTTAGAGCCGGAACGTTTTGTTTTCATGCTGGAATCGATTGCAGAAATGACATCCGCCGCTGCCGCATAGTGCGCTGCCATGGCGTCATTTCCGGTTGAAGGTGAATATCTTGCAAACTCACAGGCATCAAGTATACCTATAAATGTACTGATGTACTCTTCCGGAACACTTCCCTCTTTCAACGCCTCTGAGATCCTATCCTTAGAAAGTTCTGCAACAGGAATTGTCAACTTGTCTGAAATGAATCCCAAGAGAGCCTTATGAAGTTCCTCATAGAATGCCGTATAAAGGTTCTGTTTAAGGAAGGTACCAGCCAACTGGAGACGTTTCATTGCCATCTTTGTAGCTTTCCTGTTCTTTGTGCCGGCAATGTCCGCCTTGCGTGCCGCCATACGGCGCAGGAGCAGCCAAAGCGCAACTGCGGTAGCGACAAGAAGCGACGCGATTACCCAGAAGAGCCCCGAGCCGACCAGGAAATGTCCTTTAGAAGACAACAGCGGATCCTTTACATTGATATACCTGATGTCACTGTCAAGGTTCTTGACATCCTTCTGTGAGGATTCAAGCGAAATGACGGCGGCTGAGCCTCCTGATTCATTTCCTTTCAAGACCACAAGATCTATCGGCTTGGTTTCAAGGGTCACATATTTCTTCTGATTGACATCATAATATGAATACTTTATCGGTTCAATGACGAAATCACCATGACTACGAGGGATGAAAGGATACTCATATTTCCTTGTTCCAGACATACCGCCTGGGGCAATGTTGCTGGTCACCTTGGTATCATAAACCTCCATATCCGGCGGGAACGATACCTTCGGAGTCTCAAGAAGCGATACATTTCCCTTGCCTGTTACCGTCACCACAAGCGATGCTGCCTCATGGGTCTTGAGCGAATCCTTGCTTACTGATGCCGAGATTGTAAATTCGCCCACTCCTCCTGCAAACGAAGCAGGGGCACCGGCAGGAAGCGGAGACACGTTGATTGTGACCGGACTTGTCTGTACCTTCTTGCGTACATTCCTATACTCGTCAAAGAATCCGTCAAAAATACTGTTTCCTCCCGATGAAACCCTTACACTTACCAGGCAGACAAGCTCAGCCGGATCAATCCTGATCTTACCCTGATGTTGTGGTATAAGGAGGAACTTCCTCAAGACGGCTGCGTTATATATCTGTCCGTCATATGTTTCCCTATGGAATTCAATGTTGGACGGAGCCTCGATTTCCTGACTCCAGAAGCCGTTGAACGAAGGGAAAGACACACCCTCAAAACCGGAAACATTAACTCTCTGGTAAAGTTTAACAGTTGCGACAACAGGCTCTCCCACAACCACTTCCGAACGATTAAGGGACAGTCTAAGGAAGAGATCAGAGTCCGATATGTTTCCTTGCTGCGCCTGCTGACCAGTGGATTTGTTCTGGGACGGTTGAGATGACTGTCCCGATGATGATCCAGAAGATACGACCTCTATCGCATGAGGATTGGAATATATCTCATTTCCCTTTATCTTGGCACTCGCCTGGGCAAGTGTAAACTTTCCTGCCTTAAGAGGTCTGAGGATATATGAATATGTTGTCTGTGAGGATTCTGTACGCTTGCCGTTAACAATCTGGATACTGGTAGAACGCCCCTGCTGAGGTCCCCAGACAAGATCAAAGTCAGATCCAGGCTCCCAACTGAAATCTGTAGGTTTGGCACCCTCTATCACGAAAGTCACATTGAACTGCTCATCAATGCTGACTACCTTATGGGCCTGTACCTGAATGCTTGTCTGCGCATAAACGGCCGACACAGACAACAACAATATAAACGATATCAATAATTTTTTCATATTCTCTATATTATATGGGCCCTGCCCGGGCCGGTCCAAAAGTTCTTCAAGCCTTAAATATTATATTCGTCCCTGTCGGGACGGTCCAAAAGTTCTTCGAGACTTAAATATTATATTCGTCCCTGTCGGGACGGTCCAAAAGTTCTTCGAGCCTTTTGGACTTGGACTACCAGTTCTTATCCCTTGGCCTTGTTGCTGCAGCCTTGGCTTTCCGCACTTTTTCCTGGGTCTCATTCTCTTTTGCCTGAATTGCCTGCAACATCTGCTGTGCAGCCTGAGGACTTATCTGAGGCTGATCCTGCTCCTGGTTCTGATCCTGTTGTTGCTGGTCCTGATTCTGATCCTGCTGCTGGTCCTGCTGCTGGTCTTGATTCTGATCCTGCTGCTGGTCCTGATTCTGATCCTGGTTCTGATCCTGGTTCTGATCCTGATTCTGATCCTGATTCTGTTGTTGGTTCTGGAGCATCTTCTTTGCGTAGATGTAGTTTTCCTTTGCATCCAGGTCATCAGGATTGACAAGAAGCGACTTCGCAAACGCATCAACAGCCTTCTGCCAGTTCTGCTGGGCTATAGCTACTGCACCCTGATTATAATAGAATGAAGCAGCGTCTTCTATTCCTGCAGCGATTTCCTCAACACGCTCAAGCGCTTTAGCCGCCGAATCGAAATCCTTCTGTCTGAAGAGGGAATTCGCTATGTTATAATTAGCCGCAACCGACGAGGAATCCTTCGCCAAAGCCTTCATATATTCAACTTGCGCAGCAGAATACTCGCCATCATTGAAACGGCGATTACCTCTACGCACCTCACGCTTGTCTGTCTGAGCTGCCGCATCGGATAACGACCCGATCAGAAGACATACAGAAAGCAATATGTATAAAACTCTTTTCATCAAGCCTATCTTCTAAACAAATGATATTTTGACCTACGGTCACCTATCAGCATTTCAAGCACGAGGAAGAACAGAGCCATGGCAAAGAAATACATATAAAGTTCATCATATTCCTCAAACACGACCGAATTATACTCCTCATCATCCATTCTTGCTATCTCCTCAATGATAGGATTAAGGCCGAACTCACTATTGCCTGCTCTGACATACAGACCCTTACCAGCCGCTGCAACCTCCTGAAGCACCGACTCATCCAACCTTGTAACAACGGGATTGCCCTCCTTATCACGAAGATAGTCACCCTCAAACGGAATCATCTTTCCCTCAGGAGATCCCACACCGATAGCAAACACCCTGACACCAAGCTCAGCAGCCTGTGAGGCTGCAGCAACAGGATCATCCTCATGGTTCTCACCATCTGTAATGACTATGATTGCACGACTCTTGTCACTTTGGGCACTGAAACTTCTCATAGCCGTGCCTATCGCATCTCCGATAGCCGTACCCTGTACAGGAACCGACTGAGTGGATATACTGTTCAGGAACATCTTTGCAGACACATAGTCTGTCGTTATCGGAAGCTGGACAAATGAGTTTCCGGCAAAGACTATCAAGCCAATCCTATCATCCCTAAGCTTATCGACCATCCTTGATATTGCAAGTTTCGCACGCTCCAGCCTGTCAGGTGAATAATCCTCTGCGAGCATAGAGTTCGACACATCGAGCACAAGCATAACTTCCGCTCCCCTTGTCTTATGTTCCTTCAATATGGCACCCATCTGAGGACGTGATATGCCAAGGGTGAAAAAGAAGAACGCAAGCAGGAAGAACGACAGTCTGAGCCACACCTTTGCCCTTGAATAAGAAGGCATGAGCTCCTTTACAAGAGATTCGTCACCGAATTTCTCCAAGCGCTTCTTCCTGAGCTTCAGCACCACCGTCTGGATAATGATGAAGACTGGGATCAGCAGCAAAAGAAACAAATATCTTGATTCTGCAAATATCATGGTAACCTCCTTATTACAAACCAATTAAGCAACAACTCCAACAAAAGGGCGAAGAGCGCCCATACAGCGAAAGACCCGAAAAGCTCTTGATATACAGGGAAACTGTCGACTGTTGTCTTTGCCTTCTCCATCTTGTTGATTTCGCTATAAATCTCGGCCAGCTTGGTGTTGTCGGTAGCTCTGAAATAACGTCCGCCTGTAGATTCGGCTACATCTTTCAACAACTTTTCATCGATCTCCACCTTAACGTTCTGCACTTGCACTCCCCATGGAGTCATGACAGGATACGGAGCCATTCCTTCCTTACCGACACCTATCGTATATACGCGTATGCCGTAAGTTCTGGCAATCTCAGCAGCCGTCTGAGGCGAGACCTCACCACTATTGTTGACGCCATCTGTCAGAAGGATGACTACGCGGCTCTTTGCTTCCGAATCCTTGAGTCTTGCCACAGCTGTAGCAAGTCCGTTTCCGATGGCAGTACCATCCGCTATAAGATCAGTCTGCACCTCCTTCATGAGGTTGATCAAAGTCGCCCTATCTGTGGTCAGAGGACACTGAGTATAGCTTTCTCCAGCAAACACGACTATACCCATCCTGTCGGAAGGGCGCTGGGATATGAACTCGATAGCAATATCCTTGGACGCGCTGATACGGTCCGGCGTCAAGTCGCGCGCAAGCATACTTGTGGACACGTCCATTGCAAGCACAATATCAATTCCTTCCGTATCGACTTTGGAGAACTCCTCCGATGAGCGTGGCCTCGCTATGGCTATCACCACCATGACGAGAGCAAAAGTCCTGAGAACGAAA
Organism: Bacteroidales bacterium; assembly: GCA_017559545.1. Classification (GTDB taxonomy): domain Bacteria; phylum Bacteroidota; class Bacteroidia; order Bacteroidales; family UBA932; genus Cryptobacteroides. The sequence continues at coordinate 19,085 of JAFYRK010000114.1, forward strand.
GGCACATGCCTGAAGAATGTCATGAACGAGCGTCCCTGTTTATTCCATGGAACAGCAGTAGACACCCTCATATGGGGATGCCTTCCAGCTTTCTCAAGATATATGTAATGTAATACCAGCAATGCCGGTATCACAAGCAGCCATAATAATCCCGGGTATTCGAAAAACATTTATACCTCCTGTTTCTTTTCAGTTTCTGAATCCTGTTCCGACTCCACGAGGGTCTGATATGTCTGAGTGACAAAACCTACAGCCAAAGGCAGCGCAGCCGCATTCTCCTCATCCGAAGCGACAAACTTTGCAAACTTGACAAAGTCAGCCAGCTCAAAAAGCTGCTTGACCTTCGCCAAGAGTTCTGCTGGAGCATCCGTCTTCTTCATGTCCTCAAAGAGTTCCGAAGTGGTCATCTCCATCGCTCCTATATCGTAGCGTTCCGATATATACTCCCTCAGGGCATCAGTGACACCTGAATAGAACGCCTTCTGCTTATCAGGAGCCCACATTTCCTTTCCACGGAACTTATCCAGTTCACGCAGGGCCACGATGTGTGCAGGATCCTTCGGGCGGACAAAGATCTCATCCTTCTTCCTGAACATGATATAAAGACACACACCAAGTATGATCAACGTTACAATCCACTGGCCGGCAACCGCCCAAGGCAAAACCTCGCCAAGAGTCACAGGATATCGGATTTGTCCCTTTATGTCGTGTGGGACAAATGTAGCCGTATCCACAGGCATTGTCTTGAACTCCACCTTGACAGGTTCGTAATACAAGGTATCCACGACACCATCACCAGTGCGTCTTTGAAGGATAATCTGCGGAAGTTCGTAACTTCCTTCATCAAAAGAAGTTATCACCAATCCTGCCCTTATGTCCAACAGTCTTGGCATACCTTTCTTTCGCTTTGTCACCTTAACCGTATCTATCAGCCAAGGAGACACCGCAGTTATACCACCGCGTGGGTCATTCTGCCACTGCGGGAAAGCGAAGTCTGTACCTTCCTCTACAAGTCTCAGTTCAACACCGTACATCAGCTGATCGCCGATCAGGACCGAATCCCTCGGCGTGCGAGGCTGCAGAAAAGCGCCTTTCATCGCTATGATGCCACCCTGCGGCAAGGCTTCCACTGTATCGGCAACCTGCACAGAAGCCGTATCCACCTGGGCGAAAGACGACAGCGAACAAAGAAGTAAAAGAATATATATCAATGCTTTACGCATATATCTATCTGTTTTTAAACAGGCTCATGAGCCCTCGGACATAATCCTCGTCAAGGGCAATTGAAACCTTGTCAACATTGTATTTCATGAACATGCGCGAAGAAGTCTGCTCCACCGTACGGAACCACTCTTCATACGCCAGTCTCATCTTTCTGCTGGATGTATCCACCCACGCTGACTCTCCTGTCTCAGAGTCCTTGATATTCACAAGTCCCACATCCGGAAGACTGCGTTCCCTTGGGTCATACACTTCGATCACCGATAGATCATGGCGGTTGACCGCCACCTTGAGTGCTTCCTCATAACGCGGTGTACCGTCCTGATTGACATCAATCATATCTGACAGAAGGAATGCCGCACATTTCTTCTTGAGCGCATTGGTCAGATACCTCAATGCGCCGGAAATATCGGTTCCGTCCTCTGTCGGCTCGAATTCTATGATTTCCCTGATTATGTGCAGAAGATGAGTCCTTCCCTTTTTAGGAGGGATGAACTTCTCTACCTTGCTGCTGAAGAAAAGCGCACCTACCTTGTCGTTGTTAATGATTGCTGAGAACGACAAAACGGCTGCAATCTCAGCAAGGACATCCTTCCTGCTGGCACCCGAGGTACCGAATAGCCTCGATCGGCTGACATCCACAAGAAGCATGACCGTCAGCTCTCTCTCCTCCTCGAAGACTTTCACATACGGCGAACGAAGACGTGCGGTCACATTCCAGTCCATGTTGCGCACATCGTCGCCATACTGGTACTCGCGCACCTCGCTGAACGCCATACCACGGCCCTTGAAGGCCGAATGATACTCGCCGGCAAAGATCTGGTGCGAAAGCGCCCTGGTCTTAATCTCTATCTTCCTGACCTTCTTCAAAAGGTCATTTGCCGATAAATTGCTCATAATGTTTTATACTGGCCCTGACGGGCGTCGTCGATTTGAAACGAATCTGCTCCTATGGAACCTCTACTGCATTAATGATTTCAGAAATGATCTGATCAGTAGTGACATTCTCAGCCTCCGCCTCGTATGTCAAGCCTATACGGTGACGAAGCACCTCATAGCATACCGCACGTACGTCCTCAGGGATTACGTATCCACGCCTCTTGATGAATGCATACGCCTTGGAAGCCATTGCAAGAGAGATACTTGCACGTGGTGACGCGCCATACGAAATGAATCCGGCCACCTTATTCAGGCCGTAATCCTCCGGCGTACGGGTCGCATAAACGATATCAACGATATATCTCTCGATTTTCTCATCCATGTACACATCCTTGACAATCTCGCGGGCCCTCACGATGTCCTGTGGATTGATTACTGCATGCGCCTTAGGGAACTCGCCACTATTATTCATACGGATAATCTGGCGCTCCTCCTCCTTCTTAGGATAAGTCACAACGACCTTGAGCATGAAACGGTCAAGCTGAGCCTCTGGAAGAGGATAGGTTCCTTCCTGCTCAATAGGGTTCTGAGTCGCCATAACAAGGAACGGCTCCGGAAGTCTGAAAGTCTCCTCGCCGATTGTCACCTGACGCTCCTGCATAGCCTCAAGAAGAGCTGATTGAACCTTCGCAGGGGAACGGTTGATCTCATCTGCAAGTACGAAATTAGCGAAGATCGGACCTTTCTTGATCTGGAACTGCTCGGTCTTCTGTGAGTAGATCAGAGTACCGAGAACATCAGCAGGAAGAAGGTCCGGAGTAAACTGTATACGGCTGAACTTTGAATCCACAGCTTGTGACAACGTATTAATTGCCAATGTTTTAGCAAGGCCCGGCACACCCTCAAGAAGGATATGTCCGTTGGCGAGGAGACCGATCAGGAGGTTCTCCACAAGATGTTTCTGACCCACGATGACCTTATTCATCTCCATCGTAAGAATATCCACAAAAGAGCTCTCTCTCTGGATACGGTCGTTCAATTCTTTGATGTTTATGCTATCCATAAATATGTTTTTTGATATTTTTGCATTTTAAAACCTACAAATTTACTCATTTTTTGCAATATGCGACATAAAATCAGGCTATCATACGACGGAAGCGCGTTCTGCGGATGGCAAATACAGAACAACGCGGTAACTGTCCAAGGCTCACTTGAGAGTGCACTTACGACTCTCCTTGGCCAACCGATTTCCGTGACTGGAGCCGGACGCACTGATACTGATGTAAATGCGATAAACTACATCGCACATTTTGACTCTCCTGACAAAGTCAGCATGAATGCGGAGCAGCTATGCTACAAATTAAATGCCATCCTTCCACACACCATTGCGGTACACGAAGTTTCAATCTGCGAAGACGAGTTCCATGCAAGGTTTGACGCAAGGTCGCGAGAGTATTGCTATTTCATCCATTTCAAGAAGGACCCTTTCTGCGAAAAATTCTCATACAGAATGCGTTACCCGCTTGACATCAAAGCAATGAACGAAGCAGCGGGACTGCTTCTGGGAGAGCACGATTTCAGCTGTTTCGAGAAGGTAGGTGGGAATAATACAACCTCGATCTGCACCATCACAGAGGCCGGCTGGAGCACATACACCCCAGACCACTGCAAGATGATGGGAGCCGACTGTAATGAGGGCGATTACATAGTATTCCGCATCAAAGCAAACCGTTTCCTGCGCAATATGGTGAGGGCGATTGTAGGATCATTGATCGAAGTAGGACGAGGCAAGCGCTCTCCTTCATGGATATCCGATCTCATAGCAAACGGTAACAGGTCAGATGCCGGCACTTCAGTTCCCGGCAAGGCACTGTTCTTCTGCGGAGCCTCCTACGGAGAAGTAGAGAAATAAAGTTGGACTTACACGATTTTTTTGCTAATTTTGCGCGATTTTGCAATTTGCGGCAATTTGCTGCAAAGCGAAATAGCGCAAATTATTTTGACAAACAAAAAGACAATTTATAACTATGCTTTTCAATCTTTTACAGGCAGCCGTTGACACTACGGCTCTCAACCAGGCAGCAACGCCTGAAGTTCAGGAAAAGACATTGAGCCTTATTGACATGGCGACAGCCGGAGGATGGCTCATGATCGTACTCCTGCTCCTTTCGGTAATGGCTATTTATATTTTCGGAAGCAAGTGGTGGATGATCCGCAAGGCAAGCCAGCTCGACAAGAACTTCATGAAGGACATCCGTGACCTCATCCATGACGGTAAGATCAAGACTGCGACTGACCTCTGCCAGAAGTACGACTCCCCTATCGCAAGACTCGTCGAGAAAGGTATTGAGAGAATCGGACGTCCTCTTCAGGATATCCAGACAGCAGTGGAGAACATGGGTAACGTAGAGGTTGCCAGACTTGAGAAGGGTCTCGCAATGCTTGCTACAATCTCAGGCGGCGCACCGATGATCGGATTTCTCGGAACCGTTACCGGTATGATCCAGGCGTTCTTCAGAATGTCAACCGCTGGCAACAACATCGACATCACCCTCCTTTCCGGAGGTATATATGAGGCTATGGTAACCACAGTAGGCGGTCTCTTCGTAGGTATCATCGCTTACTTCGGCTACAACTACCTCTCATCACAGATCTCGAACCTCGTGTTCAAGATGGAAAGCACTACAATCGAGTTCATCGACATGCTCCATGAGCCTGCCGGCGAATAATCAAGCTAAGGAAAATGGCAATCAAGAGAACAACAAAGGCAGATGCGGGATTTTCGATGTCGTCAATGACCGACATCGTGTTCCTGCTTCTCATATTCTTCCTTGTGACATCGACCCTTATCAACCCTAACGCATTGAAACTGCTGTTGCCTAAGAGCACTGGCCAGGTTTCTGCAAAGGCAACGGTAAGCGTGTCAATCAAGCACTGGCAGAATCCAGAGAACTTCACCTACCACATCAACGGCAACGAGAAGCCAATCGACTTCGCAAAGGTTGAAGATGCGCTCGTTGAACTCCTCCAGCAGGAAGAGGATCCTACTTTTTCCATCTATGCTGACGAGACAGTTCCGATCAAGGAGGTTGTGCAGGTAATGAATATTGCGAAAAGAAACCACTACAAGGTGATAATGGCGACTTCGCCGGAATAGGAAAATGGAAAAGTACAGACAGGAACGTGAAAGACAGGCAAGAAGAGCCAGGGTGTCAGGAGGCATCCTGACTATCGCCATACACGTAGGACTTGTCGTGTGCTTCTTTGTCACAGGATTCACATATCTGGATCCGCCGCCACCCGAGAAGACTCCTATAGTGATAGACTTCAGCGAGCCTGAGATCGAAAAGCCAAAGCAGATATGGAACGGCAGCAGACCTCAGGTAGAGAAACCAGACCCTACTCAGCCTATCAACCTCGTCCAGAAATCAGAAGCGCAACTGGAGGGAACAAAAGCGAACGAGGCACCGGAGACAACTGTCGATGATTTCGGAGACGTTGAGACACCTGAGCCACCAAGAGAAAAGCCTATTGACAGAAGGGCGCTTTTCCATGCGGCAGACAACAACACCGCCAAGGACACACTTGCTCCGCAGACAGCCCGTGAGGCCAGCGACGCTCTCAAGGCCGGACATGCTTCAGGAAACACAACCACAGGAAAGACCGACGGAGAGCCTAACGCACGAGTGGCAGGCAGAAGCGTAAACGGAACACTTCTAAGACCGTCATACGGAGTTCAGGCAGACGGTAAGGTTGTTGTGAAGATATGGGTAGATCAGTACGGCAATGTAACAAAGGCACAGGCCGGAGTGGAAGGAACCACAGCAACAGACAAGACATTGTGGCAGGCCGCATACAAGGCTGCCATGGGAGCCCACTTCAACATGGATGCATCGGCACCTGCTTTGCAAGAGGGCACCATCACATACATATTCAGGATGAAATAGTCCGGCATGACCGGTAAAACATAACTGGGGCGACCCAGAGGGATTACAGTAATGGCGTGAGCCATGATATTTATTAACAAATCTAAATGCCGAGAGGCGAATTAAAAATGGAAGACAACAGAAGAGGCGGCAATGGCCGCAGAGATGGCCGTAGAGATTACGGCTCAAGAAGAGATTCAGACAGAAGACCGTCATCAGACCGTCCTAGAAGATCATTTGGCGGAGGATCATCAGACCGTCCAAGAAGATCATTCGGCGAGAGTGACGAGAGAAGAAGCTACGGCAGCGACCGCCCAAGGAGAACTTACAGTGAAGGTGGCGACAGGCCACAGAGAAGAACCTACGGTGAAGGCGGAGACCGTCCACAGAGAAGAACTTTTGGAGAAGGCGGCGACAGACCTAGAAGACCACGTATCAGCGGTGACAGACCGGCAGGAACAGACCGTCCAAGAAGAAGCTACGGCGAGGGTTCAGAAAGAAGGACATACGGCGGAGACCGTCCACAGAGAAGAACATATGGTGACCGTCCTGAAAGAAGAGGATACGGAGACCGCACTCAGCAGAGAAGACCTGCAGGAAGAAAGGACTTCAGCCACTTCCGCAGCGAGGAGGAGAGCGGAATCAGCAAGATGATCAGCAGAAGACCTCAGCTTGACGCTGACTTCAATTCTGATAACGATATGGTAATGGCTCCGATCAAGGAGGTTGTACGACTCAACAAGTTCATCGCAAACTCAGGCGTATGCTCGAGAAGAGAGGCCGACAACTTCATCCTTGCAGGTGTGGTTACAGTAAACGGTGAGGTTGTTACCGAGCTCGGAACAAAGGTTAACATCGTAACTGACGACATCAGATTCAACGGTGAGAGACTCAAGGGAGAAAGCAAAGTATATATCGTGATGAACAAGCCTAAGGGATATGTGACTACAGCAAGCGATCCTCACGCAGACAAGACAGTGATGGACCTCCTCAAGGGCTGCCCTACAAGAGTATTCCCTGTAGGTCGTCTTGACAAGAACACTACAGGGGTCCTCATGTTCACAAATGACGGCGAGATTGCTGAGAAGCTCACACACCCTTCATACGACAAGAAGAAGATCTACCAGGTATCGCTTGACAGCAAGCTCAGAGGCGAGGACTACGACAAGATCCTCAGTGGAATCGAACTTTCTGACGGAATGATTGCTGCTGACGAACTTGAGTACATCGAGGAGGACGACCACCGCAAGCTCGGCATCGAAATCCACTCAGGTAAGAACCGTATCGTGAGAAGAATATTTGAGTCTCTCGGCTACGAGGTCAAGGCACTTGACCGAGTTTATTTCGCAGGACTCACAAAGAAGGGTCTCAAGAGAGGCGAGTGGAGATTCCTCTCAGAGGGTGAGATCAACCTTCTCAGAATGGGAGCATACCTTTAATAAGAAGATTGTTTGACTACGCTCAGAATGACAAACGAAACAAACAAGAGACATCGCGCTGGATTTGTCAACATCATCGGTAATCCGAATGTTGGCAAATCTACGCTTATGAATGCCCTCGTAGGCGAGAAACTATCGATCGTGACAGCGAAGGCTCAGACCACCAGACACAGGATTATGGGTATCGTGAACGGTGACGACTATCAGATCGTTTACTCAGACACTCCTGGTATCCTCAAGCCTAACTACCGACTCCAGCAGAGCATGATGAACTTCGTAGAGACGGCTATCGGCGACGCTGACATCATCCTCTACGTGACTGACACCATTGAGAAAGGTGACAAGAACGAGGAGTGGATATCTAAGCTTAAGAATATCCAGTGTCCTATCATCCTTGTGATCAACAAGATAGATATCAGCAGCCAGGAGCAGGTGCTTGAGCTGATGGGATGGTGGAAGGAGCAGCTTCCGAACGCGATCATATTCCCGGCTTCAGCACAGGAGAAGTTCAACCTTGACAACATCTTTGACACTATCGTGGCAAACCTTCCATACGCACCAGCTTGGTACGACAAGGATGTATTCACAGACAAGAACCTCAGATTCTTCGCTTCTGAAATCGTGCGTGAGAAGATCTTCCTCAACTACAAGGAGGAGATTCCATACAGCTGCGAGGTTGTCGTGGAGGAATTCAAGGAAGGAGCTGAAAGATATGACATCAGCGCGGTAATCTATGTGATGCGCGATACCCAGAAGGGCATCATCATTGGAAAAGGCGGACAGTCACTCAAGAAGGTAGGAACCCAGGCACGTATCGACATGGAGGATTTCTTCCAAAAAAAAGTCTTTCTAAGACTTTTTGTAAAGGTAGACCCTGATTGGAGAGAGAGCAAGAAGGAGCTCCGCAAATTCGGATACGAATATTAAGATACGGCCCAGCCGTAAACAATAAACAACATAACCAGTATGAGCAACAACGACATGGATCTCCCTATCGAAGACAACGATCTTCCAGCTGAGGAGATTAACGAGCAGGAGGACGAGGCGATAGTAGAGCTGGAACCGGGCAAATTCGACAAGCTGCTCGGCGAGCACAGCCGTAAGTTCAAGCTTTCAGGCATGTTCAAGGAGTGGTTCCTTGACTATTCATCATATGTTATCCTGTACAGAGCCGTGCCGCATATCGTGGACGGTATGAAGCCGGTACAGCGACGAGTGCTTCACGCAATGTGGCGAATCGACGACGGACGTTACACCAAGGTGGCGAACATCGTCGGACAGGCCATGCAGTACCACCCGCACGGTGACCAGTCAATCCTGGGTGCTCTCGTGCAGATGGGACAGAAGAACTACTTGATCGACTGCCAGGGAAACTGGGGTAACATCCTTACCGGTGACTCTAATGCTGCGCCCCGTTACATTGAGGCGCGCCTGACTAAGTTCGCCAAGGAGGTGGTATTCAACCCTAAGACAACAAATTGGATGACCTCTTACGACGGTCGTAACCAGGAGCCTGTTGAGCTTCCGATCAAGTTCCCTCTTCTGCTTGCGCAGGGTGCAGAGGGTATTGCTGTAGGATTGGCTTCAAAGATTCTCCCACACAACTTCAATGAAATCATTGATGCTGCAGTCGCTCATCTGCAGGGCAAGAGCTTTGAGCTTTACCCGGACTTCCCTACCGGAGGTTTCGCAGACTGCTCAAAGTACATGAAGGGCCAGCGCGGAGGAGTTGTAAAGGTACGCGCCAAGATAGAGAAGATAGACAAGAATACCCTGTCTATCAACGAGATACCTTTTGGCAAGACTACCCATATCATCATTGATTCTATCCTCAAGGCTAAAGAGAAGGGCAAGATAAAGATCAAGAAGATCGATGACCTTACAACTGATACGGCAAAGATTGTGATCCACCTTCCTAACGATGTTTCTCCAGACAAGACAATCGACGCACTTTATGCGTTTACAGACTGCGAGGTTTCAATCTCGCCAAACGCCTGCGTGATTGTAGACCACAAACCTCAGTTCCTTTCTGTTGACGAGATTCTCAGATACAGTACCGATCATACCAAGAGCCTGCTCGGACAGGAATTGCAGATCAGACTCGACGAACTGGAAAACGACTGGCACTACAGCTCTCTTGAGAAGATCTTCTTTGAAAACAAGGTCTATAAGATACTTGAGGGTGATGCCAAGACATGGGAAGATCAGCTTAACGAGGTGTTTGCTAGAATGCTTGAGTTCCAGGGAATGCTCAAGAGGGAGATTACCATGGAGGACATCCACAAGCTCGTGGAGAAGCCTGTAAGGAAGATTTCCAAGTTCGATACCAAGGCTGTTGATGAGAAGCTTAAGGGCATCGAGGATGAGATGGAAGAGGTCAAGAACCACCTGGATCACCTTACCGAGTTCACTATCAACTACTTCAAGAACCTCAAGAAGAAATACGGCAAGGCATATCCAAGACTTACTGAGCTGACCGGCTTTGAGTCGATCGCCGTGACTAAGGTTGTGAGCAACAATGCGAAGCTTTACGCCAACCTTGAGGAAGGCTTTGTTGGTATCGCACTCAAGAAAGAGGACAATGCTGAGTTCATCTGCGAGTGTTCTGACCTTTCTGAGATCATTGTGATCCATAAGGATGGTAAGTACAGGGTAACCAAGGTCAGCGAGAAGGCATTCTTCGGAAAGGATATCCTCTATGTGGGCATCTTTGACAGAAACGACCAGAGAACAATCTATAACGTAATCTATCGCGACGGAAAGACTTCCGTAAGCTATGCGAAGAGATTCGCGATCACAAGTGTTACCCGTGATAAGGAATATGACATTACAACCGGTACCCCTGGATCGCAGATACTCTGGTTCACTGTAAACCACAATGGTGAGGCCGAGACCGTTAAGATCTACTATAGACAGCGCGCTAAACTGAAGAAGCTGATTGATGAGTATGATTTCTCACAGCTCCTCATCAAGGGACGTGCTTCGCGCGGTAACCTTGTTTCCAAGAATGCTATCCAGAAGATTCTGTTGAAGTCAAAGGGTATATCTACAATCGGTGGCAAGGATATCTGGTTCGATGAGGATATCCAGAGACTCAATGAGGACGGACGCGGACTCCACCTTGGTCAGTTCAATACAGGAGACCATATCCTGGTGATCTGCAAGGATGGTACATATTATACTACTTCGTTTGACCTCAGCAACAGATACCAGGGCGACATCCTTAAGATTGAGAAGCTTGACATTGGAAAGACTTATACCGCATTGTATTATGACAAGGCAGTTACGTCATTCTATGTAAAGAGATTCTCATTCGATGTCAGCGATAATACTTCTGTGAGCTTCATCTCAGAGGCAAAGGGCTCATTCCTTGTTGAGGTGAGCGATGACAAACATCCTCAGTTTGAGATTACTTTCGGAGGAAAGCATGCTCATAGAGAGGCAGAGGTAGTTGATGCCGAGGAGTTCATAGGAAAGAAGGGCGTGCTGGCTAAGGGTAAGAGAGTCAGCGCCATGGATGTAAAGTCGGTTAAATTTGTCGAGCCGCTGCACAAGCCTGAGGACGATGTGGTGCCACAGGAGAGTGAGGCGGTGAATCAGGCCGGTGAGATCGACAACACAGGTGTCGAGGACGAACCAATCGATCTTGATATTCCTGATGATCCACAACTATCACTGTTTTAACATTTAACCAAAATGATAATATCATTGACAGGATTCATGGGATGCGGCAAGAGCAGCGTCGGGAGGGAACTCTCGCAGCTGCTCTGCTGCCCTTTTATGGACATGGATCAGGTCATTGAAGAGCGTGCCGGACGCACGATCCCTGAAATCTTCTCACAGGACGGCGAAGCGGCATTCCGCCAGATGGAACTTGAAGCCTTGAAACATGTGGTTTTAACATTGGAGCCAAGGCAGTATGCTCCATTGGCCCCCTCCCACTTCGTGGGCCTCTCCCCCTACGCGGGGGTGCGAAAATGCCAATTCCGCACACATGCCTCGTCTCCTGAAAATATGCATAAAAATAGCATTGGCAAACTTCTTCACGTCATTGCGAGAAGCGAAGCGACGTGGCAATCTGTTGATATGGTGTTAGCGCTGGGAGGTGGGGCTGTGATGACGGCGGAGTGTGCGGAGATTGTGCATTCTGATACTATATGTATATATCTGAAGGCGTCCGTGGATACTTTGATGGAGCATCTTTCCGGCCAGACCGACAATCGCCCGCTATTATCGCAAAAACACTCACTAAATGAGATCTCCACACGTCATTGCGAGGAGTCCGAAGGACGACGTGGCAATCTTGAACTTGAAACGCGCATAAAAGAGTTAATGGCCCTCCGTTCGGGCACATATGAAAATACCGCCCATATCATTATTGATATAGACGGCAAATCAATTGAGGCAATCGCCTCTGAAATTATTTCCAGATTAGGTTAGACTAGTTCTTCACGCTCGTGAAGGTCTCTTACGCGGAGCTGTGTGTTAGCTGTGCCGCGATAGTAGTTCTCTACAATGCTGTAACATACATCCACTGGATTTCCGACCTTGATATGATCAAAGAAATCTGCCATATTGAACGCGATTGCGGATATATGGTGGTATGGCTGTGACTCCTGAATAAGCTCAAGCTTGAGGTGTCCACCTTCAGCACCTACCTTGCGGATGCTTCCGTTGTCATACACATTGTCTGTACGGAATATCGGCATGCTGTTGCCTGGGCCGAATGGCTGGAACTGCTTGAGGATGCGCAGGAACTTAGGCGTAATCTGTGAAAAGTTAAGTCTCGCGTCAACATCAACCACAGGGGTCTGCATTTCAGGGATTATGGCCTCTGATATGAACTTCTCTATCCTCTCGCAAAACTCCGGAAGATTTTCTTCCTTGAGTGTAAGTCCGGCTGCATAAAGGTGGCCTCCGAAGTTTTCAAGGAGATCTGAGCAGCTTTCTATCGCACCATAGAGATCGAAGCAATGTACGCTTCGTGCCGAACCTGTCACCAGCCCTTCCTGAGACTTTGTGAAGACGATAGTCGGCTTATAATATGCCTCAACAAGTCTTGAGGCAACGATTCCCACGACGCCCTTATGCCACTGAGGATTATATACAATTGTCGCTTTATCGCATGATAGACAGCTTCCTGACTCTACCATCTCAAGTGCCTCCTGGGTAATGCGGCGGTCGATATTCTTTCTTTCGTTATTGTGCTCGTTGATCTCAGTACCGATACGGATGGCGAGCTTTGCATCAGAAGCTGTAAGAAGTTCTACAGCAATGCGTCCTGTCTCCATACGGCCTGCTGCATTGATACGCGGTCCGATCTTGAATACGATGTCATCGATAGTGAGATGACCTGGCTCGAGTCCGGAAAGCTGGATCATTGCCATGAGACCCTGGCGGGGACTGACATTGAGCTGTTTGAGACCGTAATGAGCCAATATTCTGTTTTCATCGGTTACCGAAACGAGATCGGAAGCGATGCTGACCACGAGAAGGTCAAGCAGAGGGATGAGAGTATCGAACTCGATTCCGTAAGTCTGCGAATATGCCTGTACAAGCTTGAAACCCACTCCGCAACCTGAAAGGTCGTCGAAAGGATAGTCACAGTCTTCGCGCTTCGGATCAAGCACTGCAACCGCCTTTGGGAGTTCATCCTCAGGGAGGTGATGGTCGCATATGATCATGTCAATACCCTTTCCCGCAGCATAGTCCACCTTCTCGTTGGCCTTGATTCCGCAGTCAAGAGTGATGATCAGCCCGAAGTTATTTTCTGCAGCCCAGTCTATACCCTTATATGACACACCGTAGCCTTCATCATATCTTTCAGGGATATAGAAGTCCACGTGTCGGGTAAGACGGAGGAGGAATGAATATACAAGAGAAACGGCAGTTGTTCCGTCCACATCATAGTCTCCATAGACAAGGATCTTCTCGCCGCTGACCACTGCCTTATGAACCCTTTCCACTGCTTTATCCATGTCTTTCATCAAGAACGGATCGTGGAGGTTGTCCAGACTTGGACGAAAGAATGAACGGGCCTGTTCAAAGGTATGTACGCCCCTCTGGACCAGGAGTTCCGCAAGCACGGGATCGACTCCGAGTTCAGAAGCAAGCTGCCTTACGGTCTCCTTATCAGCAACTTCGCGTATTTTCCATATCTTTTCTACTGCCATATCACACAAAGATAGAGAATTTTTTGTTAAATTTGCACGTTTTGTATTGAATAACTATAAAAAGATATAACTACTATGAGCATTATGGACCTCAACGAGCAGGAGTTGTTCAGAAGAGAATCACTCGCTAAGCTCAGAGAACTCGGTATCGAGCCTTATCCGGCACCACTCTACCCTATCAACACATCTGCAGCGCAGATCAAGGCAGAGTTTGACGAGGCAGCCGGCAACTTCCAGGACGTTGTAATCGCCGGCCGTATCATGTCAAGACGCATCATGGGTGCAGCATCATTCGGCGAGCTCCAGGACGAGACAGGCCGTATCCAGGTTTACATCAACCGTGACGAGATCTGCCCAGGCGAAGACAAGACAATGTATAACACTGTATGGAAGAAGCTCCTTGACATCGGAGACATCATCGGCATCAAGGGATTCGCTTTCATCACAAAGACCGGACAGCTTTCAGTACACGCTAAGGAGCTTACTCTCCTCAGCAAGTCGCTCCGCGTTCTCCCTATCGTAAAGGAGAAGGACGGCGAAGTGTTCGATGCATTCTCAGATCCAGAGCTCAAGTACAGACAGAGATATGTAGACTTGATCGTTAACCCTCAGGTTCGTGATACATTCATCAAGAGAAGCCAGATCGTGGCTACAATGCGTGAGTATTTCAACGAGGCAGGCTGCCTTGAGGTAGAGACTCCTATCCTCCAGAGCATCCCAGGCGGTGCTACAGCACGTCCGTTCATCACTCACCACAACGCTCTCGACATTCCTCTCTACCTCCGTATCGCAAACGAGCTCTACCTTAAGAGACTCATCGTAGGAGGATACCACGGTGTTTATGAGTTTGCAAAGGACTTCCGTAACGAGGGTATGGACAAGACTCACAACCCTGAGTTCACTTGTATGGAGATCTATGTAGCTTACAAGGACTACATCTGGATGATGGAGTTCGTAGAGAAGCTCCTCGAGAAGATCGCTCTCAAGCTCCATGGCAAGACCGAGGTTACAATCGGCGACAAGCAGGTTGACTTCAAGCCACCTTTCCGCCGTCTCCCTATCCTCGAGGCAATCAAGGAGTACGCAGGCGTAGACGTGGCAGGCATGGACGAGGATCAGCTCCGCACAACATGTAAGCAGCTCCACGTAGAGATCGACGAATCATTCGGCAAGGGTAAGCTCATCGACGCTATCTTCGGAGAGTACTGCGAGCACCACCTCACTCAGCCTACATTCATCACTGACTACCCAGTGGAGATGTCACCTCTTACAAAGCGTCACCGCGAGAATCCTGAGCTTACTGAGCGCTTTGAGCTCTTCGTATGCGGTAAGGAGCTTGCAAACGCATACAGCGAGCTCAACGACCCTATCGATCAGTATGAGCGTTTCCAGGATCAGGTGAAGCTCAAGGACAAGGGTGATGACGAGGCAATGTTCATCGATATGGACTTCGTACGCGCACTCGAGTATGGTATGCCTCCAACATCAGGACTCGGTATGGGAATCGACCGTCTGACTATGTTCATGACCAACTCCCCTACTATCCAGGATGTACTCTTCTTCCCACAGATGAGACCAAAGAACAATCAGTAAACGCAACTGTCGGCAGAGCCGGCTTATCATAGAATAAAGTCAAAAGCACAAAAACGCACGTTTTTGTGCTTTTGACTTTTAAGGACTCGGACTCGGCCACAAAACAAGCCATATTCGTGGCCAACTAGGGTAAATTTAAGGAGTCGGCCACATTTAAGCCCGATTTTGTGGCCGAATGTGGTCGGAATTAGGTATATTTGTTACAAGCAAGATATTTTATGGCAATAATACGGACACTAAAGGGCGATACGCCCAAGATTGGCGAGCGTGCGTTTCTGGCGGAGACGGCGGCTATTATAGGCAGCGTTGAAATGGGTGACGACTGCAGCGTGTGGTATGGAGCGGTGCTTAGGGGCGATGTGGGAGCGATCCGCATCGGCGACCGTGTGAACATCCAGGACAATGCCGTGCTACATGCAACATATCAGAAATCTGAATGTGTAATCGGCAACGATGTTTCTATCGGACACGGTGCTAATGTACATGGATGCATCATCGGCAATGACGTCATCATAGGCATGGGTGCTATCGTAATGGACCATACTGTTGTTCCTGACGGCACCATCATCGCAGCAGGAGCGGTCGTGCCTGCCAACCAGGTGCTCGAACCAGGCATCTACGCCGGCATCCCTGCCCGTAAGATAAAAGACGGCTCGGAGGCGATTCTGGCCAAGGCACATGCCAACGCACAGAACTACCTGCTTTACAAGACCTGGTACGAATAACCTGCTATAGGCGCACACCTATGCCGCATGTGAATGCGACCGTTTTAAATGAGATGGTGGTAACGCCTGCATGAAAGGCCAAACGCTTCCATGAGAATATGAGTCCAGCATCAGCAGCAAGGCCCCTGTGAGACCTGTCAGACACAAGAGCCCAAGAACCATCTATATCCTCCCACACATATATCCGGTGTCCATATCCTACACCAGCATATGCCGACAAAGCGGGTCTTACAGGTACTAAGACACCGGCTGTCACAAACAGATTGCTGATAGTGGAAGCACCAGATGTCCATATTTTACCACTATCCGGAAGGCTTCCGTCGCTCTTGCATTCATAGGAAACAGAAGGAAGCTCATGGAAATTGCTTCGAAATCTGAGATATCCTCCTATATGCTCATACTTATAACCTGCCATAATTCCATAGGAGAAGTCAGGCATAGATATATCCACAAGGAGATGAAGTGTGTTTCTAACCTTCGGTGACGAAGAAACATGCTGAATGGTCAAAGGTGCAGCCGGGGGCCCAGTCAGTGAATCTGCCAAGGTAGGCGCCTTCGGCAAGACGGCCTCTTGCGGCTCATGTGGCAGTTCGCCCGTCGAGAACCACTGACCTATTGCGACAAAACGTCGTCGCTGCACAACAGTCATATCCTGTTCGACCTCCTTCAGCTCCTTATTGACAGATACGAATTTATCAAGAAGACACTGCGCCTCATTACGTGATACATGTTCCCCTGCAGCCGCCTTGGCCTTCAGTTCCAGACACTCCTGGCATAATGCCTCATATTCAGCCAAGCGCACAGATATAGCGTCTAAACTCCTTTCCTGTGCCAATGAATCCAAACCAAGGGCAAAAATAAGGAGAAGCGTTAAAATATATCCGCATCGTGACTTCATAAGATGCAAATTTAACAAAAAAGGCATATCTTTGAATTATATTAATGCCGACATGTTAGGACCTTCAGGATTCTTTCTTCCCACAGGACCGGGAAGCTCGCATCACGAATCTAATGACATTGAACTCATACACTCCTCGGAGAACGGGTTCAGTGAACTTTACCGCGTGTGCAAGAACGGAAGATTCTTTGTGTATAAGGCCCTGAAGAATGAGTACAGAGGCAACATTCTTTACGAAAACCTGTTGGACAAGGACTTCAACATAGGTTTCTCGCTCAGTCACAGTGGCGTATGCCAGTATTTCGCAAAGATTGCCCATCCTATTGTTGGCAGCTGCATCGTCATGGAATGGATCGACGGATATACACTCGAGCAGATGATCCTGGAAGGTAAAATCGACAGCAGCTTATGCAAAAAGATCATCTGTGAAATCTGCGATGCTTTGGACTATATCCACAGAAAGCAGATACTCCACCGCGACCTTAAGCCGGAAAACATTATGATCACACACAATGGTCAACACGTGAAGATCATTGATTTCGGTCTTTCCGATGCGGACTCATATAGTACGTTCAAGGCTCCTGCAGGAACACGCCATTACGCTGCGCCCGAGCTTATTGCCGGTGAGAAGGTAGACGCACGATCAGACATATGGTCTCTCGGAGTGATAATCGATGAGATAAGCAGAAAGTATCGTCATGTGGCATCGCGATGTCGTCAAGAGAACAGGAATAAAAGATACAGTTCAGCCGCTGATATAAAGAAGGATATCAAGGGCACTGAATTCAGAAGATTCAAGCGCATTGCCCTCATGCTCAGCATAGCTGCTGCCGCTGCAATAACTTATTTCACAGTTATAGACATGGCTCCCGTAGAATTACAGCCACCGACAGAGTCCACCGGCGACACTATCATAGCAGTTCCGGCACAAGTAATCGTACCAGACGAACAGCCAGCCATAAATTTGGCGCCACAGCCAAAAGTAAAAGAAAAGCCGGCAGCAAAGCCTTCCGACACGCCACCGGCCGATAATATCGATGCATCTGAGCTGGACCAGCTCTTTAAAGATGCCGCATCATCTATCCTTTAGTTTCAATATTCAATAGATTGATACCATCATTGCGTCCTGCCACATATGACGGAGTGTATTTTCCATCACGCAATATCCTTGATATATATAGCGGATAACCGATGATGATCTCAGAAAGTTCGAACATGTCTCCAGGCAGAAGTTGAGAATTCTCTGAGCACACCACCTCGAACAAAAAATCTCCCAGATAATTAAGGCGCACAAGACGATTTGGAGCCCAACCTATGGTCACCTCAACACCAGGTCTCAACTCAGCTACTGTCTGACATCTGGCAGTAAAGAATGTGGACACAAAATTCTTCGACTCCTTCAGGCTCTCGCAGAAAGCCTTGAAATTCTTATGTCCGACAAATTTTGAAAGGACATCAAGAGTAGCAATGCGAGGCGTCGGATTCAGGCTGACATAACCCCAAAGTCGCTTCAAGGTTGAGGACGAAATCTGCTCACCAGTCTGATGTTCAATAACAAAGGACAGCGACTCGAAATCAGTCGTAGTCGCTATCCTTCGTCCATATTTATTTTCAACCTCCGTCAAGAGGTATGCTAGCTCCGGCATGTTTTTCTGAATCTTTCCCACAAATGTATAAATTATCTTCCAACAAACAATTTATACAAAGTTACAAACCGCCAGCGCAGCAAATCAAGTTCACATTAGTTCATTTGGCAGTTCGGAAAATATTGACTAACATTGCATCACAAATCTGGATGCCGTAGAGTGGAAGGAAGAGCTCTACAACGCGATATAGGTATAGTCGTATATACCCATATCGCGTTTTTTCGTATCTGGAACTTTTATTTAACCTCTTAAAAACCACACATTATGGAAGACAAAAACAGGACAGGAGAAATTGCCATCGGTGCATCAGGAATTGACTACAACACCAAAATAGAGGAGCGGATATTTACCATAAGAGGCAAGCAGGTGATGATCGACAAAGATCTGGCACTGCTTTATGGCGTAGAGACCAAGAGATTGAACGAGCAGGTAAAAAGAAACATTGAAAGATTCCCCGAGGACTTCATGTTTCAGTTGACTATGGAGGAATGTTTAAGGTCGCAAATTGCGACCTTAAACCCAGCGCAAGGTCAACACATGAAATACTTACCCTACGCCTTCACTGAAAACGGCATCGCAATGCTGAGCAGTGTGCTCAGAAGCGAGACTGCCATTGCAGTGAACATCAAAATCATGCGGACTTTCACCCAGATAAGGAAATCAGTATATAAAGAATCCAATCTATTGAATCGGGTAGAGTTAATCGAATATAATCTGTCAGATATGAGAAAACTACTCATTGAAACCACGGACAAAGTTGATTCCGTTTTCAATAGCATGAAAGACACATCTCCGTTACCCGTCCGAGGTATTTTCTTCGACGGGCAGATATTCGATGCATATACATTCGTAGCAGATCTCATCCGGAAGGCCTCAAGACGAATCATACTTATTGACAATTACATAGACGACACTGTTCTGACTCTTCTGGATAAGCGATCTCCTAATACAGCCGCGACCATATACACGGGGAAACTGTCAAAGAGCCTAAAGCTGGATATTTCCCGACACAACTCGCAATATGCGCCAATAGAGGTCAGGACATTCACCAAAGCTCACGACAGGTTCCTGATAATCGACAATGATCTCTACCTGATCGGAGCATCTATCAAAGACCTAGGCAAGAAGTGGTTCGGATTCACACTTATGGAAAACACGGATGCAGATGAGATACTTGGAAGGATATAAACTGGGACATGTCTCAATCAAAAGCCCGAAGCATATAGCCTCGGGCTCGTATCATATTTTTCTAAAGCACTGACACTAAATCAGTTAAACGAATAGTGCGACGCACTTTGGGCGTCCGACTTTACTCAAAAACTAGCTAAGTACCCTTAGATTATAAACCTGTCCAGCATTCCAATTACATGTTACAGAACTGGTATGTCCGCAGCTTGAACAGAACACATGTCCGCCACATGTATTCTCTGGAATCTCCATTCTTAAAACACGACCACATTTGTGGCAATTCACATAAACAACTTCTTTTTTCATAATAATTGTACATTATGGTCCATAATTTAAAAGGACCTGTTAGACTACTGTTCCATTTAATCTGGAATAATTTTTATAGCTCCGTTTATCACTTCTGATAAAGAGATTATCTGTCCATCCTCTGTTTCAACCATCGGAGGCTCTCCGCCAATAAATTTAAAACGAAGTCTTGTACCATTTGAGTAGATAACTACATACCACAATCCTAATTCAAACTTTACGTTAATTTCATTCATAATAATACTTTTTAAGGGGTTATTTAATATATTTATAAAGCGCGAACAGCACGAACTTTGAACGTATTCTCTTTAAGAAAGTTGCCCTGACTCTCACCACTTGACAAACTCACAGCGAACGCAATGTCATTCCTGTAAGACACATCTTGATTAGACCAATACCAACCTTCAAGTGTCACACCTGTTTTAGACAAGATGGCATTGATTTCTCCCTTATTTACGTAAATTGTTTTCAACTGATTAACCGAAGGATATAACCAACCATCGCCATATGATAAACACCATTCTCTTGCAGCATACCAACTTAAAGACTGCTCATCGCAAGACATAAGCAACCCAGTAGCACAGATAATACCACTAGCATTGGATGTCGCACCTATTGGGGTAATGTAGGAACCTAGAATATAAGATTCACGTAATGCAGTACCATTACTGTCCACAAAGTTAAAATTGTGATTTACATACAGACATCCTCGATAAGAATTGAAGTCACCCCACATATAAGCGAGTGACAATAATTCATTGTTAATCAACGATATTACACTTAACCCAGTATTCTCCACCAAATTAATCTCCGAGATAGAAAGTCCATCTGCATAGAGAGTTTCAAGAGCTGTGTTGCTCTTTAGATTAAGAGCAGTAATGTCAACATTGTTACTCATGCGTAAATCCTTGAGTGACGTATTGCTACGAACATTGATTGCTGAGAGTTGGTTGTCGCTGACCCAAAGGGTTTCAAGTGCAGTATTGTTTGCTACCTTGAACTGGGTGAGATTATTGCCATTTACCTTCAAAGTCACAAGACCAGTGTTATTGTCAACGTTGAGCTTAGCCAACTGGTTTGATGAACAGTCGAGGGTGATGAGTTCTGGATTTGAGTCCACATTCAGGGTCTGGAGGTTACCGCCGTGAAGGTCGAGCACAGTGAGACCTGAGATATCTGAAACGTCTGTTCCCTCAAGAACTGAGCAACCGTATGCATGAACCTCTTTGAAATATGGGCTCAAAGAGAGGTTGGTCAAAGCTGTGTTGCCATATCCGTTGAACACATCTATGTTGTCGTTAGACAGAACATTGAGATCTGTGAGCACTGAGCTATTAACTACAGTCAATGTCTTGAAGGGAGTATTTGCCACTGAGAACTTCAGTGATGCAGCCTGATCATAACCATTAACAGAGATGGTTGTACCGCTAACTGCGTTAGTTGAAACGTTCTGCAGGAAGAGTGACTGTAGCACTGCGCAGTTAGTAAGATCAAGTACCTCTACAGGGTTACCGTAGCATGAAAGTGATTCAAGCTTAGCCAAGGTGTGACAATCTACCACCTTAATATTGTTGTTTGAGCAGTTGAGATACACAAGGTTTGTGCATGACTCCAATCCTGTAAGGTCTGAGATTCCTTTGTTTGCACAGTTGACTGTGGTAACATTGTCTGCCTCAGCAATGCTGATGACTCCGTCGTAGTCGTCATCGTAGTTTGCAAGCATATAGGTTTCCAATGCCTTATCTGGGAACACGAGACCGCCAGCGTTGAAAAATACATTTGTTGCATTATCTTTCTTGATTGTCATCTGCTCCTGATGTGCTGCATCCTTCACCCAAAGTTTAGCAAGGGAAGCATTGTCAGAGCAATCAACAGAAGCCAATGCAGAGTTTGCACTTACATCAAGGGATGCCAAATCATTACCCGAGCAGTTCAATGTCTCAAGAGCCTTCAACGCTGTGAGGTCAAGAGTTACAATAGAGTTATCTGAGCAGTTCAATGTCTCGATAGACTTGCAGCCATTGAGGTTAAGAGTGGTCAGAGCGTTCTTAGAGCAGTCAAGCATTGTGATCTTGCCACAGTTGTTGAGATATAGGCTTGTCAAAGAGTTTGAACGGCAGTAAACCAACTCCAGCTCTGTGTTCTTGTTCAAGTTCAGAGTGGTGAGTTTGTTAGACGAGCAGTCAAGTTCCTTCAGGGCTGTATTCTTTGAAAGATCAAGAACAGTCAGACTGTTTGAGCGACAATAAAGAGTCTCAAGAGCAAGGAGATTCTTAAGGTTCAGGGTTGCGATATTGTTACCGCTACACTGAAGGTTTACGAGAGCCTTGTTGTTTGTAAGATTAAGAGCACCAAGGTCATTGTTTGAGCATGCAAGGTCAGTCAAGCCTACTGCCTCACTTACGTCCAATGTTGTAAGCTTGTTTCCAGAGCACTCCAAAGACACAAGTGCAGAACATCCAGAAAGGTCAAGGGTCTTGAGCTTATTGTTATTTACAACTACTTCTGTCAAAGCATTGTTATGAGAAAGGTCAAGACTTGTGAGGCTGTGATATGCAGCATTGAGTGTCTTGAGGTTCTTCATATACTCGACTCCTGCGAGAGTGGCAATCTTAGTTGTGACGTCAGACAAGTCAATTGACTCGATTTCCATAGCCTCATCTTCTGAGATTTCTCCGTCAGAGTCAGCATCAAAGTTCTCTACAAGATATGCCTTGAATGCAGCATCAGGAACATAGATAATATCTGTTGTCCATGGAATCATGTTGATATAGTCAGATGCAAGCTCATTATTACCGTCAGAAACGACAAGACATGCATTCGCAGAGATACGTCCAAGATAGAAATCATCGCTGAGATCTGCACCGGATGCGACAACTGTAAGCACGCCGCCCTCAGCTGTTACGCTGATAATCTCCATATCAACAAAATCAACTGCGGCACGTGTCTGTGTGTGAACCGCCTTCATTGAAAGAGCATCTTCCCATACATCAGCAAGCTCATCAGCAGTTGCAGCAGGCTGGAGCTCGAAGTCAAATGTAGCTGAACCTGGAGTAATCTTTCCATTATTAGTATAGTACATAGTAGCTTTTCCATCTGAGTACTTAGGTATATACTCAATAGACTGTATTCTGGCAAGGATTGCTTCTATCTGATCTTGGATATCAGATATCTCAATCTGCATATTGTAGATAGATGTCTTGATAGACTTGATATCCTTCTCGCAAGCGGCAACCCTTGCTGTGAGAGCCTCGATTGCAGCATTGATTGTTGCCACTTCAGTATCAATGCGCGAGTTCAATGTCTCAACCTCTGCAGCAATCTGTCCTGAAAGTTTACCGTCAAGAGTTGTGATGGCAGTGCTGATGGCAGCCTTATATGCCTCTGTGATTTCTTCTTTGGTTGCCTGGAGCTGAGCCTTAAGATTTTCAATTTCCTGAGCGTTGGCTGCAATCGCTGCTCCATTATTGTAAATAGCAGTAGCATTCTGAGCGATCAAAGATGCATTGGCTGCAATGTCTGCTGCATTTTCAGCGATAGCCTCTGCATTGGCTGCTATTGCTGCCTCTGCTGCTGTTGCACGACTCTTAAGAGTCTGTATTTCAGCCTGATTTGCCTTGATAAGAGCATTATTATCATCAATGAGCTTCTTATTGGCATCAATATCTTTCGCATTATCAGCTATGAGTTTTGCGTTAGCCCTGATTGATTCTGCATTTGCGGAAATAGCACTTGAATTAGCCGCAACATTTCCGGCAACTGTCGCAAGCTCGCCGGAAAGAGCTGAAAGACTGCCATTAAGTTCATCAATTGCCGCACCATTATCATCTATACGTGCTGTCAATGTCTGCTCCAAAGACTCTATCAGACCCATAAGATAGGTCTTCTGGCTTTCAAGCTGAGTCTCCAGACTGCTCTTTAAAGAAGAAAGTTTTGAATCAACCTGAGTCGCAGTGTAATACTTGGCAAGTTGAGTGTTTACCCAAGACTTCATATTTGTCTCAGATGTTGCAATTGCAGATTTGATTTCAGCTTCGTAAGCTGCGGTAATCTCTTCTTTTGCAGAATTGATAGCGGCAGAGCAGTCTTTTGCCACTGCCTCAATCTCTTCCTTCATAGAATCACGAAGACCAGCTGTCGCTGTAGCAAGCTCCTCTGCGACCTTTGCTTTGACAGTGGCATCAATATTAGTTATAGAAGAATTCAGCGTCTCTATCTGTGCCTGTATTCCTGAAACAATCTCCGCTAACGCATTGTAATTCTCAAGCGTAGCAAAGGTTGCAGACGCCCAATCCTTAGTATTCTTAATTTCGTCGTTGACATAAGTCTTCAACGACTTGATCTGATTCTCAAGAGCGACCTTCTGGGCCTGCAGATCTGCGATAGACGTATTGATGGAATTCAGTTGTTCTGACACCAACGTTTTATACTCATCCAGAGTTGCAAGAATCTGTACCTTTTGTGCGTCCAGGTTGTCCTTTAACTCACTCTCAACATCCTCTATCTTCTTTTCAACTGAAGACAAAGACTTCTCCAGCTCAGTTGCCTGAGTCTGAAGTGCAGTAATATACCCCTGTAACTGTGTATCCATTCTTTGCATATCCAGAATGGACGTACTGATTGAAGCCACCTGTTCAGACACAGTGGCAATCTTTTCATTTTCAATCTTGTCTACACGATTGTTAAGGTCATCTATCTCATCATTGTAACACGAGACAGAAACAAGACAAAGCCCCATCAGGGCAGCAATTAGTGAACGTTTCATGGTTGTATAGTAATTTCATTGATTTCAAAACCAAACAAAATTACCACACGGTTATCCATCAATCAAGTTCACATTAGTTCATTTGAAGAGTGAAAATATTGATCACGACTTGAACAATTATAGAAAGAGGTCTAGAAATTCCATTCGCTTTGTGGATGACTCGATGAGGAAAGGACTTCTACCAACTTTGCAACGAGTTCAACCTCTATCTTAGGGCCAAGTATATATCACTTGACTCATTTGAACCGTTGTGAACTTGACCGGCGGTCATTATCAACTTAATTTTGTCAAAGAAATATTAAAATCAGGCAATATAAACTTCGACTCAACAAAAGAACTTGATGCCTTCAAGCCATCATAACGCCAATACCATAAACTACCTTCTGTACACTGATCCCGCAAACATGCGCATTAACTTAACAATCCGAACGACATTGTTGAAGCATAAATAATTTGCATGAACACTAGTAGATAGAATTGTATTTTTAACGAATTATATGTTATCAGTAGAGTTAATGAGGTGCTAGCTACTTGATAATGGATGTTGCACTTAAAGAACCTCACATTATTGTCTTATGAAAAAACTATGTTTCATTCTAGGAGTTTTATTTTTAACATCTTGTTATGGAAATTACCGTCAAGGTGGCGAATCATCCAATTCAACGACTACTAACGATTACAACAATGAAGTGAATGAGCCAGTGTACGAGGTTCATCAACATACCACTAATTGTGTTAGCATATATTGCGACGATGGTTACTCCTACAAAGATGTCTATGTTAAAAATGTCTGTGACCACATGATCAATAGCGTAAAAATAAAATATAGATGTGTTCCAGAAAATCCCATCTCTCCTGGTGTTAGCACTGCGACATTTAATCATTTATCTCCAGGTAAAGCAGAGAGGATTACATTGAGTTGTAACGGACATGAAGTATCTGTTATAATTCAAGATATCATTATAAAATAAGAATTTGACTAGGGCTGTATTCGCGGTTACCTTTCCCGAAACATTAACCCTCAGATAAATTCTGATTTATTTAACCATTATAATACTAAGAATATGCGCCGAACATATACCACTTTGATTATAATCTTGGCAATAGCGCTTATCGCAGGCTTTGTTGTTCTTAAAAGAAAGACAACCCCTATTTGGGTCGATAGCACTAGCAGTAATGGGTTGACCATGGTCATGAATAGAGATAATATGTATAATTTCGTAAATGAGTATGGTTCGAGAATTACATATATGTATAAATATTCTGACGCTATGCCATTCTGCGAAGGATATACATTTGTCAAGATGGGGGAAGCAGACACGTGGACAATGATAGACACTAAAGGCAATTGTGTTGGTAATTGTAATTTTAATGAAGTAAAGCCGTTCAAAAATGGATATGCTTGGGTCAAGACTGATGATGGCAGTGCTAATCTTATAGATACAGGCTGCCGACTTGTTCTTCCTCAGGGGCAGTATATAGACGTGGATCAGGATGTTCATGATGACGTGATAATCGTACAGAATTATGATGGATTATATGGTTATGCAACCACTGAAGGACGAGAGATTATCAAGCCTGCTTACAAGCATGTTGAACCTTTCACGCATGAACTTGCGCAGGTTAAGTCCGGTGAGTATATGACCATAATAAACAGTAAGGGTGAGCAGCTTTGTCCGGCTATATTTGCGGGGTTTGAAATCACTGAGGATGCAGTATTTCCATACATAGATGAGTATGAGGATAAATATGGGCATAAGTCTGACAGAAAATTATACGGCGTAATGACCAAAGAGGGCAAATGGCTGCTCCCGTGCTGTTTTACCGAGTACAAAGCACCTTCCGAAGGTGTTGTGATAATGGCCGTTCAAAACTCTTCAGTCTCAGATCGATACTATAAATACTTTTCCATGACTGATGGAAATGAACTATTCAATACATCCTTCAAGAAAGCCACTCCTTTTAAAAACGGTAAAGCAAGAGTCGGCTGGCCTCATGATGAATATGATCTAGACCTTCAGGGTAATGTTGTGATTGACGAAAATGAAAGATGGCTATTAGGTACATGGGTGTCCACTATGGATGCACTAGGATATTCAAAGATCAGATTTACTCCAGGTGGTAATGTTGCCCTCTCTTTTTATGCTCCATATTCTTCTTATTCATATGGAGGCGGTTATGGTACATTCACTGCAAATAGTAATTCCGTTACCCTTAGACTGGAAGATGGTTCTGAATTTTGCGAAGTTATTTCACCTACTTCTATGACGATGGGAAAGCATCATCTTACCAAGATAGAAGATTACAAGGGATCTCCGAAAAACAAGTATCTAAACAAATACACATACACAGAAGAAATGTATAAAGCCAATCCTTGGAAAAGGAATGTATCTCAATGGTATATAGGACAATGGAGTGATACAGAAGGAAACAGGGCTGTAATTACTGAAGATGAATTTATCTATACAGTGAAGGGAGGAAAGACAGAAAGGACAAAATACTTGGTATCAGGACCAACTGTCAAAGCTACTATTAGTGGATATGGCCACTTTACCTTGGTACAAAGCTCCATGGTTATAAAGGTAAAACCTGAGTCGGGAGGACGTTATAGTTCTTGGTCAATGTATTTAGAATCCGCAGCAAAATAATTGATTGTGAAAAGCGCCCTATCCCTCATAGTGTTCTTAGACATGTACCCTTAACTCCCATACCCCTCCATGAGGCCTTCCCAGTGAGGGATGTGGTCGAGATACCAGTCGACGTATTGCCATGGACATATTATGACAAAATCTTCATGAGTCCCCTGGAAGGCAGACTCTGCCGCACTTGCAAGCACAGGGCCGCTGCCATGAAGCCTGACGGAACGCAGATCCGCACAATCCTGGAAGGCACCTTCGGAGATGGATGTGATTGTAGCGGGGAGAGCAATGGAAGTCAACCCTGATGAAGAGAACATGTAAGGTGATATGTTCTTAAGGCCGACGAACCACTGAAAATTATCGAAGGAAGTATATTCGGCTCCAGAGAATGCATATTCCGGGGCCGTTGTTGCATCTGCCGCTTCCCCATACGACAGGTAACCGTCACCATTCAAATCCCAGAGCGTCACGCACTTCCTCTCCACTGCCGGACATTCAAATTCCATGATGTCGGAGGCAGTATGCTGAATGACCTTTACAATAATCGTCTCCGTCAAACCTTCTTCTACATACAGTTTCTGTACACGGACCTTCTCCGTACGTATCTCATCAGTACGGTTTTTTCTGAAAGTCATCTGAAGGTCATCACCGAATTTTATTGCAGCCATCCATGTCCCCAGAGACTCATTACCTTGATCGTCAATCTGCATGACAGACAAAGGTCTCTTTACTGATTCCGGAAGAGGGTAAGCATAACTGCGGGTCTCAACATGGGGCACGTGCAGTTCATACATAGGGATCCGCTTCTGACGCACAAGAACAGTGTGACTACAATCATGTTCAAGACTTCTGAACAGAACTTCACATGAACGGTCCTGCTCGCAATAGTTATAGTCGACAATCAGACAACATCTTGTGGATGTCGATTCCGCACAGGTCAGCCATGGAGCGTTTTCAGGTATGATGACCTCATATTCAACATTGGATTTCACTGATATGAAGCGGCTTGCACAGGTGCCTGAAAAGTCCAGCTCGGTCATAGAGAGCTCAAAGTAAAGTTCTTCTGGAACCACAGGAATTTCCGGATCGGGGCCGGGTACGGGATCAGGCCCTGGTTCAGGTTCCGGATCCACCGGAACCTCAGGATCATCCGGATCTTCCGGCTGGTCTGGAGGAGAAACCGGCTCGATAGGAGTTCTGAAGCGGTGTACAGAGGATTTGACGACATTGCGGCCGTTACTTATATATGCATAATATACATATTCCTTATCCCAGTCAAGATCGTATATGGTTGTACTGAAATTCCTGCCGATCATATATGTCTTGACATTACGCATGTCTACCTCAGACTGGCCGTACATGAAACCGCACTCCACTATACCGCCCGTCTGTCCTATGACAGATGAGTTAAGTGTCACGGAGTTGCCTTCTACCGCTTCAGAAGCCTCCTTAATCACCGGAATGTTCTCATAGATTTCCGGACGAAGGCATGAGGTCCAAAGCAGCAGAACTACCATTATATATATGACATGTTTCGCGGTCATGATGTGTCAAGACATTCGCAAAAATAACTAAAATCGCAGAATATGCATATATTTGCACCATGGCAATAATCAAGGAACTCAACGGCGACATGCCCGTTATCGGAGCGCGCGCGTTTCTGGCGGAGACGGCGACAATCATTGGAACAGTTACTATGGGAGATGACTGCAGCGTCTGGTATGGCGCTGTGCTGCGCGGTGATGTGGGAGCGATACGCATCGGTGACCGCGTGAACATACAGGACAACGCTGTGCTGCATGCGACCTTCAAGCAGTCTGAGTGCGTCATCGGAAACGACGTATCGATCGGACACTGCGCAAACGTGCATGGAGCCGTGATCGGCAATGACGTTATCATCGGCATGGGAGCCATCGTGATGGACCACACAGTCGTTCCAGACGGCACAATCATAGCGGCAGGAGCAGTCGTCCCTGCCAACCAGGTGCTCGAGCCGGGCATCTACGCCGGCATCCCTGCCCGCAAGATCAAGGACGGTTCGGAAGCCATCCTGGCAAAGGCACATGCGAACGCACAGAACTACCTCCTCTACAAGACCTGGTACGAGTAATTCCTTAAAACTCCTCAAAATTCATTTTATTATGAATATAATAATTATATTTGCAATAAAATGAATCTGATATGAACAAGGAGAACATCATCAATCCATTCTTCATCGGCAGATATGCAGGCGAGCGATATTTCTGCGATAGGGAGAAGGATACTGAAATCCTGATCAAACATATAGAAAACGGCAGGAATGTCGCGTTGATTTCCCCTCGCAGATTGGGGAAAAGCGGCCTTATGCACCACACATTCGCACAG
>JAFYRK010000115.1 GCA_017559545.1 Bacteroidales bacterium
ATACACTGCTCCATTTGTATATAAATTGTTGCCGGAAGAAACTGTTGATGCTTCAGATGAATTCATCAGAGACCCATCTGAACTTGTAGTCGAGATATTCGAGGAGTTGACCGCTTCGGTAGAGTAGCTGGCGCTTGGCATGATATACAGATAATATTTGTCGTTCTCCTTCGACTTGATCTCCATTGAAGCGCTGACTAGATTCTGGCTTCCTGTTGCATCATACGTTCCGTCAGTCAGAACATCGGGACCTTCTGGCTGAAAAGATGTTCTGGATGAGATTTTCTTATCTACTTTGCCGTTGTTCTTAAAGTTCACGCTTAGCGTGCTTTCCATTCCTTTGATACGGGAGGTGTTGTAATTCATACCCGCCTGTGCCGTCGAATTGAGGCCGCCAAGACTGCTGAAATCACCGCTTGTGCCGCTGCTGCCGTAATATCCTACGTCTGCTCCCGGCTCAATGGCGTTGAATGCATTTCCTAAAAAGATGACCTGATCCTTTTCGGTATATCCGGTGACCATTGCATTGCCATTATACAGCAATCCACGGTCGTCAATAAGGACGTTCCCATTATCAGGATTAAGTGTCGAACCGCCTCCCAACTTAGCGTTTCCATACCATCCTTCTGTGTATTCCTCCTTCAGCTCCACATCCATAACCTTCTCCTTGTCGTCCTTTGTGACAATGCCTGATCCTGCAGCTTCATCCTTTGTCTTATCGATGACCTTGATCTTGTCTACAAGCTTGGCAGGAAGGTTCTTTAAAGCTGCAGTAGGATCGTTGAAGAAGAAGGTCTTGCCTCCGACAGTTATCTTATCGATCTTTTCGCCATTCAAAGTTACGGATCCATCTTCCTCGACTTTCATACCAGGCATCTTCTTGATAAGATCTTCAAGCATCGCATTTTCTCCTACTCGGAACGAAGATGCATTGAACTCGATCGTATCCTTTTTGACGGTGACAGGATTGCCGATGGCAGATACTGACGCGGCATCGAGGAACTCGGCGTTCTCTTCCATTCTGATAACGCCGAGGTCGTATGCATCCCAATGGGACTTGATTGCATATGTCTTCCTATGAGGATTATATCCGATGATTTCCGCATTAAGCTCATATTTGCCTACAGGAACATCCTCCAGCAGGACGTCTCCTCTGTCGTCGGATAATGCGAAATGAGTGATTGTTGTGTCACCTGCGGGGATGAGGTACACAGATGCCCAGGATACGGGCTTTGATGATTTGGAGTCTTTAAGAGTAAGTTTTACATCCGTGTTAGCGTTGCGCTCGATCATACTGTAATCGACCACCTGCGCGGAAATTGAATGTACGAATAGGATAGTGAGGAGTAATAGGGATAAACGTTTCATTAAGTCCTGTTTTTGGTACGATGCTTTTAATTCATAACAAAGTTTACAATTATAAGACGTGGGAATGCTACAAATGTACTATCGTTCAGTCTAGAATCTTTCCTATGACGGTCATTCCTATGTTATACTTCCATTTCGTGAGAGGACTGTCGGAATTTTCACGACTGTAACTGCTCTTCACATACA
>JAFYRK010000116.1 GCA_017559545.1 Bacteroidales bacterium
CAGTAGTTAAGCTTGAGATCTCTAACACATCTCACCCATTCTACACTGGTAAGATGAAGCTCGTTGATACAGCTGGTCGTGTTGACAAGTTCTATCAGAGATACGCTAAGAAGAAGTAATTCTTCTATACAAGACATAGTAAGTAAAGGAAAGTCCGTGTGGCTTTCCTTTTTTCTTTTATCTATCTGTTAAAGTTAGAATGTCGGGTGATGACGGAGGGTGACTTCTTGCTCGCCTGAGGGGTGAATGAACGTGATTTCGTATGCGTGCAGGCATAGCCTGGAGGCGGAATTGCCGCCATATAGCAGGTCACCCACGATAGGGTGGCCCAAGCCTAGGTGGTGGGCTGCGTGGACACGAAGCTGGTGTGTGCGACCTGTGTGTGGCCAGAACGTAACAAGAATACCGTCTTCTTTTATCTCGTCCACGCGGTATCCGGTAACAGCTTCTTTTCCTTGCTTGAAGTCGACTTTCTGTCGCGGTCTTTCGTCGTAGTCGGGACTGAGCGGTATTGAGATGGTTCCGTTTTCTCCAATGTTCATGGACTTTGTTCCTGATGCTGACAGTAGGGCTCTGTATGCTTTCCTGACAGTGTGATCTTCAAACTGTTTCCTGATGTGCCTTCCGGCAGCAGGACTCTTTGCGAATATCATTATGCCAGATGTGTCCATGTCTAGCCTGTGCACGGATTCTACAGTGTTGCATCCAGTTTCTGCAACCAGCCATTCCAGTAACGATTGACTGCAGTTGAGTCCAGGTACGGATGGCATTCCGGAAGGTTTGTATGCGGCAATGATGTCGTCGTCTTCATGCAGGATGTCGGGATTTCCATGAATGTTCTCCACTTTCATAAGGTGTACTCCCTGTAGCATGTAAGTCAGCAGCGGGCCGCATTTGCTGGTGCATGACGGGTAGAAGTGCCCTTCTGTGCGCACAGCTGTGCAAGGCGACTCACCGTACCAGAATTCTCCCATGGCCAGCGGCTTCAGGCCATTGCGGAAAGCGTAATTGAGCAGCTTTGGAGCGGCACATTCACCGGTTCCTCCCGGAGGTGTAAGTCCTGAATCTCCAAATATATCAAAGACTGAACGTGATTCCCCCAGACTGTTATGAACTATATATTGACGGAATATCCATTCCTGCAGGGCATCTGACATCTCCTTGCGACGGCGTTTCATGTCGCTGATCATTTCCAAGTGCTGTCCAAGTCTGTCTTTCAGACCAGAGATTGTTCCTTCCCAATATGCTTTGATGCGCCTTAGTTCGGCCTTCTCGTGCTGACTCTGCCTGATTAGTTCGCTGTTTCGTGACTCTTCTGTAGCTTTTGACCTTATCTGGTCACGTTCTGCCTTCAGGATGGCCATACGTGCTTTCTGTTGGGTAACCTCCGATATCATGCCGGCCTCAGCGTCTGCCAGTTTCTTGCGGATCAAGGCAAGGTCGGAGCTGGATTCGGCTGCAGCGATGTCTTCATTAAGAGCTGAAATCTCTGCCTCCTTTGTCTTGAAGTATCCGTCGGGTGTAAGCAGGTCATAGATGGGAGGGACAAAGCCGTCAATCATGCTCATGTTGCCTGCATTTCCGGAAAATGCGATAAGGTATCCGATGTCCTTAAAGTCCTCTCCGTGTGCGACTGCCAGAACTCCAAGCATCTTGCCTTCTTTAAAGATAGCCGAAAGTGCTGTGGAGTTTCGGATTTTCTCCATCAACAGTGCGCCCGCCTGGGTTACCAGTGGGTGAGGTGAGTATCTGAACGGGTCAGTGAATGAATCTGGAAGCGGATAGGAAAATCCTTCTGGATATGGGTGTATCATACCTTCAGGTGTGAGGATATATATTCCTGACATATGTCCTGCAGACCGCAGGTCTCGCATTTGGGTTTTCTTGCAGTGCATGTGTATCTGCCATGCAGTATCAGCCAGTGATGTGCTTTGGGGCGAAGTTCCGGAGCAAATCCATCAGTGAGGTCTTTCTCTACAGCCTCGACTGTGGTGCCGGTTGAAAGCCCGATCCTGCGAGATACCCTGAACACATGTGTGTCAACTGCGATTACCGGCTTGTCGTATATGACTGAGGCGATTACATTTGCGGTTTTTCTTCCTACTCCCGGAAGGGTCTCAAGCTGTTCCGGCTCTGACGGAACCTCGCCTCCGAAATCAGAGAGAAGTTTCTGGGCCATGCCGATAAGATGCTTTGCCTTGTTGTTTGGGAATGAGATAGACTTTATTAATGAGTATACTTCGTCGAATGAAGCTGAGGCGAGATCTGATGGTTCCGGAAAACGGGCGAAGATCTCAGGGGTGTGCATGTTGACGCGCTTGTCTGTGCACTGTGCGGACAAGATAACTGCAATAAGCAGATGGAAAGGGGTGTCATAATGGAGCTCGGTCTCTGCAATTTCCATATTTGCAGAGAACCATGCGGTCACGTGAAAGAATCTGTCCCTGGTGTTCATGGCCTCAGATAGTAAGGTCAAGGTCTATCGGCTCGTCAGGCATCTGCTCTATGCATGTTTCGTCCTTGCAGATCATGACTCTGCCCGGGTACTTCTCGAATATCTGTCTGTTATGGGTCACCATGACAATGGCTGTACCTTTTTCTCTGTTGATTCTGGTAAGAAGCTGCATGATTCCGTCAGCTGTCTCGTTGTCCAGATTGCCGGTAGGCTCGTCTGCGATGATCACCTGCGGGTCGTTAAGCAGTGACCTTGCGATAGCGATGCGCTGCTGCTCGCCACCCGAGAGCTGGAACGGCATCTTATGTGCCTTTCTGCCCATGCCTACCGCGTCAAGAACTTCTGTGATCTTTGCAGATATCTTCTCTTTATCTTTCCATCCTGTAGCTTCAAGTACAAAGCGGAGGTTGTCCTCGACGCTTCTGTCCATCAGGAGCTCGAAATTCTGGAAAACCACTCCCATCTGTCTTCTGAGATATGGAATCTGCTTTTCTGAAATCCCGTTCAGTTCGTAGCCGCATGCTGATCCGAAACCTTTTTCAAGGTCGTTTTCAGCTATGATCGTACGGATGATCGAGGTTTTTCCTGTACCGACTTTGCCCACAATGTAGACGAAGTCGCCCGGATATACGTCCATGTTCAGCCCGTATATCACAGTAGCTTCGCCGTTCAGGATGTCAGCATCTCTGAATGAAATTATAGGAGTTTTCTCTGCCATGTCAAAAATTGGATTTTAATTACATTCCGTCCGTAGACGGGTCACAAATATAGTAATTTTCCAGTACGATTTAAGAAAATTTAGCCGAGGATTTTAATAATAAAATTATTAAATTTGTAAAATTTTTGTTTGATGATGAATATGAAAAATATAATGGCAGGATTTGCTGCCGCACTGCTTTCGGTTTCGGCTCTTTACGCTGACGCGCCTGTGAGAGAGTATCGTGAGATACTTCGACTGCAGGAGGGTGGAATGCATGGACGTTCACGTCATCTTTTCAATCAGAGGGCAGGAAAGATTGCAGGTGGAGATAATGAGGGACGTGCAGTCTTGAGTGAGGTTATAATGAATGTCCCAGGTTATGAGGCCAGGGTGAAGGAGTTCGTCGCAGAGAATCAGTATTCTGTTCTCGTGCCTCACATCATCTACCGCCATGCGCTTAATCTCTTTGACAAACAGGACTACAAGGCTGCGGGTGATTTGCTGGATAAGGTGTCTCCGACTGCAATAGAGAGAAGTCAGGTTGATGAATATCTTTTCAAGAAGGCTTATTGTGAGCTTGAGAATGGTGATATAGATCGTTCTCTTCTCAGGTTCATGGAACTGGAGGAGCGTCCGGTGTCGGATTATACCGCACCTGCAAAATACTCTATCGCATATATCTATTACGAGAAGAAAGCGTTCTTTGAGGCGTTGGGTTGGTTTGAAAAGGCTGCTCTGGATAAGAGATTTGAGGAAAATGCGAACTATTTCATCATGGAGTGCCGCTTCATGCTCAAGGACTATCAATATGTGACACGCCACGGTGAGAAGATGTATAGTGCGGTTCCGGAAGACCGCAGGCAGCATCTGGCAAGAATCATTTCGGAGTCGTGGCTCGTGCTGGGCAATGCGTCAGAGGCTCGCAGATATTATGAACTTACCGCCAATGCATCGGGAGAGCCAAAGAACAGGACTGACTGGTTCTATAGCGGATCTGTCCTTTATGCTGTGGGGGATTACAAGGGAGCAATAGAGAGCTTCAATAACATGCAGTTCAGGACTGACTCGATCGGTCAGGTCGCTGATTATCAGCTGGGATACAGTTATGTCCAGACAAAGAACAAGGTGGCTGCGATCCAGGCTTTCAAGGATGCTTCTGCATCTGTATTTGATCCTGTGATTTCCGAGGATGCTTATTTCAACTGGGCAAAGCTTGCCTTTGATATCAACAACGATCCTTCAGTGTTCCAAAGCTATATCAAGAGGTATTCTGATAGGGAAAAGGATGATAAGATCTATGGCTATATGGCTGTGGCAGCTCTTCATAATCATGATTATGCCGGTGCTGTAGATGCATACGGAATGATTGACGAACTGGATGATGATATGCGCAACAACT
This sequence comes from Bacteroidales bacterium, assembly GCA_017559545.1. GTDB lineage: Bacteria > Bacteroidota > Bacteroidia > Bacteroidales > UBA932 > Cryptobacteroides. The sequence goes on from JAFYRK010000116.1 coordinate 4,555, forward strand.
ATATGAAGGCTAATTACCTGAGAGCACATCAGTTGATCTCTAATGGCTCATATCGTCTTGCTGCCCAGTGTCTTAAGGTTGCTGCTTATTATTCTGAAAAGGGTAGCCGCTTCAATCAGTTGTCGCGTTTCTGGATTGCTGAGTCGTATTATCGCAACGATCAGTATCGTCAGGCCAGGGAGCTGTATGTAGAGCTGTATAATCAGTCGGCGCTTTATCGTCAGCCTGAGTCATATCTGATACCATACAACATAGCTTATTGCTTCTATAAGGAGGGTGATTATGATTCTGCGGCGAAATGGTTTGGATCATATCTCAAAGGCTCTGTGACAGATTTTCGCAAAGATGCCTTGGAACGTGTCGGAGATTGTCGTTTTGTACAGAAGGACTACAAGGGAGCTGCGGAGATTTATGATGTCGTAGTCCGTGATTTCTATGATGTGGATGACATTTATCCATATTATCAGGCGGCTCTTTCGTATGGTCTGACAAATAACAGCGAAAGAAAGATAAAGCTCCTTTCAAATGCGCTTTCTGCTGATCCTTCTGTGCGTTTCTATCCAGAGGCTCTCTACGAGTTAGGACGTGCATATGTGCTTAGAGAGGATGATACCAATGCTGAGGATGTATTCCATAAACTCGCGTCAACTTCGAAAGATACCACTTATGTCGCTAAGGCATACATTGAGCTTGGTTCTATCTCGCGAAACCAGTCCCAGTTCAATGAGGCTTTGGGGTATTATAAGACCGTAGTCGAGGAGATGCCGCTTTCCGGCTATGCTGAGGATGCGCTTGCTGCGATTGAGTCTATCTATCAGACAAAGAACGAACCTCAGGAATATCTGGCATATATTGAGAGTATAGGCAAGGGGGCCACTAAGTCGGCTGACGAGAAGGAGAAGATGATCTTTAACGCTGCGGAGCAGAATTATCTCTCTGGAAACTACCAGCGTGCGCTCGCATCTCTGCAGGAGTATCTGGAGCAGTATCCTGCGGGAAAATACGCCTTTAACGCGGAGTTCTATATAGCTGATTCATATAGGCATCTCGGCAAGTATGAACAGGCATGTGATAGTTATGAGAAGGTGATCGAAGGCGGTTCCGGCTCATATATCGAGCTTGCGATGCTTGGGTTCTCTGACTTGTCTTACAGACTGGAGAGATGGGATGATGCTTTCGGAGGATATTCTTCGCTCTATGTGTCTGCAAGATTCGATAACAACAAGCTTGCTGCACTTGAGGGTATGATGCGTTCGGCTTATCGCGGTCATAAGTGGGGTGAAGCGATAAAGAATGCCGATAAGGTGCTTTTCGAGAGCAGGATGTCTGACGCTGTGAAGCGTGAGGCGGAATATGTGAAGGCGAAGGCGTTCATGGCTACAAGCCGTAGAACTGAAGCTTTGGCTGCTATGAAGAAACTTGCGGAAAACTGTATGGACGAGTTCGGAGCCGAGGCTACATATATGCTTATTATGGATAGTTACGATAAGGCAGACTTTGCCGAGGTGGAGAATAAGGTTTACGCATTCGCAGATGCGGGTTCGCCTCAGACCTACTGGCTGGCAAAGAGCTTTATAACCTTGGGAGACTCGTTTGTGGACAGAGAAGAGCTTGCGCAGGCAAAGGCTACGTTCGAGAGTGTTCGTGACGGATATGTTCCTTCTGGAAATGATGATGTCATGGATAATGTAAAGATGCGCCTGGACAGGCTTCAGGAAATGATGGCAAGTGCTGAATAACAGACTATTATGATGAAAAGATATATACTATTGGCAATTGCCGCTTCAGCGGCTTCATATTCGCTTGGCGCTCAGGATCTTGATCCGACCGTAGTGGTCAGAAGGGCATACGAAGGAAAGCTTATCGAGGTGAATAAGCCTCAGCTTGATATGCAGGTGCCGGATTCGGTGACGAGGTTTGATCTTGACTTTGACTATTCGGTCTTTGATAAGCCGTATAAGGGTGCGTATGAGTTCAATCCGTATCTGCTTACAATGCAGCCTGCATCAGCGGTGCAGAATCCAAAGCAGCTGTATATGAGAGCAGGTGCGGGATATACTCTCCATCCTGAATTTCAGATTGTATGGGCTACTCCGTTCAGAAATGCGTTCAGGATGAACGTTTACGGAACACATCGTTCGTATGTCGGAAGTTACAGGGTCTTTAAACCGGAGATTCCTGCAGAAGGACCGGTTGTTATAGACAGATGGCTGCAGTCCGGTGGTAATCATGGTTACACTAAAGGATATGACCTTGAGACAAGAGCCGGTGTAGATGGTTCGTACGACTGGAAGTCAGGGGTGCTGGATTTTGATGCCGCATATTACGGAATTGCTACAAAGGACTATGTCAGGTCCAGACATTATGATGCCCTTGATGTGAAGGTCGGAGCTGCATCCAAATCGCTTGAGGACTCTTACTTTGGGTATGATGTTGATGTTCGCTACAGATATGGTGCGGATCTCATGGACTATGCAGGTTCTGATATGCGTCTTGATGAGCATGTCTTTGGAGTTGAGGCGGTGTTGGGTCAGGTAATGCAAAAGCCAGAAGGAACACATAAGATGCTTTTTGATGTTGGAATGGACCTTGCCGCATATGGTCATCCGGTGTATTCCACTATAGCCGGCGAGTTCCATGCTGTTCCTCATTACGTGCTTCGTTACAATGAGAGACTCCTTGCTGATGTGGGAGTGAGGTTTGCCAAGGTCATGCGTTCAGACTCGCCAGAAGGTATATTCAATGCAAAGGAGCAGATAGTCTATCCCGATGTGAGGGTTGAATTTGATGCTGTCCCGCAATACCTTAGAATCTATACCAATATCGGTGGTGGTAACAAGATGAACACTTATTCCTCAATCCTGGAGAGGAATCACCATTTTGACCTTGAGTTCGGTCGTGGGCTATGGCCTCTTATGGATTTCACCGTTGAGCGCGTTTCTGCCGTTCTGGGTCTGAAGGGACGAGTGGTAAAATTTACATACGACCTTTACGGAGGCTATGTAAACTATGCTGATGCGCTTTTGGATGCAGTAGTTATCGGACAGCCGTTTGACCATGAGCCAGAGCGCTATCTGGCAGGAATGGGGTATGCTCCATATCAGAAGGCATTTGCTGCCTTTGATTGGGATTGGAAGACAGAGAGTCTGCATTTCGATGGAAATCTTGAGTATTCTCATGTCTTTGGGTTCAAGAATTCGGACGGGCTGTTTGCTCCTGCCGCCCTTACAGGTGAGGTGGCCTTTGAGTATAACTGGAGCAGACGTATTTATGCCGGGGTTGACTGTGCCTTCTCTACTTCCAGAAATGGCAGCATCGTCAATCTGCTTGAGGGCGATTCTGTGCACGATGCGAAGATCCCGGGATATGCCGATCTGGGGCTGTATTTCGAGTATGCACCAACCAATTCGCTTTCGTTTTGGGTGAGGGGAGGAAACCTTCTGAACATGACTATTCAACGCAATCCGATATATGCTGAAAGAGGTATTAATTTTACAGTCGGTCTTTGCTTGAATTTATAGTAAAATTGCTATATTTGTATGTTTGTTCCGGCCTTGTCCGGAGCGGGCGATTTAAGATAAAAAATAGAACATAATATAATGAGCGAAGAAGTAATTAACAGCACATCTGCGGAGCAGTACTCCGCGAATAGCATTCAGGTGCTTGAGGGCCTTGAGGCCGTAAGAAAGAGACCTTCGATGTACATCGGTGATGTAGGTGAAAGAGGTCTCCATCATCTTGTTTATGAGGTCGTTGACAACAGTATCGATGAGGCTCTTGCCGGATACTGTACCCACATCGAGGTATCAATCAACGAGGATAACTCCATCACTGTAAAGGACAACGGTCGTGGTATCCCTACGGGTATGCACGAGAAGGAGAACCGTTCAGCTCTTGAGGTCGTTCTTACCGTGCTCCATGCCGGAGGTAAGTTCAGCAAGGACAGCTATAAGGTTTCCGGAGGTCTCCACGGAGTGGGTGTATCCTGTGTGAACGCACTGTCGGATTATCTGAAGGCTGAGATCCACCGCGAAGGCAAGATCTTCGTACAGGAGTATTCGCAGGGTAAGCCATACAAGCCGGTAGAGGTTGTCGGTGAGACTGAGGATACAGGTACAATCGTGACTTTCCATCCGGATGCAGAGATCTTCCAGGTAACTCAGGTCTATAAGTATGATACCCTTGCAGCACGTCTTCGCGAGCTTGCATACCTTAACAAGGGTATTCATCTTTCACTTACAGACAAGAGATATCTTGTTCCTGACGTGGACGAGAACGGAAATGAGCTTGAGACAAGTCATTATAGAAGCGACGTATTCTATTCTAAGGAAGGACTCAGGGAGTTTGTCGAGTATCTTGATGGTGGTGCTGAGAAGCTCATCGAGTCTCCGATCTACCTCGAAACCGATAAGATCATTCCTATCGAGATCGCTCTCCAGTACAACACAAGCTACACTGAGAAGATCTACTCATACGTAAATAACATCAACACAATAGAGGGAGGAACACACCTTCAGGGCTTCAAGATGGGTCTTACAAGAACCCTTAAGAACTATGCCGACAAGGCTGGTCTTCTTGCAAAGCTCAAGTTTGATCTCGCGGCAGATGACTTCCGTGAAGGTCTTACAGCGGTTGTCTCTGTAAAGGTTGCAGAGCCACAGTTCGAGGGCCAGACAAAGACTAAGCTCGGAAACGGTGAGGTTGTTTCTGCGGTATCGCAGGCAACAGCCGCTGCTCTTGAGGCTTACCTTGAGGAGAACCCAAGGGAGGCAAAGATGATTGTAGAGAAGGTTATCCTTGCTGCAACAGCACGTCACGCTGCGCGTAAGGCTCGTGAGATGGTGCAGCGCAAGACAGTCATGTCAGGTGCAGGTCTTCCTGGTAAGCTTGCTGACTGCTCTTCAAGAAATCCTGAGATCTGTGAGCTCTTCCTCGTCGAGGGAGACTCTGCGGGCGGTACTGCAAAGCAGGGCCGTGACCGTATCACTCAGGCAATCCTTCCTCTCAGAGGTAAGATTCTCAATGTGGAGAAAGCTATGGAGCACAGGGTGTTCGAAAGTGAGGAAATCAGAAACATCTATACAGCTCTTGGAGTTACAGTTGGAACAGAAGAGGATAGCAAGGCTCTGAATCTCAGCAAGCTCCGTTACCACAAGGTTATCATCATGACCGATGCCGACGTGGACGGTAGCCACATTGCAACACTTATCCTGACATTCTTCTTCCGCTACATGCAGGATCTTATCAAGAACGGATACGTGTACCTTGCAACTCCACCGCTCTACCTTGTGAAGAAGGGTAAGGAGGAGATCTACTGCTGGACAGAGGCTCAGCGTAAGGAGGCTACCCTCCAGCTAGGAAAGGGATCTGAGAAGGGTGTGTTTGTACAGCGTTACAAAGGTCTTGGAGAGATGAGCGCAGAGCAGCTCCAGTCTACAACAATGGATCCTGAGAAGCGTCTTCTCCGTCAGATCACTATCGAGAATGCTGCTGAGGCAGAGCGTACTTTCTCAATGCTTATGGGTGATGATGTACCGCCACGCCGTGAGTTCATCGAGCAGAACGCCCACTATGCAAACATTGACGCATAGTCACTTTGTTTTGAGACCTTCAGGTCGAAGGTAACGTAATGAATAATCTGAAAGAATATCTTGTTCCTTCCGTCTGCGGAAGAACATATCTTTACGGCAGTCATGCCGATGCATCAGTGTCGTCACGTATCGTGGCGGCACTGACTATGCAGATAGACCCAGCTGTTCTGGGGGAGTCGCTTCAGGAGGCTGTAGCACGTTTCCCTCACTTCCGTGTAGGACTTAAGACATACGAGGGTGGGGTTTTCTTCAGGGAACTCGATGCACAAGTCCCTGTGTTCAAGGATGATGCGGGTCAGCCTTTTGCTTTTGATAACCCTGCGTTGAATGGTTATCTCTTCAAGGTTTCTTACGCCCACAAGACTGTCAACTTTGACTTTCATAGGGCTATGGCCGATGAGGTGGGCATGATGACTTTCGTCAAGTCGGTACTGTTCAATTACCTTGAGAGAGCGAACTATCCGGTAACGACAGGCGGAGCCGTCAAGCTGCTTTCAAGTGATTACTTCATAGCTGAGGGTGAGGATCCTATGGTTCGTCTGGATGATGCCCAGTCCTCGCGCCCGGTGTGGTATATGGATGCCAAGGCTGTTGTACCTGCTGATTCAGATGGAGATGTCGAGGAAGTCGTACACATAAGGGTTCCCGTATCAAAACTGCGTAAGGATTACTCAGATATCGTCAATATTCCTGTGACCTATGTTGCACCTCTGTTTTCGCATGCCGTTCATGAGATGTATGGCACTGAAATGGAAGCAGGTGAGTATGTCGTTGCATCAGTTCAGGTCAATCTGAGGCCATATTATCCGTCCGCAACCATGCGTCCGTATAATACTCCTGTCTACCTGGCTTACAACAGAAACCTTTCGGATTATCCGTTTTCTACAGTCTTGATGTCTCAGAAGAAGCTTCTTGAGGCTCAGCTCAAGCCTGATACCCTTGCGTATAGTGCTCAAAGGAAGATAGCAGATCTTGACAGGGCATATGAGGGCTCAGTTGAGAAGATTCAGGAGCGTTTCAGCGAGCTGCAGTCAGGAATCAAGGCGAAGTCTACATATGATATAGCTGGACTAGGCCATGTGATTCTCCCTGAGAGCATGCAGAGGCTTGTGACAGAACTTTATCCGGTCATCCCGTCATCAGGCAAGACTTTTTCAGTTACAACAGAGTTGTTCAGGAACAGCCTGGCTATAACCGTCAGCGGACGAAAGAATACATGGCATGTCGCGGAAAGGCTTGTCGAATTGCTCCAAGGCAATGATATCGACGCCTATATCGCAGACAGCTACTCGTTCAGGCCAATGGTCGGCAAAAGTTTATAAGCAGATAAATTTCTATCTATATGGAAAAAAGCAGATTCCCACGAGGTTATAAAGTATATTTTCCTCTTGTCCTCCTATTTGCACTTCTTGTCTTCGTGATGCCAAGAAGTCCGAAATTCAATTATGATTACAGGAAGGGTTCGCTGTGGATGTATGAGGACCTTGTCTCTCAGTTTGACTTCCCGCTTCTTAAGTCAGAAGAGCAGTATAAGGCGGAACTCCAGAGGGCAGGTTCGACAGTCGTGCCTGTTTACCGTCAGGATCCAGCGGTCCTTGATGCGGCATATGCAGAACTGGCATCTTCGGACATGGGTATATATAATGACCTCAAACCTCTCATAAACACTTCGTTGGGCAGAATCTATTCTAAGGGTGTCCTCCCTAAGAATACGGCTTATGATCCTGCAGATGTGATGTATATCCAAAGGGAGGTAAGGGCATCAAAACTTCCTTTCCAGGAGGTTTATACAGTACAATCAGCAGCATACGAGCTTCGTCAGTCTATTTTGCCGGAAGCACCTGAACAAGTTGTTGACTCTTTGTTTAATGCAGTTCTGGTCGGGCTTATAAGTTCAGACCTGGTATTTGACCAGCAGCTTACAGATCTTATACAAGAGGATAACGCCAAACAGGTATCTCCTACTATAGGAGTGATCAAGGCCGGACAGACTCTTGTGTCTCAAGGCGAACTGATAACTGAAGGTGTTGAGCAGATGCTGGATTCATATAAGGCTGAGTATGAGGCTAATGTGGGATATGCCGGATCTCCTGTGTTGCAGTGGGTGGGAAATTCCCTTGTGGCTCTTTTCCTTGTGCTGGTCCTTTTCTTTGCCATCTATTTCTGCAATTATCACATCTTTGAACAGTACAACAAGTACCTGTATGTGCTTTTGGTCTTTGCTCTTTCTGCAGTGGCATCGTTTGTCGTAGCTCAGACTGAACCAAGATATTTCTATATGGTTCCGTATACTTTGATTGCCCTTTATCTTCTTGCGTTCTTCACAAGAAGGCTAGTATTCATAGTATATTTCATATCGCTGCTGCCGATGCTGATCGTGGCTCCTGAAGGAATAGAATTGTTCTTCATCTACCTTTGCGGTGGAGTAGCGGTGATATATGTGTTTGATTATTTCAACAGAGGTTGGCTCCAGTTCGTTTCGGCATTGATCACTTTTGCTGTAATGGCTTTGGTTTGGATGTCGTTCCGAATGGTTGATGGAATCGATACTTTCACGACATTACGTCCATTGGGACATCTTTCGCTTGCGGCATTACTGGCGGTAGCAGGATATCCTCTGATTTATCTATTCGAGAAGATGTTCATGCTCGTGTCTTCGTCAAAGCTTGTAGAACTCAGCGATACCAGCAGACCTTTGCTCCGGATGTTGGCCGATAAGGCTCCAGGTACATTCCAACATTCACTTCAGGTAATGAATCTGTCGGATGCAGTGGCCAGAGCAATCGATGCAAACATCCCTCTCATCCGTGCAGCGGCCCTTTACCATGATATAGGTAAGATAGCAAATCCTCAGTGCTTTACAGAAAACGAGAATCCGGGCGTTCGTTATCATGAAGGCCTGACTCCAAAGGAGAGCGCGCAGGAAATTATCCGCCATGTAGCTGACGGACTTGCGCTTGCTGAAAAGTACAGCGTTCCGGGAGTCTTAAGGGATTTCATAAGCTCCCATCATGGAACAACCTGTACCGCATATTTCATGACACAGTATCTTAACGCAGGCGGAGACCCTTCGGATACAGCCGGGTTCTATTATAATGGTGTAAGGCCTGTGACCAGAGAGCAGGTTATCCTTATGCTTTGTGACGCGGTAGAGGCTGCTTCACGCAGTCTGAAAGACTATTCAGAACAGAGCATATCGGACCTCGTGGATAAGATTGTGGATGGAAAGGCAGATGATGGACAGCTTTCGGATTCTGATATTTCGCTTCGTGAGATCAACAAGATCAAGGAGGTCATGAAATCATATCTCAAGCAGATGTACCACTCAAGGGTGTCGTATCCTAAACGAGAAACCAAGGCTTAGAAATGAGATTTTGAAAATTCGTGCATAATATGTAAATTTGCGCGCCTTAAAAGAAAGTGATTAAAATACAGATAATATGAAAATCGAACAGAACAGAATTGATGACCTCAACATTGAGCTGACCCTGTCAGTTGCAGCTGAGGACTATGCAGAAAGCAGAAAGAAGAGACTCAGCGAGTTCAGAAAGAAGGCTGAGATCAAGGGTTTCAGAAAGGGCATGGTGCCAATGTCACTCGTAGAGAAGATGTATGGCCAGAACGCTCTCGTTGACGCAGTTAACGATGTGATCTCTGAGGGTCTCAACAACTATATCCATGAGAACAACTTCCGTGTTCTTGGTGAGCCGCTTCCAAGTGAGGAGCACATCCAGAACGAGTGGGAGGCAGGCAAGGAGTTCACATTCAAGTTTGACCTTGCTCTCAATCCGGAGGTTTCATTCGAGCTTTCAAAGGAGGATGAGATTACTTACTATACCATCACTGTGACTGAGGCTGCCAAGAAGGATATGAGAGAGAACCTTCTCCGTCAGTACGGCTCACTCGAGAATGGTGAGGCTGCTAAGGAGGATGACTTCATCATCGTGGACTTCGAGCAGGGTGACATGAAGGTAGAGGGTACATACGTTGCTCTCCGCAATGTCGCTGAGGCTGCAAGAAAGTCTTTCGTAGGTGTTAAGTCAGGTGATGTTCTTGATGTTAACGTAAACGAGGCATTTGAGAACGAGACTGACCGCGCTTCTATGCTCAAGGTGGGCAAGGAGGAGCTCGCAGCTATGGATCCAATGTTCAAGATGACTGTTCAGGCTGTGAAGACTTTCGTTAACGCTCCTATGACTGAGGAGACATTCGAGAAGATCTTCGGTGTTAAGACTGAGGCTGAGTTCATGTCTAAGATTGAGGAGAGAATCCGCGCTGAGTACGCTCAGGAGGCAGATTTCAGGTTCTCGAAGGATGCTAAAGCATACCTTCTCGAGAAGGCAAACGTAACAGTTGCCGAGAAGTTCCTCAAGAGATGGATCTACGTTATCAACGATGGTAAGTTCACTATGGAGGATATCGAGAAGGATTGGGATCTCTTCATCGTTGACTACAAGTGGCAGATGGTACGCAACTTCCTTATGGAGAAGTATGGCGTTAAGGTAGATGAGGCTGACCTTCTTGCAAGCGCTAAGGGCTTTGCAGCTTACCAGTTTGCTATGTACGGCATGAACAATGTTCCGGACGAGCAGCTTGAGGCATTCGCTAAGAACATCCTCTCACAGGAGGAGCAGGGCAGAAGAATTCTTGATCAGGTTGAGAACGAGAAGACATTCGCTGCTGTCCGTGAGGTCGTTACTCTCAAGAAGAAGAAGATCTCAGTTGAGAAGTTCCGCGAGTTGAAATAATTGATTTTACATAAAAATAAGGACTGGCTCGCCGAGTCGGTCCTTTTTTGTATAACAAATTTATTATCTTTGACGTATTATAGATGTACCCACCAAAGGGTCACTATTTAAATCTGATAAATATATGAATAAGGAATTTCAGAAATACGCAATGCTCGAGCATAGAATCAGCTCGATGACAATGCACAGATACCAGTCTGTACTTGACGCGTACATCAACCCAACAATCATTGAGGAGAGAAAGCTTAATGTCGCATCTATGGACGTGTTCAGCCGTCTTATGATGGATCGAATTATTTTCCTGGGTGTTCCAATTGACGATGATGTCGCTAACATCATCCAGGCACAGCTCCTTTTCCTCGCATCTACAGATAATACAAGCGATATCTCGCTTTATCTCAATACTCCTGGTGGAGTAGTATCTTCCGGTCTTGGTATCTATGATACTATGCAGATCATCGAGCCTGACGTGGCTACAATCTGTACAGGTATGGCGGCATCAATGGGTTCTGTGCTTCTTTGCGCCGGAGCTCAGGGCAAGAGATCAGCTCTCAAGCATGCACGCGTTATGATCCATCAGCCTCTTGGCGGTGCTCAGGGTCAGGCATCTGACATCCTTATTGCAGCTCAGGAGATCGAGAAGATCAAGAAAGAACTCTATACTATCATTTCAGAGCACTCAGGTCAGCCTATCGAGCGTATCTATGCAGACGGAGACCGTGACTTCTGGCTCAACTCACAGGAGGCTCTTGAGTACGGAATGATTGATGAAATCCTAACAAAGAAGAGCAAGTAGCATAAGCGATATAATATGTCTAAATCTGGAAATCAGAAGAGGTATTGCATGTTCTGTGGCAGAAGCGAAAAGGAAGTTTCGCTTCTGCTTCAGGGTATGGATGCCTGCATTTGTGCAGACTGCGTGAAGATGGCTGGCGACTATCTCAAAGACGTGATGAAGGAGGCGAAGCAGGAGAATCTTGGAAAGGTAGAGTCGCTTTATAAGCCGATGGAGATACATGCGTTCCTTGATCAATATATAATAGGTCAGGATAGAGCTAAGAAACTTCTTTCCGTAGCAGTATATAATCATTACAAGAGACTTAATAATAATCTTTCGGATAACGACGGACTCGAACTGGAGAAGTCTAATATCCTTATGGTGGGCCCGACAGGTACAGGAAAGACATTGATGGCGAAGACTATCGCCAGGATGCTTGATGTTCCTTTCACTATTGTCGATGCGACCGTTCTTACTGAAGCTGGTTATGTTGGTGAGGATGTCGAGAGCATCCTGTCACGCCTTCTCCAGGAAGCCGACTACAATGTGGCCAAGGCAGAGAGAGGTATCGTGTTCATCGATGAGATTGATAAGATTGCGCGCAAGAGCGATAATCCTTCTATTACAAGGGACGTGTCCGGAGAGGGAGTACAGCAGGCGATGCTGAAGCTTCTTGAGGGTAGTGTGGTCAATGTACCGCCTCAGGGAGGCAGGAAGCACCCTGAGCAGGAATTCCTTCATGTAAATACGCAGAACATCCTTTTCATCTGCGGAGGAGCATTCGAGGGTATCGAGCGCAGAATCGCTCAGAGACTCAATACTCAGGTTATCGGTTTCGGTGCTCAGGATAAGCAGAAGATTGACAAGGATAATCTTCTTCAATATGTAGAGGCTCAGGATCTTCGTTCATATGGACTCATACCTGAGATTATAGGACGACTTCCGGTGATCACATACTTGGATCACCTTGATAGAGATGCCCTCAAGAGGATTCTTACAGAGCCGAAGAATGCTCTCATGCGTCAGTATGAGAAGATGTTCGAACTTGACGGAATGAAGCTTGAGGTCGAGCCTGAGGTACTTGATCTGATTGTAGATACTGCAATCGAGAACAAGCTTGGAGCCCGTGGACTTCGCTCTATCTGTGAGGCAATCATGACAGATGCCATGTATGAGGCACCTTCCACAAATGAGGAGGTCTTCCATCTCACACTCAAATATGCAAAAGATAAGTTGACAAAATAACTATATATGAAAACTTACATTGAAACTAATAAGGAGAGGTTTTTTGAGGAGTTGTTCTCGCTTTTGAGGATCCCTTCTGTAAGTTCTCTTGAGCAGCACAAGCCGGATATGCAGCGTTGTGCAGAGCGTCTGGTTGAGCTTCTGATGGAAGCCGGTGCAGATGAGGCGGCGGTGTATCCGACAACAGGACATCCGGTTGTGTTCGGACAGAAGATGGTCGATCCGTCGCTTCCTACAGTTCTGGTGTATGGTCATTATGACGTGCAGCCGGTGGACCCTATCGAGCTATGGCACTCAGATCCTTTCGAACCTGAGATCCGTGACGGTGCAATCTATGCCCGTGGAGCAAATGATGACAAGGGCCAGCTCTTCATGCATATCAAGGCTTTTGAGTTCATGGTGCGCGAAGGCAGCCTGAAGCATAATGTGAAGTTCATCCTCGAGGGAGAGGAGGAGATCGGCAGCCCTTCGCTTGCAGCATGGGCAAAGGAGCATAAGGACATGCTTGCTGCTGATATTATCCTTGTTTCTGACACTACAATGATTTCAGAGTCAGTGCCTTCTATCAACTGTGGTATGCGTGGACTATCTTATGTTGAGGTAAAGGTGACCGGACCTAACAAGGATCTGCATTCAGGACATTATGGTGGAGCCGTTGCGAACCCTATCAATGTTCTTTGCGATATGATCTCGTCGCTGATCGATAAGGATGGACACATCACAGTCAAGGGTTTCTATGACGATGTGGTAGAGCTTTCTGCAGAGGACCGTGCAAAGCTTTCACGTGCTCCTTTTGACATCAATGAATACAAGGAATTCCTTGACATCAAGGAGGTCAAGGGTGAGGCTGGATACAGCTCGCTTGAGCGTACAGGAATCCGTCCGTGTCTTGACGTTAATGGTATATGGGGCGGTTACATCGGCGAGGGTGCCAAGACAGTGCTTCCGTCTGTCGCACATGCTAAGATTTCAATGAGACTTGTGCCTGACCAGGACAGTGAGACAATCACAAGACTCTTTACTGAGCATTTCCTTTCTATCGCTCCTGATTACGTAAAGGTTGAGGTGATTCCACACCATGGTGGAGACGGCTTCCTTATTCCGATCTCCTCACCTGCATATAAGGCGGCTGAAAAGGCTATGACAGAGGTCTACGGCATTGAACCTGTTCCGTCACGTGGAGGTGGTTCGATTCCAATCCTTGCTGACCTTCAGAGAATTCTTGGAATCGATCCTTTGCTTATGGGATTCGGTCTTGAGAGGGATACAATCCATTCTCCAAACGAGAGCTTCCTCTTGAAGCAGCTCTTTGCCGGCATGGAGGCCATCGCTTTATTCTATAGATATTATTAAGAGGTATAGTGTTGAATTATGAATAGAAAACAATTATTTGACCAGATTCAGGCGAAGAAGAGCATGCTCTGTGTGGGCCTGGACGTGGATTTTGATAAGATGCCAGAACACATCAAGGCATTGGCTCTTGATGGTGAGGCAGACTACAAAGGTGAACTTTTCAAGGGTAAGGCACGCTCTATCCTTGAGTTCAACAAGGCTATCGTTGACGCTACTGCAGCTCATACTGTGGCTTACAAGCCGAACCTTGCATTCTATGAGTGCTATGGTATCGACGGTATGAGAGCCCTTGACGCAACAGTAGATTACATCAGAACAAAATATCCTGAGATCTTCCTCATTGCAGATGCCAAGAGGGGAGACATCGGCAACACTGCCAGGATGTATGCTAAGGCGTTCTTCGAGGAGATGGATTTCGATGCAGTTACCATCGCTCCGTACATGGGTGCTGACAGTGTCACTCCATTCCTTGAGTACAAGGATAAGTGGGCTATCGTTCTTGCCTTGACTTCAAATGCATCAGCATATCAGTTCCAGAACGCTCAGAAGGATGGAAAGCCTCTTTATCAGGCGGTTATGGAGGAAATGATGGAGATTTCGACACCGGATAACATGATGTTCGTTGTGGGAGCGACCAAGGCAGACAAGCTCCAGGAACTTCGCGGTTTCTGTCCTGACAACTTCTTCCTCGTACCAGGTGTAGGTGCACAGGGAGGTTCTGCAGAAGAGGTTATTGCCCATGGAGCCAATGATCACGGCGGTCTCCTTATCAATTCGTCACGCGGCATTCTCTTCGCAGACCATACCGAAAACTTTGCTAACGTTGCAGCTGAGGTAGCAGCTAAGACAGCGAATCTTTAGTTAAAGGCTTTGTAATTTACAAAGCCTTTAAGAAGAAATCTTTGCACATCTTGCGGCTTATGTCGTGGGATGTGCATTTTGTTGGATGGTGCAGGTAATCGACTTGGTCAAGGTCGCAGACGTATAGTTTGTCTATGAGGGAAAGGTACATCTTCGAGTATCTGACGTCAAGGTGACGCTGGAGGTCGCTGGTGTATTCCATTGTCAGAATCACTTCTTCCTCGGTAAGATTGTCTTTGCAGAAGATGTAGAGGCCGTATTCAGCGAATTCTCCATAGAATCCTGAACCGACTTTGCGGACTTTGCTTTCTATGATGCGGCGCAGAGGCTGGGCGAGAGACCAGTATGTATATTCAAGGTGACCTATGTACCTTCCATCCTGGAGACCATATCCGTAACCGGTCTTGATGATCTGATCTACTTCTTCGCGGTCCTGTTCTGCAACCTCGAATCCGGCCATTTCCTTCAGCATGCTCATTGCGGCATCTTTCCGAGGCTCCATTGCGCGGGTAACCTCTATACCAAGTGAACGGTCTGGCATCTGCAGGTCGGGTCTGTCCTCGTTGACAAGGGCAGAGTATTCGGTACCGAGACATGTCTCCA
This sequence comes from Bacteroidales bacterium, assembly GCA_017559545.1. GTDB lineage: Bacteria > Bacteroidota > Bacteroidia > Bacteroidales > UBA932 > Cryptobacteroides. Next base: position 19,734 of record JAFYRK010000116.1, read on the forward strand.
GGGTTATCTGGGCATATCTTTCAAAGAAGCATGTGTCAAATTTTCGGTTACTGCTCATTACAAATGCTTTGCAAGACCTCCTTCACTGGTTTCTTTATATACGGAAGGGAGGTCGGTTCCGGTCTCTTTCATTACCTTTACGACCTGGTCGAAGGATACTCTGTGACGACCGTCAGTGTAAAGAGAATAGATGCTGGCATCCATTGCGCGGGCTGCGGCATATGCGTTTCTCTCAATGCATGGAATCTGTACCATTCCGGCAACTGGGTCGCATGTGAGTCCGAGGTGGTGCTCAAGTCCCATTTCTGCCGCATACTCAATCTGGGACGGACTTCCTCCCATGAGCTGCGTGATGGCTCCTGCTGCCATGGCGCAGGCAACTCCAACCTCACCCTGGCATCCGACTTCGGCACCTGAGATAGATGCGTTATGTCTTACGATGTTACCTATGATACCGGCTGTTGCCAGAGCTCTGATGATTCTCTGGTCGCTGAAGCCATATACTTTCTTCATGTGGTAGAGGGCGCCGGGAAGCACTCCACACGAACCGCAGGTAGGACCTGTTACAATTGTACCTCCGCATGCGTTCTCCTCACTTACAGCAAGAGCATATGCGAAGATAAGGCCTCTTGCGCGCTGGATGTCGCCATATCCGTCAGCCTTGATGTAGTAGCTGCCTGCCTTGCGTCTTAGTCCAAGAGGACCTGGGAGAGAACCTTCCTCGTCAATACCTCTCTCAACTGCCTTCTGCATGACTTTCCATACATTCTCAAGATGCTCCCAAAACCCTTCTGTGTCCTTCTCATTCTCTGCGACGAACTCCCAGAACGTCTTTCCGTTGCTGTTGCACCAGTCCAGCACTTCCTGCATGGTGCTCATATGGTAAACATCTGCGTCATCACCGGCATTCAGAGGGCATTCCATACAGATAATGTCTCCACCGCCTACGCTATAGTATGTCCATTTGTCGTAGTGGTCTCCGTCAAAGTTGACTGAGGCTACTTTCATACCATTAGGATGTACCTGGAGGAATGTCTGAGGTTCCCATTCTATCTTTACTTCCCCTCTGTCAAATGCTTCCAGGATAGCGGTGTCGGTAAGGTGCCCCTTGCCTGTAGCGGCTAATGATCCGTACAAAGTTACATGCAGCTTGTCTGTCTCGGGATGATGCTCCATGTAGTGTCTGATCGCTTTGAACGGCCCCATTGTGTGACTGCTTGACGGGCCTTTTCCTATTTTGAATATTGATTTTACTGATTTCATTTCCAATTGTGCGCAAAACTAGACAAAGTTAATAAACACTTTTGATTTAAGGGCATGCAACTTGCCATTTTTTGCCCAAAATGAACATGAAAATGAAACGTCTCATCATATCGTTGCTGCTTGTTCTAGGGGTGTCAGCTGTCTCTTACGGCCAAAAGTTTCCTCCTGGAATAGAGGCTCTTCTGGAGCAGTCAAGACGGCTGCTGCAGGAGTTTGATCAGGATCTGCCTCTTGACACTGCGGTTAAGAAGACAGTAGTGGACACATCGCTGGTTCTGCCACATATAATCCCTGTCATTCTTCCTGCTGAACTCTTTATACCCACAGACCGTCTGAACGGGTATACGCCATGGGATGGCGCACCGATTGTGCGTCCTACGATTCATTTCATTCCCGTGAACGGAATATCGGGCATGGTCGGAGTGGGGGAGTTCTCCATTGAACATCCAGACAAGTTCTTCTCTACATTGTCTGGGCAGAACGTAATCAATATCCCTGGCCTGTTTGTCTCCAGGCAGATGATGCTTGGAAATACATTCAGGTTGGGAGGCAACGTCTATTTCATGAATGGAATATTGTATGGTGCACAGATGGGAGTCATGGGCAACAACTGGGGAATGGGAACCCGGGAAGGTTTCATCTGGCGTCCAAGCTCTACCTTTGCGTTAATGGTCTGGAACCAATACTTTCAGTCAGTATCTGTTTATACTCCAGTTGTTTATCCACGTCCAAACGGTGATATGGCGGCAATATTGATGCCTGCAACGCCGGAGGTGTTCTCGTTCGGCGTGCAGGCATCGTTTGTTGCTGGCGAATTCATTATCGGAATCGGCACGTCAATTTCTCCAGTGCCTTTTCAGAAACGTCACCATTCTGAATTTCGTTACAAGTAGTCTTCGAAGTACATGGAGATCTTGTCGTGGAGATGCACTCTGTCTCTTCCCGTTACATTGTGCTCATGACATGGGTACGGGAAGTAGTCAACCTGAACATTGTTGACCACGCAGGCTCTTACGAAACTGAGGCTGTGCTCCCAGAGTACGACCGGGTCTATTGCACCTTGGCAGATAAGAAGCTTGCCTTTGAGATCCTTCGCCTTGTTGATGAGGCTGGTCTTTTCGTAGCCCTCAGGATTTACGTCAGGATGGTCCATGTATCTTTCTCCATACATGACCTCATACCATTTCCAATCAATGACCGGACCGCCTGCGACAGCAACTTTGAATACGTCCGGATAGTTGGTTATAAGCGAGATTGTCATGAATCCGCCGTAGCTCCATCCGTGTACTCCTATACGGTCCTTGTCCACATACGGCAGTTCCATGAGCATCTTTACTCCTTCCATCTGGTCTGCCATTTCTGCCTGTCCGCACTGGCGGTGGATTGCCTTCTCAAAGGCTGCGCCACGGTTCTGGGTTCCTCTGTTGTCCTGTACATAGACCAGATATCCTCTCTGAGCCATATACATCTCCCACCTGCGTAGTTCTGCCATATAGGTATTTTTGACCATCTGAGAATGAGGACCTCCATATACATATACGATTACCGGATATTTCTTTGAAGGGTCAAAGTCCTTTGGCTTGATCAGTCGGTAATAGTTGTCAAACTTGCCGTCAGCGCTCTTGACTGTGCCAAGGGTGATTTCGGTGTATGCGTAATCTTCCGTAGGGTCATCTGCGGTGAGAAGTGTGCGTATGGCTGTTCCGTCACTCGTGCAGAGTGCAGTCATTCCAGGTACGCAGATGCTGCTCCACGTGTCGATATAGTGCTTGCAGTCAGGACTCATTGCGATTGTGTGCCAGCCTTCGTCACCGGTCAGCTGCTCCGTCCTGCCGATCCTTACAGCTTCCGCTCCCTTCCAGCTGGCGCTTGCCGGTACGTTGATCCTTACGCGGAACAGGTGGTTCTCTATAGGTGACACCTCAGCAGAGGTGTACCATATATATTCACCGTTATTTGCCACGTATGCGACATCTGCTTCAGTTTCTGTGAGTCTGCGTACTGTGCCGTTAAGGTCGCACAGGTATAGGTTGCGGTAACCGTCCCTGTTATCCGTCCTGTATATGAAGAGATTTTCAGATCCCTTTATGAACCAGACAGGGTCCTGCGGTTCTATATATTTAGGGTTGTCCTCTGTGAGCAAGGTCTTGATGAACGCTCCGGTGTTTGCATCGTACATGTTCAGATGCATGTGTTTCTGGCTTCTGTCCAGTACCTGCACAAGTACTTTTGTACCGTCAGGAGTCCAACTGATGTTGGTCAGGTATTGGTCCTCGCCGAAGTCGTTGACTCTCAGGTATGTGCAGCTGCATCTGTTTAGGTTGTATACGCCTACATGAACGATTTCTGAGTCCATTCCAGCCATGGGGTACTTGATCTCCTTGAGGCTTCCGGTTCTCGTTGTGATGTCCAGAAGAGGGAATGAAGATACCTTGCTCTCGTCTTTCTTGTAGAAAGCTACCTTCGTGCTGTCCGGCGACCAGAATACTCCTTCCTCGATGCCGAATTCATTGCGGCTTACGTATTGGCCGTAAGTGATGTTTTCGTCTTTGCTGCCACCTATTGTAAGTACCAGTCCGTTGCCGCTCTGGTAGTAGAGACTTCTGCCTTTGGTGTAGACTTTCTCTTCCTTTCTTGTCGGTTTGTACGGTCTCTCAAGACGTGTCTCGATGTTGAACAATATCCAATTGCCGTTCTGATACATAAGGATGTCCTTATTGTTTTTCCATGAACAGTAGAGGTTCCTTGGAGCCAGGTCTCTTGACAGGATCGTTTCTTCCATGGTCAGGATCTTTCCTGACTGTGAGTTTGCCGGACGTGTCGCTATCGTTCCTGGCTGAGCTGACAAAGTCAATCCCAGACCGATAATGCCCAGGATTATAAAGGTTCGTTTCATGTTGATTGCTGTTTTTGCAAAGTTAATCAATAATTCAGTATATTAGCATTTAAATTATACGCATATCATGAAGAGAACCATAGCTTTGGCGCTGATGCTGCTGATGTGTCTTGCGCCATCAAGAGCCCAACAAGGCGACTGGCATTCAGACAAATACTCTATGTTCATCCATTTTGGACTTTATTCGCATTTTGGCGGAGTCTGGGGTGGGGAACCTGTCCGACAAGGATACAGCGAGCAGATCCAGTCGTTTGCAGGCATATTTTCGGATTGGTATGGCGAAGAGGCAGGTGTTTTTGATCCTGTAGGATTTGATGCGGATGAGATTGCCCGCCTTGCCAAGGATGGTGGTATGCGTTCGATAGTCTTTACATCAAAGCATCACGATGGATTCTGTATGTTCAGAACAGAGACAACGTCCTACAGCAGCGTTGCAAGGATGCCCTCGCATAGGGATTTCGTCAGGGAGATGTCAGAGGCTTGTGCGAGACACGGACTGCGTTTTGGTCTATATTATTCGCTGATAGACTGGAATTATCCCCATGCTTATCCCATATCAAGTCACAATGCTGACTTCGTCACTCCCGAACATCATGAGTTCAGTAAGGCGCAAGTAAGGGAATTGCTGACCAATTACGGTCCGGTGGCTGAACTGTGGTTCGATATGGGTTCTCTGGAGCCATGGCAGAGCAGGGAACTATATGACCTGGTCAAGGAACTGCAGCCTGATTGCATGGTTAGCGGAAGACTTGGAAATGACGTCTATGACTTCGCGGTCATGGCAGACAACAAGATGCCTGAGAGTGCCTTGCATGCCCCATGGCAAAGTGCCGCTTCAATGTTTCCTGAAACCTGGAGCTACCGCAGCTGGCAGGAGCGTGGTGAGGTTGAAGAAAAGTATGCGGAGAAACTTCGTTCTCTTATAGAAGTTGTGGCTCATGGTGGTAACTATCTTTTGAACATAGGTCCTGCGTCAGACGGAAGCATAGTGCCGTTCGAAGCCGAAGTGATCCGTCACATAGGTGCATGGCTGGAAGTCAATGGCGAGGCGATCTATGGCTCGGAGCCTTCTCCATTCAGGACCATTCAGGAATGGGGCCATGTAACCCTCAAGGGTAATGTCATGTATCTTCTTCTTTCCGGAAAGTGTCCGGAGGATGGTCTGATTCATATTCTGGACAAGAAAATCAAGGTCACTCCTGACATGTTCGGGAAACCTGATGTCGAGGTAATAAGATTAACCTTTGACAGGCCGGTGGTGTCTCTGGTCAAGAATGTGAGTGTTCATGTGGATGAGACTTTGTCGTGGCAGAATGCTGAGCCGGACTACAGCTACTCGTGCTTCGATTATTATAGCAATTATAGAAGTACGGTCGGGTATGGTTGGGATGTGGGAGTGCGACATCCGGTATCTGCAATCGAACTGACATATACTTCGGAAGAGATCGGTCGTAAGGTACGGGTTGAGGTCGGCGACATGAGTTTTGATGTAACTCTTGACGGCTCGAAAGAATGTCCTTTTGAATCTTATCCGAAATTTGACGATGTGCGTTTCGGAAGAATGAGAGGTGGTGTTTTCGATAGTGCGGTATCGCTTCAGAGGGTGCCGGAGTTGAATTCTGTCCTGCATGACGTGCAGGTGGTGCAGTCGTCTTCCTTCAAGAACTATCTCTATGTGGTTCAGGTGTCTGTCGAAGAGGATTCTCAGCTTCTTTTGGATGTGACTTCCGGTAATGGTGCTGAACTTGTTATAGACGGAAGGACAATGATGAAGCATCTGAATCCTTACAGGACTGTCCGACGCACTGAAAAGGTGCTTGTGGACCTTCCAAAGGGTACTCATGAGGTAATATTGCGGTCGTATAACAGGTTTGAGGAGAGAGCATATGCAGGCCTGATGCCTGCAGAAGGACAGGTTGTCTATAGTATGTGTGTGGAACTGCCTCGCACCATTCGCAAGGGTGAAGTCCGTGTCGGCGTAAGGGCGGCAGATCGGCAGTCTCCTCATGCAGACTGTGGTCTTCATAACCTGAGGGTCAGACTTGTCAAGTGATTTTGCTGTTTCATAAATAATTACTACATTTACAAATTGGTTTAATGCCTGTAATTTATGTCACATGAAAAACTAAAGATCGAGGTTCAATCGGAGGTTGGAAAGCTCAACGCCGTGCTGCTGCATCGTCCAGGTGCGGAGGTTGAGAATATGACCCCGAACAATGTTCAGAGGGCGCTGTATAGCGATATCCTTAACCTGTCGATCGCACAGACTGAGTACGAGCAACTTTATGGTGTGTTGTCAAAGGTGGCTAAGGTCCACGAAGTACGCTCGCTGCTCATAAGTGTACTTGACCAGTTCAAGCCAAGGGCTGACCTTATCAGAAGGATATGTGAGACCGAGGACGTCATGCCATACTATGAGGAACTTATGATGATGAAGTCTCCTGACTTGGCAAGAGTCCTTATTGAGGGACTCCCTGCGAGGATCAATACGTTGACTTCATATCTTAAGAACGAATACTACGCTCTTTATCCTCTCTATAATTTCTATTTCACCAGAGATGCGGCCGTGACCATAGGTAATCAGGCGCTTATATGCCGTATGGCGAACAAGGTCCGCATGCGCGAGTCGTTTATCATGGATGCGATCTATCGCACAAGCGGTATCTTTGACTGCACAGTGATTGATACCAATCAGCTTCAGCCTGAAACTTCTCCGGTTATAATGGAGGGAGGAGATATTATCGTAGCCCGTGAAGACATTCTGATCATCGGAAACGGTATAAGGACAACTGCGCAGGGTATAGACTTCATGATAGACCGTTTCCGCAAGTCGGTTCCATATGGCCGATATAACGTTATTGTACAGCAGCTTCCTTCGGAGCCTGAGTCCTTCATCCATCTTGATATGGTGTTCACTATGCTTGATACCGACAAGTGCATGGTCTTCAAGCCGCTCATCATGCAGGCTAACCAGTATCAGACTGTCCATATCGTCATTGAAGACGGAAATGTTACAAGCATCCGTCCAGTGTCAGGCCTTCTCAGTGTACTTAAGAAACTTGGCATGGACCTGAAGCCTATCGTCTGTGGAGGAACAGATGAGTGGGATCAGGAGAGAGAACAGTGGCATAGCGGAGCGAACTTCTTTGCGTTTGCTCCAGGCAAGGTGCTTTCGTATGCACGAAATATTCACACTCTCGAGGAACTTTCAAGGAATGGATTCGAAGTAGTTTCTGCTAATGATTTCATATCAGGTAAGGCAGATGCTGCCGTCTACGGTGAATCTCCTTGCGTGGTGACCATCGATGGCTCCGAACTTCCACGCGGTGGCGGTGGTGCACGATGCATGACGATGCCATTATCAAGAAATAATATTGTTTAAATCATACTTTTCACATGAAGAAGCTTTTTGAAATTCTGACTTTGGCTGCTCTGGCAGTATTTTCAGTTTCATGTAACACTACCGATGAGCCTCAGGAGAAGGCTCAGATTAACGTCCAGGAAGGAAATGTTTTCCTTGAGGATAAAGAGTTCGGTATGTATTACGGTAATCTTGGCTACGACGGCTATGGCGTCTATAGTGTCGTCCTCAGTAATGCTGTATGTTTCCGTGATGGCTATGGCGCTCCATACCTTGACTCTGAGGGAGATATGATCGTTCTTGAGTTTAAGGCTCCGATAGAACAGCAGCTATCAGACGCTCCTATCATGATACCGGTTGGAAAATATGATATAGATCCTACCAAATCGGAAGGTTTCAGAATCAATGTTGCTAAATCTTATGTGAAGAGGCTTGTCGGCAACACCCAGTACCGTTATGAACTTCTTTCGGGATCTGTAATTGTGGGCCGAAACACTGAGGGTGGTTATGATATCATGACCGAGGACCTTATCATTGCAAGAGGCAAGGAGCAGATTCCTGCACAGTATTCATATAATGGTAACCTCCTGTTTGATGATTGGAAAAATATAGCGGCTACTCTTCAGACTATAAAGGATGACATCATCGATATTCCATTCACCGATGTGTCTGCCGTTTATTACGGAAACCTTTTTGAGATGGGTACAGGTAACTATGTTATCGGCTTGTCTACAGCAGGATTCATGGAAGATCAGACAGGTAAAGTCCCAGGTGTTGCTCTTATAATGAATATGTTCAGTAAGCTTGCTGATAATAAGGATGATGATGTCATTCTGCTTAAGGAGGGTACATATACAGTATATCCTAGCATCAATTGCAATGAGTTCAGCATGCTTTACGGATTTGATATGAGTGGAGTTCCGTTTGGAACTTATCTAGCCCAGGTGGACCGTGATCTTGCACAGTCTCTTGAGTACATATCAACCGGAACAGTTAAGGTGACACGTGAGTCTCGCAACTATAATGATGTGTACACTCTGCAGTATGATCTGGTAACTCCTACAAGAAAGGTTCAGGGAACATGGGTGGGACCTATCGAGTTTGATAATCAGGCACAGGATTCAGGACGAGTTATCCTTTCAACTCTTGACGATGATGTAGAGTGCGATATGCATAGGGTAGAGGAAGCCCATCTTAACTATATCGAGACTCTTAAGACAACTCCTCTTCCTTCGGTTGATATCGCTGAAGCATGGCAGTTGTGGCTGGAGCCAAGAATGTGGACAGAGGAAGAGAAACAGATTGAAAACTGGGAAGATCGTATCAATACATGGGATCCTAATGGTGATGTCATGATTCTGGAGTTTGTAATTCCTTTCGAACCAAGAGGAAATATCGCACCGGAGATCAACAAGGAGTATTCATATCAGGTTCAGCCGAACCTTACTATGGATGATGTTCTGTATGGACAGAGTATAAGCAAGATGGGCCGACCTTATGATGATATCTTCTACGAGCCAAACTGGGGAACATACAAATATATGACCGGTGTAGACACTCGTCGCGGATTTACCTGGGATGGCGGGTATAGAGGAAACTGGTATCTCCATTATCAGGAAGGCACATGGCAGAATATGGACGAGATGGCTCCTGCAGTGAAAGGAACGGTCAAGGTAACTCGTCTGACAGAGTATGTTATGGCTGGTGTAGGATGTCAGAAGGCTGAATTCAAGTTCGTCTGGGATCTTTATGACGATGCTGAGGCATCATATAACATTACCGGAGAGTGGTCTGGCCCGGTTAATGTACATATATCAGGAGATATATAGAAACTATATATCAACCGGTCCGAGTAGGACAGAAGTACCCCAATATGGTGATATGCGAGGCATATCAGGGGTTGAAATTAATTAAATTTATAAAATGGAAAGGACTTTAGTTATATTGAAACCTGGATGCCTCCAGAGAGGTCTTGTCGGAGAGGTGATCTCTAGATTTGAGAAACGAGGTCTCCAGCTGGTAGCTATGAAGATGGTTCAGCTTGATGAGGAGATTCTCAAAGAGCACTATGCACACCTTCTTGACAAGCCGTTCTTTCCTTGGCTGAGAGACGGAATGATGGCAGCTCCAGTAATACTTTGCTGCTGGGAAGGCTACAATGCCGTTCAGGTAGTAAGGGATATGGCCGGTGCAACACGTTCAAGCAAGGCAGTTCCGGGAACAATCAGAGGAGACTATAGTGTAAGTTCTCAGGAAAATATCGTACATACTTCGGATTCTCTTGAGAACGCTGAGATTGAGCTTAAGAGATTCTTCGTAGAGTCAGACTTCTGCAACTACACATCTCCGCTCAATCCATTTAAATACGCTCCCGACGAGATGTAACACACAATAAAAGCCACTGGCCCTAGTCCCTGACGGTCCTCCCCGCAAGCGGGTCCCCTCCCTTTTCGGGAGCCAATGCCGTCCGAGACTAGGGCCAGTGGCTTTTTAAGGTAATGTTGCCAAAAACAGTTGGTGACATTGGATAAAAAGAAAGGGAAATAGGTAGAACCGCCACACGTAGTTCGGACTATTTTCCTTTCTTTTTATTGTCCATGTCATTAGTGTCCGGTAAAAAATCGTAAAAGTTCTTTGAAAATATTGAAAGTTAGGTAGTTACAGAGGTTTTTGGCGCGCGCCGATTTGAAATTATCTTTGCCAGACTAACGTAGAATGG
>JAFYRK010000117.1 GCA_017559545.1 Bacteroidales bacterium
GAGGTCTGAGTAAGTACGGCCTGATGACTTGGCGAGGTCAGGATATACATCAGTCGGCTTCTGAGCAGCCTTGATACTCTTGATGAACATGATCTTGTCGCCAGCAGGAGAAAGTTCGAAGCTTTCCATGCCTTCAGCACCTGTTACTTCCTTTTCGTTCTTGAGGGCTGAACCTTCGATAGTAGCAGTATAGAGCTTGCCACCTCGCATGTAGATGATTTGAGAATCGTTCATCCAGCGAGCGTTCGATTCGCTCTTAGCAGTGCTGGTGAGCTTCACGTTTTCAGTACCGTCAGCATTCATCAAGAACAATTCGCGGTTACCCTTGTTCTGTTCGATGCTGGTGTAAGATACTCCATAAAGGATCTTGCTATAGTTCGGAGAAAGCTGAGGATCGCCCACCTTACCCAAACGGTGCATGATTTCAGGAGTCAACTGACCGTTTTCCACTTGGATTTCGGTCTTGGTGATCATCGGTTCAGAAGCAGTTGGTTGGCTTTCTGAACACGAGCAGATAGCAGATGCCAATAGCATAAGCGGTAAAAATTGTTTTTTCATATAGTATAATTGTTTTGATTGTTTTTTCTTTGTTAATCCCCCTTGTCATGTCATTCTGAACGGAGTGAAGAATCTGTATGCATCAACTAGCGCTTTTCAGATCCTTCGCTTCGCTCAGGATGACACGATGGGAGAATCAGATGCTTAATCAATAACACAAATCCAATCCCTTCTTAGTAGCCGGACGACCGTTCTTCATCCATTCAGGCATTGGAGCGCCCTTCAAGAAGTGGTCGAAGAACTGAGAAAGACGGATACTCAAGTCCTTGCAATTGCGACGTTCCACGAGGTTGTGCTCTTCGTTGTTGTATTGGAGCATCCAAGCCTGCTTGCCCAAACGACGGAGACCTACGAAGAACTCGATACCTTGGTACCAGGGCACTGCACCGTCCTTGTCGTTGTGCATGATCAAGACAGGAGTTGTTACGTTCGGCACGAAGAAGAGCGGAGAGTTTTCCACATACAAGTCGAATGCTTCCCACAATGTCTTACCGATACGGCTCTGACCCTGTTCGTATTGTACCTGACGAGTGATACCGCTTCCCCAACGGATACCGCCATAAGCACTGGTCATGTTCGATACCGGAGCACCCGAACCTGCAGCCTTGAACTTGTTGGTCTGAGTAATCATGTAAGCCACTTGGTAACCACCCCAGCTCTGACCTTGGATAGCCATGTTTTCGCCATCGATCCATGGGTAAGTCTTTTCGAGCATTTCTACACCCGGCATGATAGACTTCATGGCGCTCTGACCCGGATGACCTTCGGTGAAGTATACGTCCGGAACGAACACTACATAACCGTTACTTACGAAGTAAGGGATGTTGATGGTAGAACGGCTTGGCGATGGTACACGGCTGTTGTACAACGTGTTGGCATTCTTTTCGTAGAAGTAGATCATCACCGGATACTTCTTGTTGGCATCGAAATCTTCCGGCTTGAAGAGA
>JAFYRK010000118.1 GCA_017559545.1 Bacteroidales bacterium
CGCAATGTACCTTCTGGTCTTTCCAGAGGACTGCGAGCTCAGAAGGAATGCCTATTCGCTGATGGTTCAGAGTCTCCTTCTGCTGAGCCACCAGTACGAGCAGGAACTGGCAGAACTCTCCATTGCCAATCTGCTTGGCAGAGTGAGCAGCAAGCTGGCCTTCTCATGGGATGATATCATCGACTTCCAGCCTAACATCTTGACATACAAGGTAGCAAACTCGACTGCACAGAACGGTGGCATGTCTGAAGACTACTGGTATGAAGACAAGGGTTCGGTACTCCTTAAGAAAGGAGTGCTCGCACTTTCTTCTCTTCCGGTAGAATCGCCGACCCGCGCTCTTCTTGTTCCGGCAGTGGAGCTGCTTGATGGTCAGATTCAGATTTTGTCCATGAAGAATACGAGGATGAAGAAGTCAGACCTGGACAACCTCCAGGCTATGGCAGACTTCACAAGAGATTTTATCCGAGATCTGAAGGAGCCTGCAGCCAAGTCAGTTAGATATTCAAAGCGATACGATAACGGTCAGAAGGTAGATGTGAAGATTATCAGAAAGGATGAAGAGGGTCGTCTATGGGTAAGAACCATCGACAAGGATTACGAGATCGTCCATGGATACATCAAGACCCCGAATCTGTCAAACATCAACTTCTACAGCGAGGATTTCTATGCATACCTTAAGGAGGGAGAAGCAATCACTCTGAACGTAATCGATGTAGACAAGGGTATCTTCGATTTAACTGAGGAGTTCAAGGATTATATCATCAACGAAAGAGCTGATGACAGCAAGTCAATCTGTGCATATATCAATAAGATTGCACCTGATAAGAGTGGCAGGCCTAAGGCATACATGTGGACTGAAGACGGTTATGCCGCTCAAGCTTATGCAGGAAATGAGTATAAGGTGGGCGACTACGTTCAGATAAAGATCCTGAGCTATGGAGAAGGCTCATACTATGGTGTCGTGATGACTCAGATTCTCTGCAGCTCTGACAATGAATTCAATGTGGTTGACGCCAAGAAGGATTGCATTACAAGCTTCTGTCTTATGAATGAGCAGGAAGAAGAGCAAAAGACACTCTCAATCGAGACATTGAAGCTCCTGTGCAGAATCCTTATCGGCTATCAGAAGAACCTGCCTAGACCATCAGACAGATATAGGATACTCTGCGTAATGAGAATCCTCGCAGAGATGACCAGAAATCAGGTTGACGCGAAGTATATCAACTTCCTTTCTGAGTATATGGAAGCGCTGGTACTCTTTGCCAAGGGAGAATACAAGAAGCTTCGTCCGCTGGAGTTCTGCGCTGAGTGCGAGCCTGAGACAGTAAGCAGACGCCGCCGCGTCGTAGAAGTGCTCTGCGCTTACGGAGATGACACCAAGAACGACGAACTCTCAGAGATTATCCACTCTGACTCGGATGAGCTCATCAAGAAGATAGCCATTCTCGTGCAGTCATGTAACCGCATTGACCACGTGATCAGCAAGTCGATGCAGAACGTGATCAAGAGAGAGATCATCAAGTGTCTTGCGATCGAGACAGAGGGCGACACTGACCTTGAGGAGGAGAATGGTGTATACCTCGGAATCGAGAACGACCGTCAGGAGTTCAAGACCTCTTTCTTCCATGCACCGACCAATGCAAAGGAGCAGAACCAGAGCCTGACCATCCTTCGCGGCGTGTGTGCATTCCTCAATACCAGAGTCGGCGGTACCCTGTACCTCGGAGTTGATGATCTTGGTTATATCAAGGGTATCCAGGATGACATCAAGACCATGGAAAAGAAAGTTTCGGGCAGCTATAGAGGAATCGATGGATATATCCGTTATATCACTGATGAGGCTAAGAAGTATTTCGACATCAGTGTCATGACCAACATCAGAATCCACCCGCTTTACGATGGACAGGTAATCGCGATCACAGTCTCGCCATTCGAGTATGACATCGTCAAGGTAAACGGAGAGGCCTTCATCAGAATCAACAGCGAGACAATCCGCATGTCGGAGTCGATGAGACGTCAGCTCATGGCTCATAGGATTCTTTCAAAGAAAGAAGACGCAGCTAACGTAGCAGCACTGATGGATGCGATTGAGAGCAAGCGCCAGGTTGTTCTCCACGGATACAGCTCATCAAGCAGCGGAGAAATCAAGGACAGGGTTGTAGAGCCGTTTGCTTTTGCTGCTGGACAGAAGACCGTATGGTGCTATGAACTGGCTACAAGAACCAACAAGGTGTTCAAGGTAAAGAGAATCAGCAACGTGGAGATAAAGGCCGACAGATGGGAGAACGAGACTCACCATAGACAGGGAAAGATGGACATCTTCAGGATGACTGGCGACACGGAGATTGACGTGAAACTTCAGCTCTCCCTTATGGCCAAGAACATCCTTGTAGAGGAATACCCGGACGCGGAAAGGTATCTCATCCCGACCGATGACGACGACGTATGGATCCTCGACACTCAGGTCTATAGGATGGAAGGATTGGGACGATTCTACATGGGACTTGCCGGCGAGATTCAGATCATCGATGCAAAGGGTCTTAAAGACTACGCTCAGAAATACAGCAAGGACTACATCGCATAGTCCAGCTCAGTAAAGAGAAAAAGACGCACATCATCAAATTGTGATAGTGCGTCTTTTCTCTATATCATACTCATTATTCAGGAAGAACCCCTTCAAGGATGAATTTTCCTTTCTTTCTGACAAGCTTATAGTGCGAATAAGGATTCGGATACTCATCGATGTAGTAGATCGGGAATCTGGCTAGTATTCCCACTATCTTGATTTCATCATCGACCTCGTTGTAGTTCGGCACATATAGCATTCTGTCATCCTGCTCGTATGCGACTGCTTCGCCAATTTTCTTGTTATACCAAACAGGTTGACCTAGACAGTCATCCCAATAACTTTGTAATTCGTCATATGCATCTTTAAGAGTGCTTGTCATATATTTGACCTCTGGTGTATACTCTTTCTTGCCTGCCACCTTAGTCAATTTGTAGAAGCCGTATTTCTTAGCCATGGTTGAGAAATTTGATTGTCAACAAAATTAGCAAGAAATATCCGTTTTAACAAAAGCATGAAAAAAGGCAACTCCAGAATCTCTAGAATTGCCTCTTATCATCTCTGCAGTGGTAGCTCACTATTTGCCAGCCTCTACTGAAACCTTACGGAACTCCTTAAGAGCCTTCTCGATCTCGAGTGATGCCTTGCGTGCGCGAGCGCCTGCTGCCTTGTTGCCTGCGAGCTGCTTGTCTGCGTTCTCTGCGAATACTGCCCAAGCTGCGTTGAGCTTCTCAACTAATTCTTTCATTTTTTAAATGGTTTAAAGGTTTGTAATTGTGTATATCATCTTATTGGTTTGATATCTATCTTGAGCTTCATTCCGGTATATTTGGCAATCTGGAAGAAGTATGAGATATAGCACTTGTCGTGTCTGAACCAGTAGTCTATTGTCTCAACATCTATCTTCAGTTTCTTTGCCAGAACATGCTGGTCTATATCATTATCGTAGAGTGCTTTTCTGAGGAAATCCAGGTTCTTCTTTGGAGAATCGCTTGGGATATCCTTCTCAGAAAGTTCTATATTGATAATCTCATCATCGTTCTTAGGCATATCCATGCTGAACTCCACATAATAGCCGATCTTTTCGAAGGCATTGTTAAGGGTTGTCAGCTGCATATCATCCACCTTGAACCAATGGTAGACATTGGCTTTAGTCATGCCGATCTTCTCGGCAAACTGAGGTTTTGTCCAATTCATTGTCTTTATGAACCTGTCAAGAAACTTCAGGTTCGACACCTGAGGCTTTGTTACATCCTTCAGGTCTCCCTTGCTAATGCGTCTAGGCATATCCACTTGCTGCTACGAAGAAGCTTCGGTAAAAAGTTTTTGATGGTGATGGGGAAACTTTTAACTTTGCTTCTGAAATATTTACATATTGCTTTTACACGTCCTACAATGAGGATGATGCAAAGATAATAAAAATATTTTTCATTATACATTGCATTAGTTATTTTTTACTATTAAATTTGTCGCATGGCAAAGTATACGGATCAGGAGAAACAGACACTACAGTCTATATCAATTGTAGAGATCATGGCCCACATGGGAAAGAATCTCTACAATCAGAAGGGCTTGTACTATTCTCCGTTCCGTGACGAGTCAAATCCATCCTTCCACATAGATGCCGTCAACAACAGATGGTACGATTTCGGTACTTATGAAGGCGGTGGTCTGTTCGAGTTCGTATGCAAGATTGCAGGCATTACAAGAGGAGAGGTCTACGACTGGCTCGCAAGCTTCAGGAACATGATTCCCGAGAGCGAGTACAAGGAAGTCATTGAAAAGGCCAAGAAGGTTAAGCCTTCGAGGATTATCGTGGACTCAGCTTCGCATACTTTCACCAGACGCAAGCTGGTTGAATATGCCCAGGCCAGAGCCGTGTCGAAGGAGATCTTGGAGAGATACTGCGAAGAGGTAATATATCATATCGACAGTTATCCTCAGAAGCAGTACTTTGCAATCGGCTTCAAGAACAATGACGGAGGATACGTGCTCCGCTCCAGCCTTACGAAGAAGTGCACATCCAGTGCAATGACGACTCTCAGTCCCGAAGGCAATCTGACGGACAAGGTCGGCTCAGACAAGGTGGTCGTCTTCGAGGGCTTCATGGATTTCCTCTCTTGGATATCCAGCGTACAGCAGGAGACCCCGCAGTACGATTGCTGCATACTTAACAGTGTGTCAAATATAGAAAAGGCGTTACCATGGATAACTGCGCACAAGAACATCGCGGCGTTCATGGATAACGACGAGGCAGGACGCAATACCCTGCAGAAAATAATCGAGAATGTGCCTGAAGACGCAGGCAAGGTGTGTGTGTATGACATGGCAAAACTCTATGAGGGCTATAACGACCTCAATGAGAAGCTGTCGGATGAATTGTCCAGTAAAGAACATTCATCCATCAATACACACAATCATGGAGACAACACTTTCTAAAGACGTCCAGGAAAAGCTGGACATGATCAACTGGGACAGCCTGAAGGATAAGTACGGCATCTCCCGCGAAACATTCTACAACAACCCGCATCTTGCATCGCAGCTGGTCTACGGCCAGATGACCGATCTGGTGTTCGCATCCAAAGAGGACTTCAGCGGTCTTCTTTCCCTTCGTGCCAACATGGACAACTCAGGTGAGAAACCGGAGATGAAGGTCAAGGCCTTCACCATGGAGAAGCCTAAGACCATGGCTGACACCCTCTACCTGTACAAGCAGCCTATCACTAGCGAGAAGGTCAAGGAGGCGCTCCTGGAGAGGGGCGAATGGATGGGACCCGACGGCAAGAAGGTCTATGGCAACCTCAATGTTAACGGCGGCCGACCTATAGCGATCAACCTTGACGGCAAGAAGCAGCAGTTCCTCGTATCCATCCATCAGCCGACCAACAGGGTCGTGGGAATGTCGGTGGATAGTGTTAGGTCTGTCTTCTTCGACAAGGACAACAACCTCCGCGGGAAGGGCATGTACGGCGTTCCTTTTACAGCGGAGCAGGCGAACGCCCTTATCGAGGGCAAGGCTGTGGTACACAGCGGACAGCGCAAGGACGGCGAGACCTTCACCTGCTGCATCCAGTTCGACGCGGCACGCAGGGAGCCGGCGGTAAGCCATCCGTCATGGTTCAAGGAGGCTCAAAGAGCTGGAATGGACATGACCCCAAAGCAGAGGCAGGAGCAGCAGGAGAAAGCTGTTCAGCAGCAGAAGGCCTCACAGGAGCAGGGGCAGAAGAAGTCCGGCGGCTTGAAGAAGTAGAATTTCACTATCTGATGAGGGGATGAGGACTTGTCCTCTCCCCTTTTCTCAATCTTTCACACTATGGAAAACAAAGATGTACTGGACAGACAGTACAGCATCAGTCTATGGGAGGGTCTGCCTCCTACGGAAGTGATGTGCTCGGTCGCATCATACACCAACAACGGGACACTGGCAATCCAGCTGTTCAACAAACCTGACATGCCGGAAGGATTCCCTTTGCCTGATGACCCAAGGAAGCAGTTCTGTGAGCCGTTCGGAGTCGTGACAGTCAATCTGTTTGAATCGGGGATACTCCCCTACAACGTGCAGTTCGTGGACGAAAACAACCTGCCCGGAATCGGAGCCTGGCTCAGAAAGAACGGCATTGCAGAACCGACTGGCGTGCACTCCAGAAGCGGATACTGCATGTATGAGGCGTATAGCTTCAAGATTCCTCAGAAGGATCTCAAGGAGATTATCGAACGAAGGAATGACCTTGGATACAATCCGATGGGAGTCCAGTTCGACAGGCCGCAACAGAAAGTAAAGTAAATGATCAAATTATGCTAGGAGCAGTAGCTGGAGACATCATCGGGTCTCCATATGAATGGAATAACACCAATGACAGATTCTTTGAACTCTGCAGGGGTACGAGGGGCTGGTTCAGGGGACGCGAGGTAACATATCACCCCAAGTTCACTGACGACACCGTCATGACGCTTGCTGTAGCCAGATGGCTCATGTCAGACAAAGACAGGACCGCCTCACGCCTTATCGCTATAATGCAGTCCATGGGACAAGAGTATATCGACAGGGGCTTTGCGCCGATGTTCAAGCGTTGGCTGCAGAGCGAAGACCCGCGTCCGAACAACAGCTACGGGAATGGTGCAGCCATGAGAGTCAGCCCAGTTGCCATGACCGCACAGAGTCTTCCTGAAGCCATTGCCCTAGCAAGGATGACCGCGGAGGTATCACACTCTCATCCC
>JAFYRK010000119.1 GCA_017559545.1 Bacteroidales bacterium
ACTCGAGTGCAGTGTACTACCTGTCCAAGTATGTGACAGAAACAGACTGGTGTACCGACATCCTGATATCGTTCTCCAATCACAACAACTGCATAACAGTCCATTGTCTCTGGTAATTCTGGAACTATGAACGAAAACTCTTCGCCTTCAACTCCTGCTTGGAAACAATCGAATGTCAATCCAAGGAATCCCCATTTGTCGTCCTTGATAATCAGCTGTTGGTAATACTTGAAAGAGTCCAACCTGAAGGTTCCGCTGTCAGCTTTGACTGTTGGACGAATTGCTTCATCCAGAACTAACTGTGAGCGAATTCCCTTAGTAACGAATCCGCTGCAGAATACGACCTGCAAGCAGGAATTGGAATCGAAGCAGCGAGCAGGCTCCATGCAGATTGTATTGCAGTCTTTAATCCAAGCTTTGAGCAATGTTGCGTGCGGCATTTCGTTCTCTATATCGATGAGATATACTGCAGCGTATGTGCTCTTATTGATGCTTAGATCTGGTACCTTTATCTCCATCACTGTTGCGGCTTGATAAGCCTCATTTGATGGGTCAAATCTGAATGCACCATTTAGGACTACCAGGCCTTCTTTCTGAAAGTCTTTGAACTCAATCTCTGGTGCTCCGAAGTTATTTGATATAGCTCTTATCATAATTCAAACGATTATACAGCTGCGATAGCTGTAGAGAAAATTTCATAATGCTTGACGCCATAGCATCCACCTCGGGTAGACGAACTGATAGAGATCTCACCACGGCGCTCATCATAATCGATATAGTTCTCAATAAGTGAGATCCTGTGGTCACCCTCAAGGCTACGCGATGGGTTAAGAACTCTACATGAGCGTGGCATACCCTTGATTGTCCTCTTGTACAATACGCTCATACCAGCTACGATATCGGTATAGAGAACCTTGGTATTGTTGGATACAATCACTGAACCTGGAAGCAACTCGAAATCCATTTCTTCCATTTCACCATTGTTCTGCTCAACTATCTTACTGTCATTCTTGAACTGAACGCGAGGGACATACTCTGTATTGTAGGCTGTAGAACCTTCCTTGCAGACTGCACTGATGGCCATTGACTCACCGGTAAAGCCAGTCTTCTTATCAAGCCAGTAGAACTCACAGAAGTACTTCTTTCCAGCTTCAGGAGCTACGCCCATAACTGACGTATAAAGTGCAGTGACATCGGCATCGCCCCAGTCAGGAGCCATACCAGGAGTGATGATTACAGTCTGACCCCAGCCGGAAGAAACTCCAGGACTGAGAGCAGAAGTCATCTTGAAGACTAGCACATGATTTTCTGATGGCTGTTCAAGACCAGTGAACACAATCATATCAGGAGAGATCCAAAGGTCTTCGTAAAGAACCTCGGGAACATCATTGATGTAAGCAGGAGCATCCTCCAGCATTGGCTCACCGACCATCTGCAGATTGGTATTGATGCGTACGAAGGCATTATGCGGAGTAAGCTCCGCCGCCTGTCCGAATGTCGAAATACCTTTCATCTTCTCAGCAAGAGCAGCCCACGCCTTCATCTGGCTATCTGACAGCTTCTTGTACGAGCGTGAGATCTTAGAAAGACGGTTACGGGACACAGCCTGAGCAGGAGTCTTACCCTTAGCAGGGACAGTACGCGCAGAAAGGACCTGACGACCTTGTGATACTCTGGCCGTCACGTCCCCTGC
>JAFYRK010000120.1 GCA_017559545.1 Bacteroidales bacterium
ACCCTTCAGGGAGGTAGCGGACTCAGACCATAACACACTAACCGTTGCGCACGACACGTATCAGTGCATATACACATGGCACAATACAACATTTGGACTGAATGCTTTCTGGGCATGTCACATTGCGGATCGGTAACTGCAGACGGATCCGGTATGGTGGATCTCACAGACAAAGAAGTAGCAAAACTCGTGGAGATGATACGCCAATGCGACTCTGCTGATCTTGAGGTACTGAATCTTAAGGACACGTGTCCCGAGATTTATGAAAAGCTTGAGCAGGCGCACAGGGATGCCGCATATCAGGCGGAGTACATGCACTGGCTGAAAGAGGGATACGACGAAGGTTATTACGGATATGACCAGGAGGAGCTTATGAGCTACTGCGAGGAAGAGTGCGGCTTCTGTTTCGAGGAAGAACCTGAGGACTTCATGGACGAGGACGGAGACTTTGATGAGGAAGCATACGAGGAAAGCAAGTACGATGCTTTCGTAGAATGGCTGGATGATTACATCTACTCACTGGATGATGAGGAGTTCGTGGACTTCCTTGTCAATCACATGAACGCTGAGGTTGACATGAGCTCATGGTCAGAAGACTATACAGTCAGCTTGCCACCGGCTATTATCGAGATGGCTGCGGAGGCAGATGAAAAGTAATGCCGGAAAACATACTGTACATAATACTTTTAGCAGCAGGAGCCAGCTTCGTCCAGAGGACAATCGGATTCGGATTCGGCATATTCATCATGACCGCACTCCCCTTTCTGATGCCCTCCTATGGCGAAGCTGTCACTCTATCAGGACTGTTGTCGTTGACTTCGGCTACGGTCGTGATGGTGAAGTATCTCAAGTTCGTCACATGGAAGAGGCTTCTGCCTATGGTCGGAGCGTTCATTATTTTCTCGACCCTTGCGATCCTTCTACTGGATAAGATCGAAGGCCGGGCCATGAGGATGATTCTCGGTATCATGCTGATAATCATAAGCCTGTACTTCAGCTTCTTCAAGGAGAAGCTCCAGAAGATCATCCGTCCGACCAGAAGCTGGCAGCTCGGAACGGGGTCGGTCAGCGGCATCATGGGCGGACTTTTCGGCATGCATGGTCCTCCGGTAGTGCTGTATCTGATTTCGGCAGAGCCTGACAAGGACCACTATATGGGCATGATCCAGACCTACGCAGTCATCACGAATATCACCATGCTGGCCGTACGTGCCTATAGCGGTTATGTAACACCTGTCGTTGGAACTACATATCTATATGGTCTGGCAGGTCTTGCAATTGGAGTACTGGCTGGCAACTGGGCCTACAAGCGCATCCCGGGCCGAATCTTCACATACGTAGTCTACGCCTACATCGGCCTCAGCGGCTTAATCATTTTCCTTACAGCAGCTTAGCCCCTTAGAATCACCTAACACACTACCCCTCAAACACTTAACTATATCAGGGTCGTCATTTTTGCCGACCCTTAAACACACAAACCACTGTAAATCAAAACATTAAGTGATACACACAGATAATACAGCTCTGGTATTGGAAGGCGGAGGTCTTCGCGGAGTATTCACATGCGGAGTGCTTGACTGCTTCATGGACCACGGTGTCCGCTTTCCATTCACTGTAGGAGTAAGCGCCGGAGCATGTAACGGACTGTCATACATGTCCGGACAGCGCGGTCGTGCAAAGAAGAGCAACATCGACCTGATGGACGAGCACCGCTATGTGGGGTTCAAGTATCTGCTGACTCAGGGCTGTATAATGGACTTCAAGCTGCTGTTCGAAGATTTTCCTGAGAAGATAATCCCATACGACTATGACGCTTACTTCTCAAACCCTGACAGGTTCGTCATGGTTACGACCAACTGCATCACGGGAAAGGCTGAGTATTTTGAGGATAAGAAGTCGTCAGAAAGGGTCATGGACATAGTCCGTGCATCAAGCAGTCTGCCGTTTGTATCACCTATCACATATGTTGACGGCATCCCGATGCTCGACGGAGGAATCGTCGATTCAATTCCTGTCGAATACGCAATCAATCAGGGATATGACAAGCTGGTAGTGATTCTGACCCGCAACAAAGGATATCGTAAGAAGGAAAACAGGATGCCTCTTGCAAAGGTAACATACAGGAAATATCCTAATCTCCGCAAGGCCCTGCAGGAACGCAACGCCACATACAACCGCACCATGGATCTGATTGAAAGACTCGAATCAGAGGGCAAGATCACAGTCATACGCCCGCTCAAACCAGTCGAAGTCGGCCGCATGGAAAGAGACACCAACAAACTCAAAGCCCTCTACCAGGAAGGCTACGACATTGCGGAGCAGTTGATCGGAGCTGATACTAACCTGTAAAGCTTCCGCTAAAAACGACTACTACACACGATATCTTTCCTAACTTATTAATTGATAATTAATTACAAATAGCGCTGTCGTTAGTCCCTCTTTTAAAGAGACCACTAACGACAGCGTCTGTTAGTAAAGGATTGTATATCAAAACATTAGAATTGGCATACGTTGTCAATCCCCTGCAACAATTCTAATGGCAATCGTGATGATCACAAGCTTCGCCGTTGTCTTTTACATTGCCTGCCAAGTATGAGGCCACAAGTTCTTCTACGTCTCCGCTGCAACCGCGAATCACTTCAATACGCTGAGCTTCAAGAACATTCTTGGCTCCCTGGCCCATGTTTCCGGCCAGCATGACCGCCACTCCCATCTGGCGTAGCACAGGAGCGATTCCGCTCTTGCATCCACATCCTTCCGGCGAGGCCATCTTGCTGACTCGAACTACCTTTCCGTCAATGATCTCAAATATTGTATAATATGCACAATGGCCGAAATGATCGTCAACTCGTCCATCTCTTGTTGGTACTGCTATTTTCATATTTTTTAAAATTTTTCTCTTGTGCCACATATTAGCACAATACAAATATACCTTTGCAAGCGTAAACATTAAACGATTAAGATTATGTGGCTTGCAGTTATCATTTCAGTTTGTCTCGCAGTAGAAGTTCTCAGCTACCTCTCTGGTGGCGAATTACGTCTTAACAAGAAAGAGGAAGAGACCGAGGGGAATACGGTATTCCCTACACATACCAATCTGAGAACGCATCCATAATCACTGCCGGACGCCCATCCTCAGTGAATGCGCCAAGCTTATACTGTGATGGTGGTATTTCCGTTTTCGTCAAGCTTTGGCCATTCCTAAAATCCTGGTAAATCCATAAATAATGTAGGAAGAAGAAGGAGGAAGCCGACTGCAACGAGCATAAGGATGAATTTCCATACCCACTTCACCCATTTTTCATATGGTATCTTTGCCACTGAGAGAACTGCCATAAGTACTCCTGAACATGGTGTAATCATGTTTGTAAAACCGTCGCCAAACTGGAAGGCCAGCACGGTAGCCTGACGGGATACATTGATCATGTCAGAGAACGGTGCCATGATCGGCATTGTTACAGCAGCCTTTGCTGATGCTGATGGTATGAACAGATTTATGAATGTCTGAATTCCGTACATAGATCCGAGGGCGCCGATGCGGCCTGTGCCCTCAAGGGCAGAGGCCATGGAGGCAAGCATGGTATCAATAACCTGACCGTTCTTGAGGATAACAATGATTCCTGCTGCGAAACCGATAATGAGTGCAGCCGAGAATATGTCCTTTGCACCGACTATGAACTCCTTGGCAATATTATCTGCAGAATAGCCTGCCGAGAATCCGGCACACACTGCAAGAGCCATGAAGAGTGCGCAGATCTCGGACAGATACCAGCCATATCCCATAGCTCCAATCACAAGGAAAACGATAGTAAACATGAGCATATTGAGGATGAACATCTTCACTGAATTCCTCAACGACAGGAATGAGATTACGGCAAAAAGACCTGTAGCAACCCACAACAGCCATGGGGTCTCGAATGATGATTCTCCGAGCTTTATGACGCAATCTGAGGCGTAAAACACTGAGAACAGGACAAGGACTACGGTCAAGGCAGTATAACATATCCATGCTCTTACCTTGCTGCCTCCCTCTTCGGGCTGTCCCGCAAGTTTGCTTGATACTTCTTTAATTTCCAAAGGCTTACGAGTCTTCTTCGCATACCATAACACAAATGTTATTGCGATAAGCATAAGGACTACCCAGCAGAAAACACGATATTCTATACCCGAAAAGAGTGGAAGATCTGCCATTCCCTGCGCAATTCCTATTGTGAACGGATTGAGCATTGCTCCGGCGAATCCGACATGCGCTGCGACATAGACCATACATACTCCGACAAAGTCGTCATAGCCAAGCGAGCGTGCCAACGGGATCACAACTGCAACAAATGCGATAGTCTCCTCACTCATTCCGAATACGGCTCCGAAAAGGCCGAAGAGCAACATCACGAGAGTGATTACAATATTGCCTGCTCCAAGTTTCCTGACAAGAGAAAAGCGTTCAAGGTTCTGCACCTTGGAGATGAACTTCATGATGCCCTCATCGACAGCCTTAGTGCTGTTGACCACCCAGAATGCTCCTCCGATTATGAGCACGAATGCTATGATACCGGCCTGCTGGCTGAAGCCTTCATACAGTGCCGAAAAAACCTGCCAGGTCTGCGGCTCGCCTCCTGGTACAAGCCAGGTGGCGACAGCGCAGACCAGCAGAACGGTAAATATGATTACGTAAGTGTTAGGTACCTTTATCTTTCCCATTATACTTAATTATGCACCGCGCTCTGAAGCACTTCTGTCAGAGTCGGATGGGTGTGAATGATATTTTCAAATTGTGAGAGTGTGGCCTTCTGTGTGATCAAGGCACATGCTTCCTGTACAATGTCAGATGCATGTGGACCATATAGATGACAGCCAAGAATGCGTCCCGGTTCATATGGACTTTCACCTCCATCTTTAGATTCTGCTGCAACGATCACTTTACAGAAACCGTCAGTCTCCCCCATTGTCACAGCCTTTCCGTTGGCACGGAAGAACGACTTCAAGCATTTTATCGGAATTCCGACCTCCTTGCATTCCTCCTCTGTCTTGCCTACGCTTGCAGCTTCCGGCGAAGTGAATACTGCTGCAGGCATCACAGACAGGTCTATGCCGTTTTCAATTCCCATTATATGGTCCAGGGCAACGATTCCCTGGAAGGTGGCTGCATGTGCAAGCATCATCTTTCCATTGATATCGCCCACCGCATAGATGTGAGGGATGTTTGTCTGCATTGTCTTGTCATCCACTACAATTCCGCGTGATGTTAACTCAATTCCTACATCTGTAAGATTCAGCGAATCCACATTTGCTTTTCGGCCGACTGCCATCAAGACCTTGTCTGCTTCTACTGACTCCTCCTTGCCTTTGCGTGAAAATGAGATCTTATACTTTCCGTCACACTCTTCGATAGCGGTTACCTGAGTCTGTGTACTGATCTCGATTCCTCTCTTGCCAAGACTCTGCTTGAGTCTCTTAGAGAGATCTGAGTCAAATCTCGGAAGTATCTCCTTGAAGTACTCCAGGACAGTAACCTCACAGCCGAAGCTGCGGAATACGGATGCGAACTCAAGTCCTATAACTCCGCCGCCGATGACACACAACTTCTGCGGCACCTCCTCAAGATCAAGAATCTCGCGTGATGTGAGTATGCCTGGCAGATCCGCTCCCGGAATCGGCAATGATGCTGAAACGGAACCGGTTGCAATGATTATGTAATCACCGACATAGTCCTGTCCATCAACCGTAACGGTATGAGTATCCTTGAACGAAGCATTACCACGCACAAGCGTGATCAGCTTATGCCCCAGCAGCCCTTCCACTCCGCCACGCAGCTGCTCTACGACAGCATTCTTCCGTGCAGTGACAGCCTTGAAGTCAAAACCGTATGTCAAGTCTGTGACACCAAAAACCTCAGCCTCACGAAGGCTATCCAACACCTCGGCATTCTTGCAGAACGCCTTGGTTGGAATACACCCCTCGTTCAGACATGTACCTCCGACATGGCCGGCCTCTACCAGCACAACCTCGACTCCCCTCCTGGCCGCCAGCAGAGCGGTCTCATAACCGCCCGGGCCGGCACCTATAATTATAATTCTCATAGTCATTATATTTAGCGTTTCACACAAAATACTGTGCGTCAGCGACTTAGATACATGCCCTGCATGTCAAGGCAGGCAGGACACTCTTTCAAAACACTGAGAGACAACCATTTACGCGAAACAGTATTACATCTCAGCGTACCTGAGGACCGGCTGGCGGGCAGCAGTTGTTTCATCAAGACGACGGACTGGGGTTGTGTGAGGCGCTGTCTTAAGTGACTCAGGGTCAGAGATAGCCTCTGCAGCGATATGTCGCATGATCTCGATGAAGCCGTCCAAAGTCTCCTTCGACTCTGTCTCTGTCGGCTCGATCATGATTGCCTGATGGAAAAGCAGAGGGAAGTAGATTGTAGGAGCATGGAATCCGTAATCGAGCAATCTCTTGGCTATGTCAAGAGTAGTCACGCCTGTCGATTGATCGAGCAGACCGTCGAAGACGAACTCATGCTTGCACACAGACTCAATCGGAAGCTTGTAGCAGTCCTTTAGCGACTCTTTGATGTAGTTTGCACCAAGAACAGCAAGTGGACCGACCATCTTCACGTTCTGCTTACCAAGCATAAGAATATACGTATATGCTCTCAGGAGTACACCAAAGTTACCCATGAATCCGGAAATCTGTCCGCATGATTCACCGTCCTGACCGGCTATTGTCAGATAGCCTTCCTCATCCTCGACCACCTTAGGGACAGGGAGGAACGGCACCAGGTGTGCTGCAACGCCCACAGGGCCAGCTCCTGGACCGCCACCACCGTGTGGAGTCGAGAATGACTTATGGAGATTGAGATGCAGTACATCAAATCCCATGTCACCCGGACGCACCATACCGATGAGCGGATTCATGTTGGCACCGTCATAATAAAGAAGTCCGCCACACTCATGTATAAGGGAGGCAATCTCCTTGATATCCTTCTCAAAGAGTCCGAGAGTGTTCGGATTGGTCATCATGATACCTGCGATGGTATCATCGAGAAGCGGCTTGAGGTCTTCAACATCCACAAGTCCGTTCTCCTTTGACTTCACCTGCACAATCTCAAGACCGCATACAGCAGCCGAAGCCGGATTGGTACCATGCGCACTGTCCGGTACGATGATGCGTGTACGCTTGAGGTCGCCA
The DNA here is from genome assembly GCA_017559545.1 of Bacteroidales bacterium. Lineage (GTDB taxonomy): Bacteria > Bacteroidota > Bacteroidia > Bacteroidales > UBA932 > Cryptobacteroides. The sequence continues at coordinate 7,195 of JAFYRK010000120.1, forward strand.
CGTGAGATGTGGTACTGACGGATGATCATCAGACCAGTAAGCTCACCATGTGCACCGGCAAACGGATTGAGAGTAAACTCGGCCATTCCTGTGATTGCCGAAAGCGCATGGGCAAGTTCCTTATACACGCGAAGAACACCCTGAACAGTCTCAGAAGGCTGGAGAGGGTGGATACCTGCAAATGCAGGCATAGCAGCTATCTCTTCGTTGATCTTAGGATTGTATTTCATAGTGCAGCTTCCAAGAGGATAGAATCCAGAATCCACACCGAAGTTCATCTGCGATAGGTTGGTGTAATGACGCACTACGTCAAGTTCGCTCACCTCCGGAAGAGCCGGAGCCTGCGCGCGGCGAAGGCCTGCCGGAATGTCTGCCAATGTAGCATCCCATGAGCGTGCAGGTAATGAGTATCCCTGTCTTCCTGCCTTGGAAAGATCAAAGATCAGTTTGTCGTAGTACTTCATGACTTCATTTCATTTAGATATCCCACAACAGCGTCAATGTTATCCTTTGACACCTTCTCAGTCACACAGAAGTTCACAAGGCCTTCTTCAACCTCAACGGCTCCGAATACTCCGATCATCTGGAGTGCCTCCTGGATCTGCTGAGCAGGGACAAGGGCACGGAGAGTGAACTCCTTCAGGAACGGCTTGTCGAATGCTTTCTCAAACAGTCCTGTCTCAAGAAGTCTGTCATGGAGATAATGCGCTCCGCCGTAGCTGAGTTCATTGACCTTGCGAAGTCCTGAAGGTCCCATAAGCGACATGTATACTGTCACATAGAGAGCCATGAGCGACTGGTTCGAGCAGATATTGCTGGTCGCCTTCTCTCTGCGGATATGTTGTTCACGTGCCTGAAGCGTAAGCACATACGCACGTTTTCCGTCCACGTCCTTTGTAGCTCCTACGATACGTCCAGGGAGCTTTCGCACATAATCTTTCTTACATGCGAGGAAACCCACATAGGGACCTCCATAACAAAGAGGAACACCAAGGGACTGCGAGTCTCCGCAAACAATGTCCGCACCCCATTCACCCGGATTCTTGATGACAGCAAGGGACGATGGGTCAGAATATACCATGAACAGACCCTTCTGTGCATGGACCGCATCAGCAAAACCTGTAAAATCCTCGATTATGCCATATTTGTTGATGCCCGGCACGAGCACTCCAGCAACATCTCCTACTGCAACCTCAGTCAGCATAGCACCATATGAAGTCGCACCGTCAACGCATGGAATGAACCCAAGTTCAATGCCATTGAACTTGGCGTACGTCCTGACGACATTGACCACCTGAGGAAGCAAGCCCTCGGAAAGAAGCACGCGTGTCTTCTTCTTTGTCGAAGCCATTGCCATCATCATAGCCTCAGCTGCAGCAGTAGCGCCGTCATACATCGAGGCATTGGTGCAGTCCATACCGGTCAGCTCAGTGATCATTGACTGATACTCAAAAATATATCTGAGCGTACCCTGAGAGACCTCGGGCTGATACGGCGTATATGCCGTAAGGAATTCCGAACGTGAGATTATATGAGGAATCACCGCTGGTGCATAATGATCATACGCACCTAAACCACACAGGCAGAACAATGATGTGTTCTGCTCGGCAAGTTCCTCGAAATACTGACGGACCTCATGCTCCGACAATGCATCCGGAAGGTCGTACTCTTCACGGTAGATGACATCCTGAGGCACATCGGAGTAGAGATCCTCAAGGGACCCTACTCCGATTCTGTCCAGCATTAGACGCACGTCATCTTCCGTATGTGGAAAATAAGCGAATGCCATATTATGTAAGATTACTCGTTTGCACACATAGCCTCGTATGCTGCTGCATCCATAAGGCTTTCAAGCTCTGAAGGATCATTCATCTTAACCTTCATGATCCAGTTTGCGAATGCATCTTCGTTAAGCAGTTCAGGGGCATCCTCGAGAGCCTCGTTGATCTCAACTACAGTTCCTGATACCGGGCAGAAAAGGTCGCTCGCTGCCTTTACACTCTCAACCGCACCGAACTCCTCACCAGCCTCAAGCTCATCGTCAACCTCAGGCATATCAACATACGAGAGGTCGCCCATCGCATGCTGTGCGAAATCTGTGATACCGATGACTGCTACATCTCCTTCAACCTTTACCCATTCGTGTGACTCGCTATAAAAGAGTCCTTCAACTGTCTTTGCCATAATTTTATCAATTTATTGAATGTTGTACTTAAATCCGATGTTATCACTTTTTTGAAGGTTGGAGGATGTTTTTACTTTTTATAATTGGTTTCATAAAAACGGCGCTTGGTCACTATACCAGGGAACACCTTCTTACGGATGCGGATCTCCACCTGAGTTCCAAGCTCTGTATATGCCTTGTCCACCAACGCCACGCACACACTACGGTCTGTCGAGATCGAACGGTAGCCGGTAGTAACGACACCAACCTGTACTCCAGCCACTTCCACAGGATAACCGGCACGCGGGATAGCTTTATCATGAAGCTCAATGCCAACGCTCCTGCGTGTCAGTCCTGCCTCCTTCTGGGCGATAAGGGCATCACGTCCTATGAACTCGTCCTTTGCCTTGATCTTCGCAAACATGCCAAGTCCGGCCTCAAGTGGAGTAATCTCATCGCTGAGCTCATGTCCATAGAGAGGAAGTCCGGCCTCGAAACGGAGTGTATCACGGCAACCAAGACCACATGGGACCACACCTGCCTCAAGCAGTTTATCCCACATATCATTGATGGCTTCATGTGAAGCATAGATTTCAAATCCGTCCTCACCTGTATAACCTGTACGGCTGACGATCATGTCTGATGTTCTATAATATGTGTAGAATCCAAGATCTGCAGCCTCTGTCAGGCCAAGTGTCTCAAGAGCATATCTCTCTGCCTCAGGTCCCTGCAGGGCTATCTGTCCCCATGCGTCCGACTGATTATCCACCTTGACATCAAAACCTTCCGCCTGTGTGCAAAGCCACTCATAATCCTTTGCGATATTCGAAGCGTTCACAACAAGAAGATAGCTCTGGGGCTCAAATTCCTTATATACAAGAAGATCATCCACGGTTGTACCGTCAGGATAAAGCATCATTCCGTAAAGGATATCGCCCGGCTTCATAGGCACGATATCGTTAGAGAACACATGTCCGACAAACTTATCCGCATCAGGACCGCTTACGAAAATCTCTCCCATATGCGACACGTCGAACATTCCCGCACGCTGACGGACAGCGTTATGCTCATCTGTAATATTGGTATACTGGATAGGCATGATGAAACCTCCGAACGGGCTCATCAGCGCTCCTAATGCAACATGCTTGTCATACAGACAGGTCTTTAAAAGATTATCTTCCATTATTATAGTGTTATTTTATGGTTTAACAGATTGCCACGTCGCTGCGCTCCTCGCAATGACATGTAAGTCATTTTCATTCAAGACGATCTCGCCGTCAGTGAAATATCCCACCAGATATTCTTCGAGAGCTTCAGGCGATTTCAATGCAGCAGCCGGATCAGTCATCAAGGCCACATATTCCGAGAGGTTGAGCACCCTCTGTCTGACAGACTCCACTCCATGTCTGAGAAGCTTCTCCACTGGAGGCTTTATCGCCTCGGTCAGTGCTTCAAGGTCTGTTGAATAGAGAAGAGTTCCGTGGACTATGCTCCTGTCTGGAAGCTGATGGAATGCATTGCCGCTGATCTTTCGTCCCTCCAGCATGATGTCATTTCGTCCTGACTTCTCCGCCGGCACTCCCAACGCTCTCAACGCCTGGGTCATCGCGGTCATATATCTGTCAAACACCTCGGACACATCACCACGGCGTGAGACATATGAAACCATTATATTGCCAAGGTCGGAATACACGCATCCTCCCCCGCTCTTACGTCTTACGATATCCACGTCATGTTTGGCGCAATACTCCAGATTCACCTCATTCTCAAGCACCTGATTGCGCCCGAATATCACCGTAGGCTCAACACGCCACACAAAAAAAGCCTCTTCATCCACCTCCTTCGCCACGTACTCTTCCATGGCGAGGTAGAAAGCGAGACTTCTACGGACTGGATCCGGTAATATGACATGCTTCATGGCTGCGGTTTAAAATCTCCCAAATTTAAGAAATAAAACAAAAAAAACAAAGATAAGAACGGTCATGGTATCATATATGCTTTGTTTACCGGGAACTTGATCAAATGGATATGGAAAAGAAGAAAGAACTCACACTGAGAAAGATGTTCAGATACTTGATGGAGAAAGGATACATGCCATCATTAGAGGATACTCACATACTGTTCGACATTAAAGAGAATACAGCCGTCCTGGAATACGAGGATGGATTCCTCTCAGTAAGGCTTTTCTTCAGTATTGACAAGGATGAATACAGGAACTTCCTGGAGGCATCCAACTCATGCATGCAGACGACATATATGATACGTCCTGTGATCCTTGAGGACCACAGGACGTTAATGTTCAGCTGCGAGAGCATATGTGACACCTTCAGGGATTTTGAAAGATTCTTCCCAAAGATGCTGGACTATCTGTATGAGGGCCTATCCACTCACAAGAACCAGATGCAGGAACTACTCCTTTGGCAGAGTCTTGTTCAGCAGCACGCAACCCAGCACAGCTGAGATTACGGAGCCGCAAAGCACACCGAGCTTCGCCTGACTGAGAAGGGCTGCACCTTCAGCGCCAAGACCTGAATATGACAGGTCAGCGATGAACATCGAAACGGTAAAACCGATTCCGCAGACCACGCAGACACTTGCAAACGCCTTCCAGTCGGTTCCCGCAGGAAGGCTTACATACTTCATGCGTACGGCAATCCATGAGAAGCCGAACACTCCAAGGAACTTACCGAGCACAAGACCAAGCATGACAGCAAGGCCTACTCCTGAGACAAGGCTTCCCGCACTCATCTGAGACATATCGATTCCGGCATTGGCAAAAGCAAAAAGTGGAATGACGATGAAATTTATCGGAAAATGCAGGTTATCCTCAAGATCCTGCAGAGGGCTGATCATCTTATCCGCCGCAGACTCGATACTCTTTAAAGTGTGGATTTCCGAGTTGGTCAGGACTACTGTATCGTGCAATTCATCAACTTCAATGACAGGAAACTTGTTGATGTTGGTTCTGATACGCTCCAGATAATATCCTGTTCCCTTTTTCAAGGTTGCCGGGATGCAGAATGCCACGACAACTCCCGCAATGGTAGCATGGATACCCGAATTGAGCATGAAGTACCACAGCACTAGTCCTATGACCACATAAAAGGCCTTTGAATGCACCTTCATGATATTTCCGACAACCATTACAGCAACGCAGACTGCAGAAAGAATCATGAAGAGCATATTTATACCAGAAGTATAGAATAGCGCGATAACGATGATTCCTCCGAGGTCGTCCGCCACAGCAAGAGCTGCCAGGAACACCTTCAGACCCACAGGTACACGTGTCTTGAAGACAGCAAGGACTCCGAGAGAGAATGCGATATCCGTCGCCATAGGTATGGCAAGTCCTCTCTGCATGGACGCATCAGCCGGGCACAGTATAGCAAAGATAAGGACAGGTACCAACATACCTCCGCAGGCTCCTATGATAGGCAGAAGAGCCTTCTCCTTGGTCGAAAGTTCACCTACACGTATTTCGCGCTTGATTTCAAGACCGACAGAAAGGAAGAATATCGCCATGAGAAAGTCGTTGATGACTGCTCCAAGCGACATAGGGTGTCCTCCATGACTGAAGAAGTTGAACTCGCCGATTGAAAAACTTACCGGATTCTGCCAAAGGGCAAAATACCAGTCTTTAACTACAGGCACGTTGGCAGATATAAGGGCCAGAACGGTGAAGAAGATAAGCACCATACTAGCTGTCACGTGTCTTTTGAATTTACTCAAGAAACTGTAATTCGATTGTGCCATATACGTCTGTTTTTGAAAAACGGACGCTAAAGTAGTCAATTTTTCAACATATGGTTCGTTAAAATTGAAAATATTGGGATTTTGGACATTTTTTTATAAATTTGCCGCCTGTTTTTTGACGCATACTGCGCAAAACAACCTAAGACAAATATAAAACAATTAAAATATGGCAAAGGAAATCAAAAACGAGAAGGCTGAAGCAGTAGTTGAGGCCGTTTCAAAGACAGAGCAGTTCTTCGAGGAGAACGGTAAGAAGCTTGCATACGCAGCAGCAGCATTTGTAGCAGTATGCGTCGTAGTATTCTGCTGGTACAAGTTTGTACACCAGCCAAAGGTAGCAGAGGCTCAGGGCCAGATGGCATGGGCAGAGGAGAATTTCCGCAACGCTGCTGACTCTACAGGTTACGCTCTTGCCCTTTACGGTGACGGCAACGTCCTCGGATTCGAGCAGATCGCCAAGGAGTATGGCACAAAGGCAGGCAAGGCAGTCAACTTCTATGCTGGTGTCTGCGAATTCAACCTTAAGAACTACGAGTCTGCCATCAAGTACCTAAAGGCTTACAACGGCAAGAACGAGATTCTCGCTGCACGCGCACTTGCATGCATCGGCGACTGCTACGTTAACATGGAGGACTACAAGGCTGCCCTCACATGGTTTGAGAAGGCTATCTCAGCTGGCGACAACCTCTTCGCAGGCGAGTATCTCCTCGACGCAGGTCTCGTAGCTGAAAAGCTCGGCCAGAACGAGAAGGCACTCTCTTTCTACAAGAAGATCAAGGAAGAGTATCCAGCATGCACACAGGCATACGAAGTTGACAAGTACATCAGCCGCATCGAGGCTAAATAATTTCAGAAGACATGGGAAGAGCATTTGAGTTCCGTAAGGAGAGAAAATTCAAGAGATGGGGTCACATGGCCCGCGTTTTCACCAAGATCGGCAAGGAAATCACTATCGCAGTAAAGCAGGGTGGTTCAGATATCACAGGTAACCCACGCCTTCGTGCACTTATCCAGACTGCACGAAGCGAGAACATGCCTAAGGACAACATCGAGCGCGCTATCAAGAGAGCTACCGATAAGGATCAGGCAGATTACAAGGAGGTAGTATTCGAGGGATACGGCCCTCATGGTATCGCAGTTCTCGTAGAGGCAGCTACCGACAACAACAACCGTACAGTAGCTAACGTACGTTCATACTTCACAAAGAGCGGCGGATCTCTCGGAACATCAGGTAGTGTTGACTATATGTTCGACCGCAAGTGCATGTTCCGCATGAAGTCAGCAAATCCATACGACCTTGAGGAGCTTGAGCTTGAGCTCATCGACTACGGCGTAGAGGAGATCTTTGAGGAGGAGAACGAGAACGAGGAAATGGAGATCGTACTCTATGGTGAGTTCACAGCATTCAACACTATCCAGAAGTGGATCGAGGAGAACGGCTACGAGCTCGTTGCTGCAGAGTTTACTCGCCTCCCTAACGTAGACCTCAAAGTTCTTGAGGGTGATGCTAAGGCAGACATCGAGAAGCTCATCGAGCGCATTGAGGAGGACGACGACGTTCAGAACGTTTACACAACAATGCAGCCGTAATTTCATTACGCAAAACAAATAACAACCAGGCCAAAAGCCTGGTTTTTTTATTGCTCGCTCGTAACACATAACTACCTCACCCTCAGCAACTTACACAAATATCCTGCTCCCCAGATACAGGAGGACATTCACATAAAACACTGATAGTCAAACAATTAAGAGCCACGCAAAACCATGAGGTTTATACATAAATAATAGTTATATTTGCCTGAATAATCATGCACTATTATGAGCACTCAACAGGATAAGATAAAGGAACTGGTAGAGCGCAGGGCTGCGGCAAGACTTGGGGGCGGACAGAAAAGGATAGATGCACAGCATCAGAAGGGAAAGCTGACAGCACGCGAGAGACTGGATCTCCTGCTTGACGAAGGCAGTTTTGAGGAGTTCGATATGTTTGTCCAGCACCACTGCACTAATTTCGGAATGGACAGGTCCAGATATGACGGAGACGGAGTCGTGACCGGAATGGGTACAATCGACGGCCGTCTCGTGTATGTCTTTGCGCAGGACTTTACCGTGAACGGAGGTTCAATGTCAGAAACAATGGCACAGAAGATATGCAAGGTCATGGACATGGCAGTCCGCAACGGAGCGCCGTTCATCGGCATCAACGATTCCGGTGGAGCCCGTATCCAGGAAGGCATCAATTCTCTGGCAGGCTACGGAGAAATCTTTGAAAGAAACATCCTCGCATCAGGAGTCATCCCACAGATTTCCGGCATCTTCGGACCATGCGCCGGAGGAGCAGTGTACTCCCCTGCGCTGACTGACTTCACCGTGATGATAAAGGACACATCATACATGTTCCTGACGGGTCCAAGTGTAGTCAAGACTGTCACTGGAGAAGTCGTGACCCAGGAAGAACTCGGAGGAGCCGGAGTACATGCCACCAAGAGTGGAGTCGCTCACTTCGCAGCAGAGAACGAAGAGGAAGGTCTGGAAACCATCAAGGCTTTGCTCAGTTTCCTCCCGTCCAACAACAGGGAGCAAGCTCCTTTCGCTGAGACATCTGACCCTGCAGGAAGAGTTTGCGACAACCTCAACGAAATAATCCCTGACAATCCGACAAAGCCATACGATATGTATCAGGTCATCGGCAGCATTGTCGATGACGGAGCTTTCCTTGAGGTACATCAGAGCTGGGCGAAGAACATCATAGTGGGTTTCGCACACATGAACGGGCGTTCGACAGGCATCGTTGCCAACCAGCCTAAGGTCCTTGCAGGTGTGCTTGACATCAATTCATCGCGCAAGGCTGCGCGATTCGTGCGTTTCTGTGACGCATTCAACATCCCGTTGGTTACATTGGTCGATGTACCTGGCTTCCTTTGCGGAACACAGCAGGAATATGGCGGCATAATCTCTCATGGAGTCAAACTCCTCTATGCTTATGGAGAGGCTACTGTACCTAAGGTGACAGTCACACTCAGAAAGTCATATGGTGGAGCACATATAACAATGGGATGCAAGCAATTGCGTGGAGACATCAACTACGCATGGCCGTCTGCCAACATCGCTGTAATGGGAGCGGAAGGCGCAGTGGAGATTCTCTACTCAAAGGAAATACAGGCCATAGAGGACCCTGTGGAACAGGCCAGAATGACCGAAGAAAAGAAAAGCGAGTACAATGACCTCTTCTGCAACCCTTATAACGCAGCAAGATACGGTTTCATAGACGACATCATCGAGCCTCGCAATACGCGCTTCCGTATCATCAGAGCGCTTGAACAGCTTGCAGGCAAGAAGCAGACAAACCCATGGAAAAAGCACGATAACCAGCCATTATAATGAACATCACGACCATATTGCAGATATCTGATCCCCACGGTATAATCATCACCGTGGTCTCTGTGCTTGTGGTGTTCGTCTGCCTGGCTATCCTGCACATTTCATACGGCCTCATAGGCAAGATAATATGCTGGTATGCGGAATGGTCTGCAAAAAAAGATGGCACAACGATTCCGACTACAAAGGGTCAGAACAGTCCCCACGATGAGGAAAGTTACATGATAACCATCAGGCGAAAAGGAAAAAATGAAACCATAAAGGCCCATAAGTCTGCGATCATGATGCAGGATCGGCCTAAAAAGGAAACTGCCATCAGCAATCATATCGTATCACCACTTTACGGCAACATACTGGCAGTAAACGTAAAGATCGGGGACAAAGTCAAAGCAGGTCAGACTGTAGCTGTCCTTGAAGCAATGAAGATGGAAAATGAGATACTGGCAGAAGCCGAGGGCACTGTAACGGTTATCAGCGTACAGAAAGATGACCATGTAGTTCTCGGAGACCACATCCTCACAATTGAATAATACTATGGATACAATCATAGAGAGCCTTGTGCAGTTCCTGCAATACACAGGATTCGCAAGCATGACATTCAAGCATCTGGTGATGATATGCATAGGCATAGCCTTCATCACGATGGCCATAAAGAAGGACTGGGAGCCACTGCTGCTTGTCCCCATCGGATTCGGTATCATCATAGGCAACATACCGTTCACAGCAGGTCTGCAGATCGGTATCTATGAAGAAGGATCGGTTATGAACATCCTATATCAGGGTGTTCAGCACGGATGGTACCCGCCGCTCATATTCCTTGGCATCGGAGCGATGATAGATTTCTCGTCACTGATATCACAGCCACGACTGTTACTGATCGGAGCCGCAGCACAGATCGGAATCTTCGGTGCGTATATAGTGGCCCTTCATCTTGGATTCACGCCAGCAGAATCCGGAGCCATCGGTATCATAGGAGGCGCAGACGGGCCTACAGCAATATTCCTGTCATCGAAACTGGCACCTCATATGATGGGAGCTATTGCCGTGTCGGCATATTCATACATGGCGCTCGTCCCAATCATCCAACGCCCGATCATGCTGCTGATGACGACAAAGAAGGAAAGGCTCATCCGCATGAAGAACCCACGGAAAGTAAGCCAAAGAGAGAAGATCATCTTCCCTATCGTAGGATTCATCATCACTGCGCTTATAGTGCCGTCAGGAATGCCGCTCCTTGGAATGCTCTTCTTCGGCAATCTCCTTAAGGAAAGCGGAGTGACCAAGAGGCTTGCCGAGACGGCACGCGGACCGCTCATCGACGTTGTAACTATCCTGATCGGCTTGACTGTGGGATGTTCTACACAGGCTGACGTATTCCTCACAGGCGACTCTATAAAGATCTTCCTTCTGGGACTTCTATCATTCATAGTCGCAACGATCGGAGGCATCGGGTTCGCCAAGATCATGAACCTTTTCTGCAAGAAAGAAAACCGCATAAACCCGCTTATCGGTAATGCAGGAGTGTCTGCTGTGCCGGATGCGGCAAGAGTATCACAAAACGTAGGACGCGAGTCTGACCCTCACAACCACCTCCTCCCTCACGCCATGGCCCCTAACGTGGCTGGCGTGATCGGCTCAGCAGTAGTTGCAGGTATCCTGCTCAGCTTCCTTGGATAAAATCAGAGACCATATGGTCGATAATAAGTCCTCTTCCCGAGGAGGATTCAGGAGGAGAGTAACGTAAAACAATAAAGTTAAAACTTTATGATTTCATTACAAGATAAGATCTACATTCTGGACGGTGCCATGGGCACCATGATCCAGAAGCACGGTGCAGCAGAGGCAGACAACAATTCGGAGCGTCTGAATCTGACTCGTCCCGATGTGATAAAGAAGATACATAAAGAGTATATTGCTGCCGGAGCAGACATCATTGAGACAAACACATTCAGCGCAAATGCTATTTCTCAAGACGAATACGGATGCTCTGCCCAGGCGGCGCAGATGGCATATGAAGGTGCACGTATTGCTCGCGAAGCTGCGGATGAGGCCTCAGCTCTGGCTGCTGAAATCGGCCTGTCCCGCAAGGTCTGGGTAGCAGGAAGCATGGGACCGACTTCAAAATCTCTGTCCCTTTCCCCAGATGCCGGCGACCCTGCATTCAGGACTCACACTTTTGACCAGATGTATGAGGCATACCGCGAACAAGCAGAAGCATTGATCCGCGGAGGCGCAGATATTCTCCTTATCGAGACATGCTTTGACGCACTCAACACAAAGGCGGCGCTGGCAGCTATTGCAGACTGCCAGACTACTGAGGAGCCTGTTCCGGTAATCATTTCCGTTTCTGTCGGAGACCGAAGCGGACGCACTCTGACAGGTCAGACTCTTGAGGCATTCTACACTTCAGTATGCCACTACCCTATCATGGCATTCGGATTAAACTGTTCTCTCGGAGCATCTGAACTCATGCCACTTGTAGAGGATCTTGACAGATGGTGCAGGTGCGCCGTCAGTTGCTATCCTAATGCAGGCCTTCCTAACGAAATGGGAGGATATGATCAGAGTCCGGAGGATATGGGGAATCAGGTAAGGGAAATGGCAGCGAAAGGCTTGGTGAACATCGTAGGAGGATGTTGCGGAACAACTCCGGACCATATACGCACCATCGCCGCTGCAGTCAAGGGCATATCACCACGTCCAGTCACTCTCCCATCCATAAAAACTGGGAAAATCATGGATAGCATGGCTAGCCCATTGACAGTAAGCGGTCTTGAGGCTGTTACCATTGATGTACTGAAAAACAACTTCACGAATGTCGGTGAGAGGACCAATGTAGCAGGATCAAGAAAATTCGCAAAACTTATTGCTGAGGGCAAGTACGATGACGCAATGCAGATTGCCGCTAAGCAGATTGAAGACGGAGCCACCATCATAGACATCAACATGGACGACGCGATGCTGGACAGCACAAAGGAGATGGAGCGATTTGTCCGCTGCATCTCCAATGACCCGGCAGTAGCAAAAGCTGCGTTGATGATTGACTCTTCACACTGGGAAACCATCCTTGCCGGCCTCAAGAACGCACAGGGCAAATGCATCGTGAACTCCATCAGTCTCAAGGAAGGCCCTGAGGAGTTCGTCAGAAAGGCAAAGGCAATCAAAGTCCTTGGAGCCGCGATGGTCGTCATGGCTTTCGACGAGGAGGGCCAGGCAACAACATATGACCGAAAGATTAAAATATGTGAAAGAGCCTACAGACTCCTCACTGAAGAGGCAGGAGTAGCCCCACATGACATCATATTTGACGTAAACATACTCTCTGTCGGAACCGGCATTGAGGAGCATGCAAGATATGCAGTGGACTTCATCGAAGCAGTAAGATGGATCAAGACAAACCTTCCGGGAGCATTGACCTCAGGAGGAGTATCCAACCTGTCGTTTGCATTCAGAGGCAACAATGCCGTGCGTGAAGCCATGCATTCTGTTTTCCTATACCATGCAATCAAGGCAGGAATGGACATGGCCATAGTCAACCCATCTATGCTTCAGATTTATGACGACATAGAGCCAGAGCTCCTGAAATGCGTGGAAGACGTGATCTTCGACACAGATCCGAAAGCAACGGAGAGGCTTATCGAGAAGGCGACGAGAATGAAGGAGGAGTCCGCCGGCAAATCAGAAGCTGCCCACGAACACCATCATCACTGCTCATGCGGCTGCGGTCATGACCATACTGAAACAGCCGGCATCCGCCTGAAAACAGCTCTGGTCAAAGGCCGTACAGACACACTTCAGCATGACCTTGAAGAAGCGATGAAGGAATACGGCAGTGCCGTCAGGATCATAGAAGGTCCTCTGATGGAAGGCATGGAGACCGTCGGCAGACTCTTCGGCGAAGGAAAGATGTTCCTTCCGCAGGTTGTCAAGTCGGCCAAGGTAATGCGAGATGCAGTGGAAGTCCTTCAGCCATACATGAATGCATCCGATGCTGATGACAAGACCACAAAGCCTGGAATCGTAATAGCGACAGTAAAAGGCGACGTCCATGACATCGGAAAAAACATCATGGGCATAGTACTCACATGCAACGGCTTCGAAGTGCATGACCTTGGTGTTATGGTTGAAAAGGAGACCATCCTTGAAAAGGCAGCTGAACTTGGTGCAGACATTATAGCAGTCAGCGGACTTATCACCCCTTCCCTCTTCCAGATGGAGGAGCTTTGCAGGGAGATGACCGCGCGTGGCATGGACACACCTCTATTCATAGGCGGAGCTACAACCAATGCACTGCATACTGCCGTTAAACTCGCACCTCTCTATGACCATGTTTTCCATGGTCCTGACGCATCAGCGGCAGCAGTACTGGCAAACAGATGCATAGCTGACAGGCAGAGCTTTGAAAAAGAACAGCACACTGAGCAGGAACGTATCAGGGCCATGTATGCAAAGGCTTCTGAGGCGCAGAAAGAAGAAGTACAGCTCACAAAACATATTGACGCCGCACCGGCGACACCATGTCCGCCTGACATACCTGGAAGGGAACTCAAGTTGGAAGATGTCATGCCATTCTTTGACTGGAGGATGTTCTACGCCATCTGGGGAGTAAAATACGGAAGCGCATCACCGGAAGCAATGGAACTCATGCAGCTCAGAAATGATGCTGAGGAAGAACTGGCATTGGCGAACTTCGTGATCAGAATATCAGCCTGTTTCCTGAATGCTTATACTGACGGCAAGGATATCGTCTGCAACTCAGGCATTAGAATCCACAGGCTTCCAATGCTGAGACAGGAAAGAGGTGAATGTATGTCTATGTGTGATTTCATAGCAGATGAAGATTCCGGCAGCACATCACCGGTTGGATTCTTCACTATCAGCGTGAAGACAAGGAAAGCCGCACACGAGGAAGGCTGCTGCTGTCCGGCATGCGGCAACAAATATGAAGATCTGATCGCCAGGACTGTCAGGATGACATTGGCTGAAGCCGCATCCAGATGGCTTGACAAGGAACTTGAGAAGTTCACCCAGGAGGGCACGAAGATCATCAAGCCTGCAGCAGGCTATGCCAGCTGCCCGGACCACACGCTCAAGAGAGACATCCTCAAAGTACTTGATGGTCCATATGACCTGGGCATCAAGCTGACAGAAAGCTGCGCCATGATACCGGAAGCGAGCATATGCGGAATGATAGTGATGCACCCGCAGGCCAGATACATTGAGATCAGGAAAATCAGCAAGGAGCAACACGACGAATACGCCGCACGCCGCGGCATGGATGCCGCTTCTGCCCGCCGCTTCCTCGGCCACCTGCTCGACGCGTAACCACCTAACCCTCACACACTCAGCCAATTAAAGGAGTATCCTGCATGTCACGGAAGGCAAGACAACTACATAGAACACTGATTATCAACAAATTACAGAACACGCAACAATGAAGATTACAGACATATTGGCAAAGAGCACGAAGACATATCCGTCTTTGGAGATCGTTCCACCGCTTAGAGGCATGACCAAGAACGAACTTCTTGAGAGCATAGCCCCATTCATGGAATTCAGCCCGAAATACATAAACGTGACCAGTCATAGGGACGAGTTCGAATACAAGGAGGAAGCCGACGGTACATTCAGCCGCCACCTGGTGCGTAACAGGATCAGCGAGACAACGGTGTGCGCTGCCATCATGTCACGATATAATATCGAGGTGGTTCCTCATCTCATCTGCGGAGGAAACACAGTAGAGGAGATCCAGAGCAGACTCGATAACCTCGCATTCCTGGGTATCAATAACATTGTAGCACTCAGAGGAGACAGCATGACCGGAGAGAAGAGATTCGCCCCTACTCCGGGAGGTTACCGATATGCAAGCGAACTCGTTGAAGGTATCAGAAACTACCAGGGAAGCAGTTCTTACAGACGCAGCCGCGGACTGGAAACCGATGAAAGATATTTCTGCATCGGAGTCGGCGCATATCCTGAGAAGCATTTCGAGGCACCGAACCTTGAGACTGACATTGCAAACCTCAAGAAGAAGGTGGATGCCGGATCCGACTACATCATAACCCAGATGTTCTTCGACAATCAGGTCTACTACGATTTCGTTGAAAAATGCCGTGCAGCCGGCATTGCAGTCCCTATCATACCAGGCCTGAAGCCTATCTCGACCTTCAAGCAGATCAGTGTGCTGCCAGAAGCATTCTCTTTGGACATTCCGTTAGAGCTGACGCAGGAACTGACCAAATTCAAGGATGACAGGAATGCTGTCTATCAGATAGGTACGGAATGGTGCACACAGCAGTGCAAGGACCTTATCGCCCACGGTGTCCCCGCAGTCCATTTCTACACCATGGGCAAATCGGAAAACATCACAAACATTCTCAAAGAGTGCTTCTAAAATACAACCGCTATGAAAAAGAAAACATGGAATGTATGTCAGGTAAACGGCTACATCACAGCATCTGACCCCGGACGCCTCACAACAAGTTGCTCACACAAGACCTACAGGAAGAGTGAACTTTGGAGAGGTATGAACCTATGCGGATACGACGAGGATCTTCCGAAAGTAATACTCAAGGAGATAGGCGAAGATTACATAGTCGTCAACCACGAAGGAGGCTCATGTAAGGTCGAGATCGGAAAACATGTCGAGACTCCAAGAAAAGGACTGAGCTACGCGTGGTCGGATGCAAGCATCAGCATTGACACCATGGGGCCAGACGAAGCCAAAGAACGTATGGACAGGGTTACGGAGCTCTACGATCAGATGCTTGTAAACTGGAATGAGCTTGGTGAACCGTGGAAGAACATTCCGCTTGTGAAGGAAGCATTTGAGATCATGTGCGAAATACCGGACATCGTAGAGGACGTGTTTGACACAAAGAAGGAGAAAGCCAAGATAATGGATATCATTGCATCATACATTGAAGAGACTCTCACCCCAAGATTCTTTCTGGAGATGTGCGAGTTCATAAAAGGACTGGATCCTGACCTGGAGGAGAACCTCAAGCTGATGGAATACCTTAGCGACTTCATCAATCCGGATATGACGATGGAGGAGTTCTGCAACAAGTATGAAAAGACTCTCAGATTCGACCCTGTAGAGAGAAGCGAGAAATGGGAGAAGGTTATTTATGACGTGGAACTGGAGTGTGCTGAAATCCTCAAGGACGAGCCAAGAGGCATGGGATTCTGTTTCTCATACTGGAGCACCAAGGCTGCTGTGCTGGCGAAGCACGGCATCACATGGAAATCCCCTTCTGTAATGAATCCAGGAGTGATGTTCGATTAATAAGAATATTTAACCATTTTCGGTTGCTAACTCAAGCAATTATTATTAGATTTGCAAGATAGATATTGAATTTTAACAAAAACACATAATTAATCAAAAATATGCAGAACAAATTGCAAGAACTGACAGACAAACTCTACAATGAGGGTCTGGCAAAGGGAAAACAGGAAGGCGAGGAGATCCTTGCCAAGGCAAAGGTTCAGGCAGAAGAGATAGTAGCCAAGGCAAAGGCCGAGGCTGCTGCTATCGTTTCTGCTGCTAACAAGGAGGCTGAGGACCTTAAGACCAAGGTACAGGGCGACCTCAAGATGGCTGCAAGCCAGAGCGTAGCTGCAACAAAGAAGGACATCGAGACTCTCGTGGTCACAAAGATGACTGCCGGAGAGGTTGCAAAGGCTCTTACATCCGCTGAGTTCGTAAAGGAAGTCATCATGGCTGTAGCAAAGGGATTCAACGCAGAAGAGCCCGTCGATCTCGAAGTAGTTCTCCCGGAGTCACTCAAGGCTGACCTCGAGGCATTCGTCACTAAGGAGCTTGCCACTGTCCTCAAGACAAACGTCGAAGCATCTTTCACAAAGAAGATTGCCGGCGGTTTCACTATCGGACCTAAGGACGGCGGATACTTCATCAGCTTCACTGAGGAGACATTCAACGCCCTCATCTCAGAGTACCTCAGACCTGCTACCAAGAAGATTTTATTCGGTTAACACTCGTAGACTGTCAACCGACATCATGAGATAACATGAACAATTACGAATACATAATAACCAGTCTCCCGGACATCACAACCGGATGGAAATTCGGAGAGAAGACTCCGGAAGACTACATCGAAGAGATCACAAGCCTATGCTCCGAGAAGGACAAGGCTGCGATCGCTTTTCTGCTTGAGGGCTTCGATGATACAAAGCTGGCTCCGGAATTCTATATCTCCGCGATCACGCACAAGAACAGGTTCATCAGGGAGTACTTCCTCTTTGACCTGAACGTACGCAACGCAAAGGTAAAGTACCTCAACAGGGCACTTGGAAGACCGGCAGACAAGGACGTGCTGAGCTTTGGCGAAGATACTCCGGCTGCTGTGCTTGAGGCTGCGGCGGCAGAGTTCGAGGAAGCGTCAGACCTTGAGGCTGTATTCAATCTTGGTGACATACTCGCCAGAGAGAGAGGCATCGACGACCTCATGTGGGACAAGATCAGCGGTCTCACAACATTCAACTACTTCGACATCCAGGCGATCCTCGGCTTCGTAGCGAAGCTGAATATCGTTGCACGCTGGTACAGGCTTGACGAGCAGACCGGACGCGAGATGTTCAAGAAACTGGTGGACGAAGTAAGAGGCACATTCAAAGGTGTCGAATATAACGGGTAATCAATAATTAATAAATATGAAAACAACAGGTAAAGTAACGGGAATCGTTTCGAACCTTGTGACAGTCGAGGTCAATGGACCGGTATCTCAGAACGAGCTCTGCTTCATCACAGTAGGTGACACACAGCTCATGGCTGAGGTTATCAAGGTAAACGGCAAGTATGCGGCTGTACAGGTATTCGAGAGCACCCGTGGACTCAAGAACGGAAACGACGTGGTCTTCGAGGACAAGATGCTCGAGGCTACTCTCGGCCCAGGTCTTCTTTCAAGCAGCTACGACGGCCTGCAGAACGACCTGACCACTATGACAGGAGTATTCCTCAAGAGAGGAGAATACACTGACCCTCTCAACCACGAGAAGCTTTGGGACTTCACTCCTATAGCTAAGCCAGGTGACAAGGTAGTCGCTGCAGACTGGCTTGGAGAGGTTAAGGAAGGATGGCTCCCTCACAAGATCATGGTTCCATTCGCATTCCAGGGCGAATATACAGTAAAGTCTGTAGCTGAGGCAGGTCAGTACAACATTGACAAAACCATCGCTGTC
Source organism: Bacteroidales bacterium (assembly GCA_017559545.1). Lineage (GTDB taxonomy): Bacteria > Bacteroidota > Bacteroidia > Bacteroidales > UBA932 > Cryptobacteroides. The sequence goes on from JAFYRK010000120.1 coordinate 25,691, forward strand.
CTGACAAATGCTGCAGGCGAAGATGTCGAGGTGACCATGTATCAGAAATGGCCGGTAAAGGTTGCCATCAAGGGATACAAGGAGAAGCCAAGACCATCACGCATCATGGAGACTGGCGTGCGCGCAATCGACACCATCAACCCTATCGCAGAAGGCGGTACAGGCTTCATCCCAGGTCCATTCGGTTGCGGTAAGACTGTGCTCCAGCACGCGATTGCAAAGCAGGGTGATGCCGAGGTTATCGTGATGGCTGCCTGCGGTGAGCGTGCAAACGAGGTTGTGGAAATCTTCACTGAGTTCCCAGAGCTCATCGACCCACACACAGGACGCCACCTTATGGAGCGTACAACAATCATCTGTAATACTTCAAACATGCCGGTTGCTGCCCGTGAGGCATCAGTCTACACAGCGATGACAATCTGCGAGTACTACCGCGCAATGGGTCTTAAGGTCCTTCTCCTTGCCGACTCGACATCACGCTGGGCACAGGCTCTCCGAGAGATGTCAAACCGTATGGAGGAGCTCCCTGGAGCAGATGCGTTCCCTGTTGACCTTTCAGCAATCATTTCTGCGTTCTATGCACGTGCAGGTATGGTTGTCCTCAACAACGGCGAGACCGGATCTGTAACATTCATCGGTACCGTATCCCCTGCGGGAGGTAACCTCAAGGAGCCTGTGACAGAGTCTACAAAGAAGGCAGCACGCTGCTTCTACGCTCTTGAGCAGAACCGCGCAGACCAGAAGCGCTATCCTGCAGTGAACCCTATCGACTCATACTCCAAGTACCTCGAGTACCCTGAGATCCGCCAGCACCTCGCAGAGAAGATCAGACCGGGTTGGGTTGAGATGGTTGAGAAGACCAAGAACATCATCCGTAAGGGTAAGGATGCAAATGACCAGATCAACATCCTCGGTGACGACGGTGTGCCTATGAGCTATCATGAGCTTTTCTGGAAGTCTGAGCTCGTTGACTTCGTGATCCTCCAGCAGGACGCTTTCGACGATATCGACGCACTCTGCCCTATCGAGAGACAGAGCTACATGCTTGAGCTTGTCCTCGACATCTGCGACAGAGACTACACATTCGATAACTATGAGGAGTGCCGCAACTTCTTCAAGGAAGTGATCAACCTCCTCCGCCAGATGAACTACTCAGAGTTCCAGGGCGAGAGATTCGAAAACTACAAACAGCAACTTACAAACTTCCTCAGCAATGGCAACTAAGGCATTTCAGAAAATATACACACAGTTGGAGGCCATCACAAAGGCCACTGTAGCGCTCCG
>JAFYRK010000121.1 GCA_017559545.1 Bacteroidales bacterium
TCTGGCGATAGCGCTTGTCTGCTGAAGCGTGGTTTGCCATTGTTATTCTTTTTTATATTTTTCGTAGTCGGTAGGGGAATCGAACCCCTCTTGCAAGAATGAAAATCTTGAGTCCTAACCGATAGACGAACCGACCAAACTTCCCGTTTTTTATAATTGGGAGTGCAAAGGTAAGAATATTTTTTAAATTGACAAACTTTTCTTACTCTTTATTTTCATCTTCTTCAGTCTTTGCCCACTCAAATGAGTAAATAATCGCCTCAACCTGCCTCAGATACTGTCTCTTGTCATATTTCGGAGCGTAGACAAATCCTTCAAGACCGATCATATATTTTCCATCCGGACTGTAGAATACATGTGTTACGAATGGTCCGCCCATATAATCGTTGTGAACTTCCCACAGTCCTCTGATCTCCGCGAACTGGAGTCCATGGTATTTCATGTATCTTACTGTAGGCTGAGCGTAGCTGCTCATGACCATGTATGTGTTCTCAAACATACCAGGGACATTTTCCATCAGCATCTTGCTGTTTGCTTCAATCAGGTTCTCAGGACTCATCATGTCCTCACCCTCTACTACAGGATATTTATATATAAGTATCCCCTGGCTTACATACTCAGGATCGTATGAAACCCAGATGAAGTCGTCTGTGCGCTTCTTGAGTTTGTATCCAGAAGGGAAGTGTGGAGAACCGCCCACCATTTCTGTAACGACAGGTGCTATGCTTCTTTCCTCGTATCTCTTCGCATTTCGGATCATGCGGGCTCTTTCTGCCTCTTCAAGCATTCCTATGATGGTCGTTGTGTTTTCCTTGATGATCTGGACTGCAGTCTCGCTGTCAGGTGCGTTAACTCTGATTACGGTCTGTGGGGCTGCCCATACATCATTTCTATACAATACGCCAGGCTCTGTCACCTCCTTGTTGATGTTAACCACTATGATGTTTCTGTGTACCTGGAACATGCTTGTAAATGCAGCCTGAGGCACATTTACGAGGTTGAACATAGGCTCTCTCTGTGGAAGCTGAGGGAATTCGCGCGAAAGACTGTCTCTAAGCACCGTGCCTACGGCTCCCTCCCATTCGTCCTGGCCTATTACAACGATAACCTCACCTGCGGTTCCGGTGATGTTCGGAAGCAGGGCCTTTCTTGTCTTTTCCTGATGACATGAAGCCAGTGCGAGGACTGTAGCGCATACAAGCGCCAGATTTCTGATGATGCGTTTCATATTTCTGTGTTTTTTGTTTCTATCTGAGGAGACGTCCTATGTCGTTGCCGAAGGCGAGGAACATCAGTCCGAACACCAGTATCATTCCGATGAGTTGTGTTACATATAGGAACTTGTCACTCGGCTTTCGTCCGGTAATGATCTCATAAAGCGTAAATACCATATGTCCTCCGTCAAGCGCCGGGATAGGAAGAAGGTTCATTACCCCAAGCATTATCGACAGCAGTGCAAGTATGTTAAGGAAGCTGTACCAATCCCATGCTGAAGGGAATATCTGGCCTATGGCAATGAAGCTTCCAACAGACTTATACGCTTCAGTGCTAGGAGTGAATACCAGCTTAAGGTCCTTTATGTAGCCGCCAATAGTCTTGAATGTCTTGACGAATCCTCCGGGTATGGCAGATAGCAAAGTGTATTCCTTTGTCTTGATTTCCGGTCTCTGGAGAAATACCCCTATGGTGCCGGCTGAATCGACCTGAACGGATAAGACCATAGTATCGGCTCCGCGTGTGAGTGAGGCTTCAGTAGTGCTTCCTGCGTGCTCAAGGAGTATCGGTCTTGCATCCTGAAGGAACTCCGTCTCTGTTCCGGCAATGCTGATGATACGGTCTCCGGCCTGGATGTCAAGGTTCTTGTTTGGTGACGTTTCCGAGACCTCGGCAACTATGAATGGTACAGCCAGATCAAACATGCCTGGACTTTGGAGTACCTCTCCGATTCTGCTTTGGTCAATATAGATGTTCAACGTGTCGCTGTCGCGAAGTACTGTAGCCTTCTTGACCGACTGTCTTGCAAGGTCAGCCTGTAGCATTCCGAAGTTTTCCGGTACATAATCGTCGAGCATGAGGATCTGGTCTCCGTTACGGAATCCCATGTCGTATGCCAGCTCGTTGACGTATATGGCGTTGCCTTCATTGCTTATATAGCTCTCTCCCCATTTTGCCAATATTCCGGCATAGACCGCAATGGCCAAGATGAAATTGAAGAGTACTCCACCTGCCATGACCAGAAGCCTCTGCCATGCCGGCTTGGTCCTGAACTCCCACGGCTGTGGCTCGCTCTTGAGATATTCTGTGTCCATGGATTCGTCCACCATTCCAGCTATCTTGCAGTAGCCTCCAAGTGGAAGCCAGCCGATGCCGTATTCGGTCTCCCATGATGCTGCTTTTGGGAAAATCTTGACGAACCACGCTGATTTGGTGCTGAACAATTTGACGCCCCATGCGTCAAAGAAGAGATAGAACTTGTCTACTCTGATGCCGAACAGCTTGGCGAAAGCGAAGTGTCCGAGTTCGTGAAAAAGTATGAGCACTGAAAGTGCGAGTATTACCTGCAGTGCCTTTATGAGTGCAATCATCTTATATATTAGAATGTTTTAGCTGAAGAGACTTTACGGATGATTTCCTTTGCGTGCGCGAAGGCTGTATCGTTTGTCTCGAAAATAGTTTCCAGGTCCGGATCTGCTACAAAATCTGCACCATCCATGCACCTCTGCACGACATCGGTGATGTCGTAGAATCCGATCTGCTCCTGAAGGAATGCTGCTACTGCTGCCTCGTTGGCTGCGTTCATAATGCAGGCCATGTTTCCGCCTTTCCGCAAAGACTCGTATGCGAGCTCCAATGCAGGGAACTTGTCCGGGTCTGGTGCAAAGAAGGACAAGCTTCCAAGTTCAGCAAAATTGAGTTTGCGGTTATCCAGAGGTAGCCTGTGAGGAAAGCTGAAGGCAAACTGGATTGCCTCGCGCATGTCTGGGTGACCCATCTGTGCTATTACTGATCCGTCTGCATATTCAACCATGGAATGTATTATTGACTCTGGATGTACGACTACGTCTATCTTCTCTCCCGGAGTACCGAACAGCCATCTTGCCTCAATGATTTCCAGTCCTTTGTTCATCATGGTTGCAGAGTCAATCGTGATCTTGCTGCCCATGCTCCAGTTCGGGTGGTTGAGCGCCTGCTCTCTTGTCGCCTGGGCAATCTGCTCGCGTGTCCATGTCCTGAACGGACCTCCGGAAGCAGTAAGATGGATCTTTTCGATGTCTGCTCCAGCTGAACCCATGAGACATTGGAAGATTGCCGAATGTTCGGAGTCTACCGGGAGTATGTGGGAGCCGTGCTGTGTTGCAAGGTCCATGACAATTGATCCGGCTGCAACGAGAGTCTCTTTGTTTGCCAGGGCAATGGTCTTTCCGGCCTTTACTGCTGCAACTGTAGAAGCGAGTCCGCTGAATCCGACCATGGATGTGAGGACTATGTCGATGTTATCACCTGTAACCAGGTCACATACCGACTTCATTCCTGCAAACACCTTTATATAATGGGGCTGGAGAGCGTCTGATACTTCTTTATATTTCTCTTCGTTGCAGATCACGACATTGTTAGCATCAAACTCGATGGCCTGCTCAATGAGAAGCTCTGTGCTGTTATTTGCCGTCAGCAGTTCGACCTCAAAGAGGTCTCTGTGCTGTCTGATCACGTCCAATGCCTGTCTTCCAATCGATCCTGTAGAACCGAGTATGGCTATTCTTCTTTTTCCCATTATTGAACAATGATTTAGAAGTTAATGTAGTTTGTCGGATCCAGGCTTTCTCCATCATGCCAGAGTTCAAAATGCAGGTGGTCTCCTACGGACGTAGAGCCGGTATTGCCCATAAGGGCAATGGCTGTACCAGCCTTGACTTTGTCGCCTGTCTTCTTCAGGAGCTTCTGATTGTGTTTGTATATCGATACAATGTCTCCTGCATGCTGTATCTGGATAGTGTATCCGAATTCATCGCTCCATCCGTCGTATATCACCGTGCCGTCCGCTATTGCGTTTACGGAACTTCCGGTCGGTGCTGTGATGTCTATGTATGGGTGAATTACAGGGTCATATCCCTGTGAGATGACACCTTTAAGTGGAGTGAAGAAGAGCATGCCCTCGATTGGAAGCTTCCTCTGGTTTCTGTTTGAGATGTCAAACATCTCCTCTTCCTTTACCTCCTGTCTGAGCAGGGAGTCCTGTCTTTTCAGGTATTCAGGATCTTTGGCAAGTTCCTCCTGTCTGTGTTGCTCGGAAATGAGGCTGTCGATGTTGACAGGTTGTTCGCCTTCCACGACCCTTCTAAGGTTTTCCGAGTAGAGCTCCCAACGGTATATCACCCTTTCGAGCGAATCTATCTTGATTGCATTCTGTATGGCCGCCTTTTTGGTTCTGGCATCAGGGTATCCCGGTATGAATGTCTTCAGTGGGGTGAAGGCAATCAATGAAAATATAGCTGCGCACATCAGCACCGCAGCGCTTACAATTGACACAAAGAATCCCGCACGGTTAAAGCGTAGCGAGAACAGCTGCTTGTGGGTCTTTGCATCCAGAAGCGCCAGGCGGAAATGTGTTATCTTCTTATTGTCTTTGTTCGTGTTGCTCATAATTAATTTTATCGTAACTTTGCACACTGATGGACAGAATCATAGGCATAGACTACGGCAGAAAACGTGTGGGTGTTGCGGTGAGCGACCCGCTCGGAATCTTTGCGTCAGCGCTGGATACAGTCCAGTCTGCAAAGATAATAGAATATCTCAAAAAATACGCTGAAAATGAGAAGGTGGTGCTCTTCGTGGTAGGCTATCCAATCAATATGGACGGTAAGCCGTCTGAGGCCGCGAAGGACATTGATATATTCCTCAAGCATCTTGCGAAAGCGTTCCCAAATACTCCGGTTCAGTTGGAGGATGAGCGTTTCACGTCGGTACTTGCCCATAGGGCTATGATTGACGGTGGCATGAAGAAACAGGACCGCATGAAGAAGGAGTCAGTCGATAAGATAAGCGCGGCCATCATTTTGCAGAGTTATCTTGATAGAAAGAAATAGAATTATGATACTACCAATATATTTATACGGATCAGATGTTCTCAGAAAAGAGAACGTGGATGTTGACCTTGCCGATAAGGAAGGAATTGCAAAGCTCCTTGAAGATATGAAGGAGACACTGAAGGCAGCGGATGGTTGTGGTCTTGCTGCTCCTCAGGTGGGCGTTAACAAGAACCTTGTGATTGTGGACGGAAGAGATCTTTCTGACACATACGATTATCTCCATGACTTCTTCCGTGTCATGATCAATCCTGTTGTGTTGGAGGAAAGCGAGGAAGAGTGTGAGTATTCTGAGGGCTGCCTCAGCGTGCCAGGTGTCTACGCAGAGGTTACGAGGCCGGCGAAGATCAAGGTGGAATATTATAATGAAAACTTTGAGAAGGTTGTCGAGGAGTTCGATAGATTCGCATGCCGTATGGTTCAGCACGAACTTTCGCATCTCGAGGGCAATCTGTTCGTGGATAACGTTTCGCAGATCCGCCGCAAGATGATAGCACGTAAATTGCAGGCGATCGCAAAGGGGTCGGTACAGACTCGATATAAATCAAAGAGATAAACGTTATGGGAGCATTTCATGCATATGACATAAGAGGAGTCTACAATGTGGACTTCGATAAGGAGGTTGCATACAAGGTAGGATATTTCCTTCCGGAACTTCTTTCCGCTGACAAGGTGCTTGTAGGAAGAGACGCGCGTGTGTCTTCTCCTGAGATCCATGAGTACCTTCTTAAAGGTATAACCGATGCGGGTGCTGATGTGTACGATGTTGGATTGAGTACCACTCCGATGGTCTATTTCGGTACAGCAAACTATGGATTCAAGGCTTCAGTGCAGATTACAGCGTCACACAACCCAGCAAAGTATAATGGCCTCAAGGTTTCGCGTGAGAATGCTCTTCCTGTAGGACTTGATACCGGACTCGGACAGATCCAGGAGTGGATCGAGAGTGGTCGTGAGACTGTCCCTGCAGAGGTAAAGGGTCAGGTGCACCCTATGGACATCAAGGCGGATTACCTTGCCTTCCTTCTTAAATATAAAGGGGACTGGTCGTCACTCAGGATTGCCATGGATGTGTCAAACGGTATGGCATCCCTGTTCGTTCGCGACATCTTCGGTGACCAACCAGCATATATCTATGAGAACATGGACGGTTCTTTCCCTAACCATGAGCCTAACCCTCTGGTGCAGGAGAACGTGGAAGATCTTAAGAAGCTTGTGGCTCAGACCAAGGCTGATATCGGTGTGATCTTCGACGGTGACGCAGATCGCGTGATGTTCGTGGATGAGAACAGCAGATTCATTTCTCCTGACCTCATGATTGCGGTGCTTGGACACTATTTCCTTGAGGAGAGAGGAGAGAAGGGATACATCCACCAGGATATCCGCAGTTCTAAGGCGGTAGGTGAGTATCTCGCTCCAATGGGTGGAGTGATGAATACATGGCGTGTAGGTCGTGCTTATGCGGCCCTCAAGCTTCGTGAGATTGACGGTGTTTATGGAGGCGAGCTTGCCGGACACTATTATTTCCGTGATTTCTTCTACTCTGACAGCGGACTCCTCGCCGCAATCCTCATTCTTAATGTGGTTGCAAAGATGAAGGTCCAAGGCATCTCTTTGAGCCAGCTCATCGGACGCATCGAGAAGTATCAGAACTCGGGAGAGATCAACTTCCGTGTTGAGAATAAACTTGGAGCCATGAATGCAGTGCGCGATTATTTCATGGAGACGGAGAAGTCTACGGCATACATGGACTTTGACGGTTATAGGGTTGAGTTCCCGGAGTGGTGGTTCAACATCAGGCCTTCAAACACAGAGCCATACCTCAGATTCCTTTGCGAGGCTACGACAAAGGAACTTCTTGATGAGAAGGTAGCCAAAGTACGTGAGATTCTTACTACACAGTTTGACGCACAGTAATAGTAAATGTTCGGAAAAATTAGAAAGTACATATTATCGATAGTGTTCATCTGCCAGGCATTCATAATGCCGGCAGATGAACTTTCTGCTGTTAATCCCATAAAGAGGGATACGGCAATATTCACTCTTCAGCTGACACCTCCAAGTCTGTCGCCTCTGCTTTCATGCTATAGGTCAAAGTCGGAGCCGATCGATACTCTTGATACTGCAAATGAATTCATCAAAGTGATCCTTTTTGCAGATAATACATGGGAGTATTATAAGACTCCAGAATATCAAACTGTTACAAATGTCTTTGATGAGGCATGGACCAGTGCAGGCACTGATCCTTACGGTATCCCTCAGGCGGAACTGCCGGATCAATGGACAATCTGGTGCGTAGACAGCCTTGACCAGTACCACTGTCCATATCAGGGTGAAGTCTATTATAGAGGAAAATTCGGCATCCGTCGAGGTCGTCGCCATCAGGGAGTGGACCTTCCGTTGAAGACGGGTGATCCTATCTACGCGACATTTACAGGCAAGGTCCGTATCTCAAAGTATTGGGGAGCATATGGTAATGTCATTGTCATCAGACATGAGAACGGAATAGAGACCTTCTATGCCCACCTGTCAAAAAGGCTGGTGGAGCAGGATGACTGGGTAAATGCAGGAGACGTTATCGGATATGGTGGCTCGACAGGTCGCTCGACAGGTCCGCATCTCCATTATGAAACAAGATATAAGGGCTATGCATTCGACCCTCAATGGCTGATTGACTTCAAGGAAGGAAAACTTCGTCATCGTCTTTTCGTGCTGAAGAAGAAGTATTTCAGTATCTACAGCAACTATGAGCAGGATTTTGAGGATGAAATCCTGAACGATGAAGAAGATAAGAAGGAAGACGCGGAAAGAGAAGCTATGCGCTGGTACACCATCAAGTCAGGCGACACTCTAAGCCGTATTGCGATAAACAACAATACGACCATCAACGAACTCTGTCGCCTCAACGGCATCACCCGCAACACAACCCTCAAGATCGGCAAAAAGATCAGAGTCAGATAAGGTTTTCCACGAAATCATAAAGAAAGCGTGGCAGATACCCACCTCAAAGGTTGGATCTGCCACGCTTTTACTATATATCCGTGGATGATGGTCTGTCTAACCCCCGATATGCGTTGCATATCACCCCAATGGGGTATCTCGGCCCTACCCGGGCCGGTGGGAGTAATGTCAGAACATTACTCCCACTCGATAGTAGCGTTTGGCTTTGGAGATAGGTCGTAGCATACGCGGTTTACTGTAGGGATCTCTGCGAGGATCCTGTCAGTGATCTTCTGGAGGATTGGCCAGTCGATCAGCTCGATTGTAGCTGTCATCGCGTCAATTGTGTTGACCGCGCGAATGATTACAGGCCAGTCGTATGAGCGTGCGTTGTTGCGTACTCCTACTGACTTGAAGTCTGGAACCACTGTGAAGTACTGCCATACCTTCTTGTCGAGACCTGCGATAGCGAACTCCTCGCGGAGGATAGCGTCTGCCTCACGGAGTGCCTCAAGACGGTCGCGTGTGATAGCTCCGAGGCAACGTACTCCGAGACCTGGACCTGGGAACGGCTGACGGTAAACCATCTCGTATGGAAGACCGAGCTCTACGCCGCATGCGCGAACCTCATCCTTGAAGAGCTGCTTGAGTGGCTCTACGAGTTCAAACTGGAGATCCTCAGGCAGACCACCAACGTTGTGGTGTGACTTGACTACCTTAGCTGTCTTGGTGCCGCTCTCTGCGATGTCCGGATAGATTGTTCCCTGACCGAGGAAGTCGATGCCGTCAAGCTTGCGTGCCTCTTCCTCGAATACGCGGATGAACTCGCCGCCGATAATCTTTCTCTTCTGCTCAGGATCTGCAACGCCCTCAAGAAGTCCGAGGAAGCGATCAGTAGCATCTACATATATAAGGTTTGCGCAGAGCTGGTTGCGGAACACTTCTACAACATTCTCAGACTCGCCCTTGCGCATGAGTCCGTGGTTCACGTGAACGCAGTAAAGCTTGTCGCCGATAGCCTTGAGGAGGAGCGCTGCAAGTACAGAACTGTCAACTCCGCCTGAGAGGGCGAGGAGAACCTTCTTGTCACCAACCTGCTGACGGATGAGCTCCACCTGGTCGGCAACGAAGTTCTTCATGTTCCAGTTAGCCTCTGCTTTGCATGTCTCGAATACGAAATCCTTAACAGCATTCTTGATGAACTCCTCGTCGTTCTCGAACTGAGCGAGCTTCACCTCACAAAGAGCCTTGTCATGGCCTGCAGCCATTACAGGGAACCCAGCCTCGTAGATTTCTGGAAGAACATCGATCGCAACTCCGTCAATGACGTTGTTAGGGCCTCCGTTGATAATGATACCTTTAACGTTAGGAAGAGCCTTGAGCTCCTCTGCTGTGATGTCGTGCGGATGGATTTCGCTATATACACCCAGTGCACGGACTGCTCTTGCTACCACTGTGTTTTCGTGGCTGCCAAGATCAAGAATTACGATCATGTCCTGTTTCATATACTTTAAGTTAAATTGTTTTTCGTTTGTATGTGTAGACTCGAGCTGGTGGTGGGGATCCTAACCGTCACTTCGTGCTGCTCGCTGCAAAAGTCCACTGGACTATTTGCTTATCGCTCGCGACCTCGGGGGAAGGACTTGCCATCGCTTCGCTCAAATACTTTTTAGCCGAATTGTTTGCCGACCAACGTGCAAAAGTAGAAAAAGATTAGAAAATATTTTATAAAAATATCTACTTTTGCAAATCTTTTACGGCCGGAAAACCGGTCGGGATTTTTTGTGCACTCGAAGTGCCCGTTTTTTATCCTGAGCGGAAGCGGAAGGATTTTAGGAATGAATAAAAAAATTGCAGTTATGCAGGATATAAGAAACATTGCAATAATCGCCCACGTAGACCATGGTAAGACAACTATCGTCGATAGGATGATTTACCAGGCGCGTCAGGCGCGTGAGCAGGAGAAGCTCGGAGAGCTGATTCTTGATAATAACGATCTTGAAAGAGAAAGAGGAATCACGATTCTCGCGAAGAATGTGTCGGTAGTATATAAAGGTGTAAAGATCAATGTCATTGACACGCCGGGCCATAGCGACTTCGGAGGCGAGGTGGAGCGAGTGCTCAACATGGCAGATGGCGTGATTCTGCTCGTGGATGCATTCGAGGGATGTATGCCTCAGACAAGATTCGTCCTGCAGAAGGCTATTGAGATGGGCAAGAAGCCTGTGCTTGTGATCAACAAGGTGGACAAGCTCAACTGTCGTCCAGACGAGGTGCAGGAGGAGGTCTTTGACCTCATGTTCTCTCTTGGTGCGACTGAGGACCAGCTTGATTTCCGTACTATCTACGGAAGTGCTAAGCAGGGATGGATGTCATATGATTGGAAGCAGCCTGCCGAGGATATCACAGCGCTTCTCGATACAATCCTTGAGGTTATTCCTGCTCCGGAAATGAACGAGGGTACTCCTCAGATGCTTATATCTTCGCTTGAGTATTCTCCATACGTAGGCCGTATCGCAGTCGGAAGAGTGACAAGAGGCTCGCTTAAGGCAGGTCAGAATATAACTCTCTGTAAGAGATATGATATCATGCAGAAGCAGAGGATCAAGGAACTTATGATCTTCGATGGCCTTGGAAAGGCAAAGGTTGAGGAAGTTCAGTGTGGTGATATATGTGCTGTGGTAGGTCTCGAGGGATTCGAGATTGGAGATACCATCGCGGATTTTGAAAATCCTGAGGCGCTTCCGCCAATTGAGGTTGATGAACCTACTATGAGCATGCTCTTCTGCATCAACAACTCTCCTTTCTTCGGTAAGGAAGGAAAGTTCGTTACCTCAAGACATCTTAAGGAGCGTCTTGACAAGGAACTTGAGAAGAATCTTGCACTTCGTGTGAAGCCAGGGCCGAATGCGGACTCATTCATAGTTTACGGACGTGGTGTCCTCCATCTTTCCGTTCTCATCGAGACCATGCGTCGCGAGGGATTCGAGCTTCAGGTCGGACAGCCTAAGGTGCTTGATAAGGTTATCGGCGGACAGCGCTGCGAGCCTATTGAGATGCTGACAATTGATGTCCCTGAGGAATTTGTAGGAAGATGTATCGAGATGGCGACACGCAGAAAGGGTGCCCTTATACAGATGGAAGGCAGGGGAGACAGAACTCATCTCGAGTTTGATATTCCGTCACGTGGACTCATGGGACTCAGAAGTAACCTCCTTACTGCAACGCAGGGTGAGGCCGTCGTGGCACATCGTCTCAAGGGCTATGAACCGTACAAGGGAGATATTGAACGCCGTAACAACGGATCTCTTGTTTCGCTTGAGACAGGAGTTTCAGTGGCTTACTCAATGGATAAACTTCAGGATCGCGGACGTTTCTTCATCGAGCCTGGTGTCGATGTCTATGAGGGTCAGGTAATTGGAGAACATACACGTGAGCGCGACCTTACTATTAATATATGTAAGACCAAGAAGCTTACTAACATGCGTGCTTCCGGCAGTGATGACAAGGTGATGCTACCGCCTCCAGTAGTCTTCTCGCTTGAGGAGGCGCTTGAGTACATCCAGGAGGATGAGTTGGTAGAAGTTACACCTAAGTCTATGAGACTCAGGAAGATAATATTGAATGAAGTAGAGCGCAAGAGAAAATCTTCGGATTTTGATTGCTAATAAAAAAAGTTTTTGTTACCTTTGCGGGCTCAAATCTATTTATGGGTCGGAATGAACGATAAATTTATAATACCTCTAAATGGATTGACTGCCGGAATAACTGAGTTTTCCTGGCAGGCTGGCAAAGAGTTCTTCGACGGTTTTGAAAACTCGGAAATCCTTGATGCACATCTGGATGCAGATGTGAGAGTCGAGAAGTCGGGCCGCTACATCGGAGTTGACTGCGATGTGAGGGGAGAGGTTACAGTAGAGTGTGACAGGTGCCTCGACGAACTTGACATGCCGATTGATGTTGAGATAAAGCTCAGTGTGAAATACGGCAGCGAGGAGTCTTCGGAGGAACCGCAGCAGGGTGAAAGGGAAGTGATATTTATTCCCGAGACCGATGCGGAGATGGACATGAGTCAGATAATTTATGACTATGTGTGTCTGTCGCTTCCGATGCAGCGTGTGCATGACGATGGGGAATGCAATCCTGAAGTCATGAAGAAGTACGGTGCTCCTGAGGAGTCTGAGGTTAATGAGGAGGAGGGAGGAAATCCTTTCTCTGCGTTGAAGGATCTCTTTAAGTGATTATTAATAATTAAAAAATAGTTAACAATGGCACATCCAAAACACAAGGTCTCTAAGCAGAGACGCGACAAGAGAAGAACACACGACGTAGCAGTAGTTCCTACACTTGCTACATGTTCAAACTGCGGTGCAACTATCATGTACCACAGAGTATGCCCAGAGTGCGGCTACTATAGAGGTCGTCAGATTATTGAGAAAAAGGCTGAGTAATCAGCTTTTTCTCAATGTCCAAAAATTAATTTTTTGGACATTTTTTAATTTTGGCCCTGTAGTTCAACGGATAGAATGGAAGTTTCCTAAACTTTAGATAGCAGTTCGATTCTGCTCGGGGCTACAGAAAAAAGAGTCAGGCATTGTTGTGTGCCTGGCTCTTTTTTCGGTACGCCCAGCATGGGCATGCTCTAACGGGTGAAAGTCCCCAATGTGCCCTAATGACGGGAAGCATATAGCCAAAGGCAAGGGTGTCCATCGTGAGGTGGAATCTGAA
>JAFYRK010000122.1 GCA_017559545.1 Bacteroidales bacterium
AATCTCCAAATCTTTTTGAAAGATTTTTCAACTTTTTTATTCAAACGTCTGTCTTTCCAAGAACTCACAGCCTTTACAGCCACCCCGTTTTTCAAAGGGAGTGCAAAGGTACGCTTTATTTTCAAACTTGCAAACTTTTAGAGAAATATTTTTCTTTTTTTCGATCTTTTTCCAATCAAAAAACCTCCCTGAGCGCCTAAGAGGCTGATTCTCAGAGAGGTTACAGTTTGTAAGTATTTTCTTAGAAATTATACTTCACCATCATATTGACTCTATGGTTGCCGACCCAATGCAGATTCTTGTCTGCAAGCGCTCTCTCATTGAGCATTCCATCGTCATAATCTCCATACTGAACAGATGTCCACTGATACTCCAGACCAACATTGAGCTTACCTATATTATATATAAGCTGTGGATTGATCCTGTAAATCTGGTTGATGTTAGAGAAACCATTCGAGCAGAAATACACATCGCCTTTAGCTACCGGTCCGTTCGCAGCGCCCTCTGCAAGGCCGAGCGTCTTCACATAACCCAGGAAGAGTACTCCCTGCCACTTCTTGCCATAGGTCATCGAAAGCCAAGATGACGAGCTGTTAAGCGAAGCGTAGTTCCAGCTGCCATCTTCGTTCGGCTCCCCTACCTTAGCGTAACCGCTCATGAGATTGAGGTGCTCACCACTCTGACCATATGTACTCTTTGCTTTAAGAGCGAACTTGCCATGGGTGTACTGTGTATATATATAATATAGGAGTGATGTCTTGCGGTCAGACACCCTTACTGTCTTGACAGCTTCCGGTTTCTCATCAGTAGGTGCCGGCACCGTTCCGAGAACACGAGGCTTGATACTAAGCATATCAGCTCCGACTCTGAAGAGGAACCCCTTTGTCTTGTATGCGACTGCCGCATACATCTCAGGAGTCATACCGTATTTCATATATATGGCAGAATTTCCGACAGGTCCGTTTGATTGATACTGCATCTGCCAGATTGCTGCAGCTGAAACAACCCAGTTCTTTCCGAGATCAGCATCCATCTGGACAAGCGGTGTACGTGAGAATGGTCCGAAAGGAGCACCAGCCTCAAGGCTGAATACATGAGGATGGTCCGCAGCCATAGGATGCCAAGCCTGGCCGACCTTCAATGCAACCGAAGCCTTCTGCTCCTCATTCAATGGAAGATCCTTCCATGTGATTGTCGCATACGCCTGGCGCAGACGTCCTGTCGCCGCTCCGGAAATCTTAGATCCCTCACCTTTGTCATTTGCCGGGAAATATCCTTTTGTAGCTGTAGATGAAAGGCCCGTATAGAAATCTCCTTCAAACTTTGCTCCGAAAGCCACATTACCGATCTCATATCCTGTAACATCCATTCCGAGACGGGAAGTAAGCGAAAGATACACAAATGACGGAGTGTCATTAATATCAATACCGTCCACCATCTTCACATCCTTTGGAAGATAATAGAAAAGGTCACCTGTTCCAGAGACGCTCTCACGGGAGTCGAAAGTAAAATAGTTTCTAATGAAACCATAAAGCTTGAAGTGGTTCTTGGGCGCTGGTTTCTGACTTCCTGCCACCTGAGTATCTTGAGCAGATACAGTGTAAAGTCCTAAAGACAATACTGCCAGAAAAATTGTAATAAATCTTTTCATCTTCAAATAAGTTAAGGGTCGCCCGGAAGCGACCCCACAAATATACTATAATTTTCCAGATTAGAATCCAATAAAAATCAACATGAGATATCCCAGCACAATTCCAACAACGCCAAGGATAATACCTACTGTCGCCATCTGCTTTGTTGAAATCATACCAGTTGAAGCCGCAAGAGCATTCGGTGGAGTAGAAACAGGGAGACACATCGCTACAGACGCGCAGATTGCGATTCCGGCGATCATCGATGGTATGCCACCTACAGACTCAAACGCAGGATTTCCTGCCATGGCCTTACCAACAACAACAAGGATAGGAACGACAAGGTTTGCAGCAGCTGAGTTCGAGATGAAGTTCGAGAGGAAGTAGCAGATGAGACCTCCGACGAGCATCACTACGAGGGCATTCCAGCTTGCAAACGGAATTGTATTGATCAATGTTGTTGCAAGACCAGTCTGATTCAGAGCTGTTCCGAGAGCAAAACCTCCGGCAACCATCCAAAGGACGGCCCAGTTGATATGCTCGAGATCGCGCGACTTAAGAATACCGGTTGCAGAGAATACCGCAAAAGGGATCATCGCAACAATATTCGAGTTGACTCCGATCCAACCCTCAAATACCCAAAGGATAATAGTCAGTGCAAAAGTGAACCAGACAACATACTTCTGGAAAGGGGTCACCTTCACTGGCGCGCCTTCTATTTTAAGTTCAATTGTCTTCGCCTTGAACGGGAACATCTTCGTAAGCAGGAACCATGCAATCAGCAACATGACGATCACATATGGAACCATTCTGATCATCCAGCCTACAAAAGTGATATTGTAACCTGCCTCCTGGAGAGCTCCGAGAGCTATAGCATTGGGAGGTGTACCGATAGGTGTACCGATACCGCCGAGGTTAGCTGCAATTGGAATAGCCAATGCAAAGGAGATTCGTCCACCTCCGTCTGCAGGCAATGTCAGAAGCACAGGAGTAAGGAAGGTCAGCATCATTGCTGCTGTAGCTGTATTACTCATGAACATTGAGAACACACCGATAACAAGAAGAACTCCCAAAAGCACAGTCTTAGGCTTATTACCGAAAGGCTTGAGCATCACTTTGGCAAGCTGAACGTCAAGACCTACCTTGGTAGCGGCAAATGCAAGAACGAAACCACCGAGGAAGAGCATGATCACGGGATCTGCAAACGCAGCCATGATACTCTTATAGTTAGTCATATCACCGATATTCTCCTTCATCATAAGGAAACCGAGTCCCTTATTTGATGTTGTCAGCAAAATAGCGACAATCGCCACGACAGAAGTCGTCCATGTAGGAATGACCTCCAGAATCCACATCATGGCTGTAAATACAAAAATGGCAATCACCCTTTGCTGAGTCAATGTGAAAATAGGCTCGAGCGTATCTGGGTTGACGCCATAGAAAGAAGTCGGCACAAGTGCCAGGAAGAATGTGAACACGCATACCACAAGGAATGAGAGGCAGCGTCTGAGGTTCATAGGATGACCTAGGAAATGAAAATAGGACATGGCCTTGCTTGTTAATTTTTGAGTGTTTAATACCACAGCAGCGCATCCTGCTTAAAATTCTATTCAAATTTGGACATTATATTTATAAAAAACAATAGAACAGCCCGAAGACTGTTCTATTGAATACATATTTTAATATTTCGATTAACCGAAGAATCCCGATGAACCAAGTACGATAAGCATACCGTATCCGAGTACGAGACCTACGACGCCCATGATAAGTCCTGTCTTGACCATATCCTTCTGCTCGATCATACCAGTTGATGCAGCAATCGCGTTTGGTGGTGTCGAGATTGGAAGCACCATACCGAGTGACGATCCGATAGCAACACCGACGAGGAGAGTTGAAACTCCACCAAGAGGTGCGAGGATTGTAGAGATACTTGCTCCAACGAGTGCAAGGATTGGAACGAGGAGGTTGGCTGTCGCAGTGTGCGAGATGAAGTTCGCCATAGCGTAGCAGATGAGACCTGAACCAACAACCATAAGCATAGGCTGCCACTGATCAAATGGAATAGCTGCAATGAGAGTCTTTGCAAGACCTGTCTCCTGGAGGGCAACACCGAGAGCGAAACCACCGGCAACCATCCAAAGTACAGACCAGCTGATTTCCTCAAGGTCACGCTTGGTGAGAACACCTATGATAGCGCACACACCTACCGGGAGCATAGCCACTACGTTTGCATTTACGCCTGTCTTCTTATCAAGAACCCAAAGGAGAACTGTGCAGATGAAAGTAATGTAGACAACAACTGATCTCCAGTCCTTCTTAAGTTCACCCTCGATATTGAGAGTAATCTCCTTTGCCTTGAATGGGAAGAGCTTGAGGAGCATTACCCATGCGATGAGGAGAAGGACAATAGTGAAAGGAATCATGAATGCCATCCACTGACCGAATCCAATCTCAATACCGATCTCTGACATGTACTTGAGGGCAATGGCGTTTGGAGGTGTTCCGATCGGAGTACCCATACCACCGACGTTCGCTGCGATAGGAATAGCCAGAGCAAGAGCTGTCTTGCCCTTTCCGTCTGCAGGGAGAGCCTTGAGCACAGGGCCGAGGAATGTAAGCATCATCGCTGCAGTTGCAGTATTCGAAAGGAACATTGAGAAGACACCTGTTACCATGAGGAAGCCCAGAAGAACGAACTTAGGGTTCTTACCGAAAGGCTTAAGCATCACGCGAGCGAGGTAAAGGTCAAGACCTGTCTTCGAAGCAGCGATCGCAAGCACGAAACCTCCGATGAAGAGCATGATGATAGGGTCAGCGAAGCAGTGGAGCAGGGACTTATAGCTGGTCTGCGCTCCGAGAGCCTCAGGTGTAGCATTCTCAAAGAACACCAGACTGCTGTTTGAAGTGGTGAAGAGCAGGAGAACAACCACAAGGACTGAAGTTGTCCATGCAGGAACCGCCTCAAAGAGCCACATAAGGATGGCGAAGAGGAAGATCGCGAGAGTTCTCTTCTGGATAATGGTCATGCCGTCAATCCAGTTCTCTACAGGAAGGCACCAGAGAACGATAGCCGCAACTACAGCAATGAAAAGACGGATCGCTCTTGATACAGTCTTATCCTCAGTTCTGTGAGCCTTCTTCCAATTGTGATACTTCTCTACGAGAGCGTATCCGGGAAAGATTTTAAACATAACTTATATTTTTTGTTAAACTTAGTCGTTTTTCAAAAACGCGCGCAAAGTTATATTATATTTAGGGTTTAAACAACAAAAAACCAGAGTTATGTCTCTGGTTTTTTGTTTAAACTGCAGGGGTATCTGATATTAGATAATTCCCTGCTCAAGCATAGCCTGGGCAACCTTCATGAAGCCTGCGATGTTAGCACCCTTCACATAGTTGATATATCCGTCTGGCTGAGTTCCGTACTTAACGCAAGCCTCGTGGATGTTAGACATGATAGCGTGGAGCTTCTCGTCTACCTCTGCTGGGCTCCAGCTGATATGCATTGCGTTCTGAGTCATCTCAAGACCTGAAGTTGCAACACCACCTGCGTTAACAGCCTTACCAGGAGCGAAGATGATACCTGCCTTCTGGAATGCTGCGATAGCCTCAGGAGTACATCCCATGTTTGAAACCTCGGCTGCAAGCCATGTTCCGTTTGCGATGAGTTCCTCTGCATCTGCACCTGTGAGCTCGTTCTGGAATGCACATGGCATAGCGATGTCACACTTGATGCTCCAAGCCTTCTTGCCTGGGTAGAATGTTGCTGAAGGG
>JAFYRK010000003.1 GCA_017559545.1 Bacteroidales bacterium
AAGACCCCAGTCCTCTTCGTACACAATCTCTGCACCACGCTCCTTGAGGTAGTTAGTGTACTTTGCGACCGCTTCCTTCATCTGAGCATCAGACAAAACGGGAGTTGCAATGAAAACGGTTTCGTACTGTTTAAGCATTTTGTTTGTAATTAATTGTTTAATAATAATTTGCGCCCATCTGCGAGCACAAAATCTCACAAATGGGCTGCAAATATAGGAATAATAATCGGTTCCACCAAATTATTTCTCAGCTTCCTTTTTAAGTTTTCTCCTCATTTTCAGTCTCTTGACCCCTTCGACTCCTATTATGGCGAGTCCGGTGTACTGAAACAGCTTCGCAAAGCCAAAAAGCCAGAACCACAGGGTCCCTTTCAAGACAGTACTGATAGGCAGCAGCATCTGTGCGAAGGACAATATATAGAAAACGACACAGACACCCAATACTATGAGTCCTGTACGGAAAGAGAAGCCAGCCAACCAGTTCCTGGTCTTACGGAGAAATATTCTGAATCTTAACTTAAATCTTGACATGTCATATGAAAAGTCGGTGCATAGTTACAGCAAATATCGTGCTAAACGAAATCCTTCGGAACTATGTCAGATTTTATTATAAAAAGGTTTATTTAAGAAACATTTTTCCTACCTTCGTTGATTATTACTCAAGCAAACCTACTCTTAAATGTCACACAACATTGGAAAATTAAAGAAGGCCATGCGTCCCATCGACGTATGGGGCCTCGCACTAGGAGCCATCATCGGATGGGGCTGCTTCGTACTGCCCGGCAATGCATTCCTGCCTAAAGCAGGTCCTGCAGGAACAGCTGCAGGCATGATGATAGGAGCTTTAATGATCATCATAATTGCGATCAGCTACGGATATCTGATCAAGAAATTCCCTGTAAGCGGAGGAGAATTCATCTACACAAAAGAGACTATCGGCAAGCGCAACGCCTTCGTGTGCGGATGGGGCATGATCCTCGCCTACTGGAGCCTTATTCCTCTCAATGCAACAGCATTGGCACTGATCACCCGTTACCTTTTTCCAGGTATAGTCCAGTGGGGACTTCTTTATGAAGTTGCCGGATGGGAAGTATATGCAGGAGAAGTAGTCCTTGCTTCAGCATTCATCATCATAATGGCGATGATCAACATCAGAGGCATCAAGCAGGCTGCATGGATACAGACAGCCATCTCGCTTACCCTGGTAGGATGTATTCTTCTTGTTACATTCTTTGTTCTCAGTGTTTCCGACTGGTCCAACCTTACACCGGGATTCCCTGAAGGCCGCCATTGGTGGAAGGGAGTATTCAGTATCGTAGCCATGGCCCCTTGGGCATTCATCGGATTCGACTGCATTCCGCAAAGCGCCGAAGAATACAACTTCAGCCACAAGAAATCAACCAACATCATGGTCCTCGCCGTCATCATCGCAGCGCTGCTATATATTGCTGTGTGTACAGTTACAGCCATCGGACATGAGCCTTGGCAGGACCTTCTCGCATCAAAGCAAAACTGGCCTACGGGATTTGTCGTACGCAATGTCATGGGCATAGCCGGCCTCGCGACATTGGGCATAGCAATGTTCTGCGCTGTGATCTCCGGCATGAATGCATTCTATATCTCAACATCGCGCCTGATGTACGCAATGGCCAAGGAAGGAAGCCTTCCTAAATGGTTCGAGCACATCTCTCCGAAACACGGAACTCCGAGAAACGCGATCCTCTTCACTATGGCAGCAAGCCTCTTCGCCCCTTGGTTCGGAAGGGAGATCCTGATATGGATCGTTGACATGACAAGCGTTGGAGCCGCCATTGTATTCGCATACACAACAGCGTCAGCCGCCATACTCGCAAAAAGAAACGGACAGAAGAAATACCTCATATACGGTATTATAGGTTGCATATTCTCGCTGTTCTTCCTATCTCTCCTTATCATCCCTGGAATGCCGGGATACCTTTCAATCCAGAGCCGCGTAGTGCTCGTGGTATGGATTGCGATAGGAATACTGTTCTATATGTTAATAAGAAAAAGCTATGTCAAAGGACAGAACTGATTACTTGCTGAACATAGAGGAGGTGCTGGGCCCGAAACTCCGTGAAAAGCTCCCTCGATTTGCAGTGAACTTCCTCAAAAGACGCATCCACGAGGAGGAGATCAACGACTGCATAATGAAGGCAGAGCATTACTGCGGTGCCCGATTCTTTGACGAAGCCCTGAAATATGTCGATATAACATATAAGGTGCGTGGAGCTGAAAATCTTGACCCGACCAGGAAATATATCTTCGCCTGTAACCACCCTCTGGGAGGTCCGGAAGCTCTGATCATAGGTTCCTTGTTCTACCATATATACGGAGGTGGTTTCAAGGTGCCGTCAAATCAGCTGCTTATGAACATGAAGCCATTGGCTGAATTCTTCACCCCGGTAAAGGTCCAGAGCAAGTCCGGACAGGGACGTGATATCAGCGCAAAGATTGCCGCCATGTTCGAGTCTGACGAGCAGGTGCTTGTATTCCCGGCAGGACTCTGCGCAAGAAAGATCAAGGGCAAGGTTACAGAGATGCCTTGGAAGAAGATGTTCGTGACACAGGCCAGGAAATATGAAAGAGATGTAGTTCCAGTGCACATCTCCGGCAGCAACTCAGCAAAATACCATTTTTTCAGCTGGATAAGCCGCGTCCTCGGACTCAAGATGAATATCGCGATGCTTTTCCTTGTGGACGAACTGTTCAACAAGAGAGGCACAGAATTTACGATAACTATAGGAAAGCCTATACCTTATACACATTTCGACAGTTCAAAGACTGACATACAATGGGCCGCAGAGGTCAAAAATATGGTCGAAGAACTGTCAAAGGACAACGGATGTCCTCCAAACATGTAAAATCCATAACCATGAGTATTCCTATTATTGACCCTGTAGATGTGGAGCTGCTCAAGAAAGAGCTGAACCAGGACACATTCCTCCGCAAGACAACCAGAGGAAACAATGAGATATATGTAGTAAACAACGAGAATGCCCCGAACGTCCTTCGTGAAATAGGACGTCTGCGCGAGGTTTCATTCCGTGCTGTTGGAGGCGGAAGCGGTACCGAGTGCGACCTGGACCACTTTGATCTCGATGACAAGGCATGTTTCCAGCTGGTAGTATGGAATCCTGAGGCTGATGAGATAATAGGAGGCTACAGGTTCACAAGGTGGTCAATGGCCTCGTTCCATGAGAACGGGCAGCCTTACGTGAACACAGAACACCTGTTTGATTTTTCACAGAAGTTCATTGACGAGTACTTCCCGCACTGCATCGAGATGGCGCGTGCATTCATCCAACCTAAATACCAGTCGGCACAGGCAGGTCGAAAGGCCTTGTTCGCCCTTGACAACCTTTGGGAAGGCATCGGAGGACTGGTAGCGAAGGATCCGAGCGTAAAGTATCTTTCAGGAAAAGTAACAATCTACAGTTCTAGTCCGGAGATAAGCAGAAAGGCAATGGTGTACTACCTGGACAAGTACTTCGGAGACCGCGAAGGTCTGCTCACCTCCAAGAATCCCGAGACATGGACTCCTGAGCAGGCAGAGATGTTCGAGAAAATGTTCACCGGAGAGGATTATAAGGAGAACTACCTCATCCTGAACAACTTCGTCAAGTCACTTGGAGACACAATCCCGCCTCTTATCCACTCATACATCTGGCTTTCTCCAACGATGAAGACTTTCGGAACGACATTCGACCCTGACTTCGGAGACTGCTATGACACAGCAATGATAATTACCGTGGCAGACATCTACAAGGAAAAGAGTGAAAGATACATTGAATCCTATAAAGACGAAGACTACGGGCAGATTACCCTTGCAAGGAAATCATAATGCTCGCCAGCATAGAGGAGTTCGGCCTTGAGGCCGGACTCTTCTGCGTAATGGGCCAATGTATCAAAATCCACATAGAGCCAGTCAAAAGGCTTTCCCTTTACGTTCTTATACTGCATCTGGTAGTCAATCTGACCATAATAGTCTCCGGCAAGATCTATGAGGAAACTGCCATCCTCTTCCTCATAGAGATATTTCAGGTCACTCGAGTCGATCAGAAGGCTTCCACCAGGAGCAAGCAACTGCTTGACGCGGGCGAAGAACATCGGCATCATGTCCAGAGTCCCTACAATGCCCGTTCCGTTCATGAGCATGAGTATCGTGTCGAACCTTTCGTTGAACGAGGCATCGTAGAAGTTGACCTGACGAGCGTGTACTCCCCTTTCCAGCATGACTTCTACCGCCAGCGGAGAGATATCAATAGCCATGACATCCTTACCCATTCCTGTCAGGGCGATGCTATGGCATCCGCTACCGGCACCGACATCCAGAATACGGCCACTCGCAGCATTCAGGGCCACCTTTTCCAGTTCGGGCATATCCTCGTAACTGCGAAAAAGGTCTGCCACCGGAATCTCGTCCTCATCGAACTGTGATGAGAACACCCTCAGCTTTGCGGCTTTTCCGGTTTTATGATAGTCATAAATCGCCGCTCCCATTGGGTCGCCTGACGCTCTCAATACCGAATTGCTCATATCGTCACATTTAAATCCACACAAAAGTAAACAAAAGCAGCATAACCAGAAAGTCATCACAGAAGATCAGCGACGGCTGCGATGTCGCATTTCTCGCTGGTGTAGGCATGTGGGAATGACATTCCGTCTCCAAGTACCTCAAAACCCATCTCGGCAGCGAGCGCATTGAGCTGCCTGACGCTTGCGCCGGCCCATGAGTACGAACCGAATGCATAGAAACGCCTTCCCTTCACCTGACGGGCCTTCAGAGCTTTCATGAAGGTCTCAACTGGAGGAAAGATTCCGTTGTTATATGTAGGAGATCCCACCACTATTGTGTCATACTTGAATGCATCTCTGATTGCACCTGATACTCCAAGTACCCCCGCATTATTCCCGGCCAGGTCATGGATTGCGTATTGGATACCACGGGCCTCGAGCTCCATAGCAAGAGCATCCGCCGCAGCAGCCGTATTGCCGTACATGGATCCGTACACGATACATACTCCCCTATCCACATCATAGCGGCTCAGCCTGTCGTAGAGGGCAACAACCTGTCCTACATTATTTTCCCATACAGGTCCGTGAGTGCTGCACACCCTCTTGATATCAAGCCCGCCGAGTTTCTTGAGCGCCTGCTGGACAGGAGCCCCATACTTTCCTACAATGTTGGAATAGTATCTGATCATCTCATCACGATACTCCTCGAATGTGCCTTCCGAGTCGACTATTCCGCCATTGACGGCACCGAAGGTTCCGAACGCATCGCCAGAGAAAAGAGTACCTTCCTCCGGCACCCATGTAACCATGGTTTCCGGCCAATGCACCATCGGGATCATATAGAAATTGAGATTGCATGAACCAAGGCTGATGGATTCACCCTCTGCAACCACCTTGATCTTCTCCTCCGGTGTCTCATAGTAGCCTTTGAGCATTGGAACTGTCTTGGCGTTTGCAACAACCATAAGTTCCGGATGCTTCCTGAGCATGTACGCCACCAGCGAAGAGTGGTCCGGCTCCATATGGTTCACAACGAGATAGTCGATCTTTCTGCCATCCAGCACCTTCTCAATGTTTGCCAGATATTCCTCCTCGAAGCCGTACTCGACCGTATCTATCAACGCCACCTTCTCATCCAATATCAGATACGAATTATAACTTACGCCAAACGGGATAGGCCAAAGTCCTTCAAAAAGATCCTTATCATGATCATTCACTCCTACCGAGTAGATTCTTGTGCTTATTTTTTCCATATCATTATTCTATTCTAATACTATACAAAGATAGCGATTTTCGTACATAATCGTTATATTTGCAAGATATGAACCCTTGTTTTGCAATCATAGATATGAACACTCTGTCCGGCACGTCACTGCGTGGCATGCTATGGGAAATCTATGATCATGTAGAGATACACATCTACAAGACAATGGAGGAAATGATCAGGGACTCCAACAGACACTTCGTGCACTTTTTTGTGAGCACTGAAATACTGTTCAGCAACGCCGACGAGTTCGAGACATTGAAAGGCCAGACTACCGTATTGGCAGAAGGAACAAATGAGGCTATCTCAAAGGCTGGATTCAAGGTACTGGACTGCACTGCAAGTGAGAAAGAGCTAAGAGACAGACTCATGGAGATAGAGTTGGAGCGCAGATGGTACATGAGCGATGAAAATGCGCGCAGGAGAAGAATTGCAGACAGGCTGTCAGACAGGGAGAAGGAAGTTCTGATACTGATTGTCAAAGGACTGATCAACAAGGAGATAGCTGAGGAACTTAGCATCTCTGTACCTACTGCGATATTCCACAGGAATAATATATGTGATAAACTTCAGACCAGATCGATAGGCAAGCTGACTGTATATGCAGTCCTTTCCGGTCTGATCGACATAAGCGACATATAGGATATGATGAGTGTGAAGGCAATATCGCTTGACATCGGCAAGGCATTGCAGATCAACGCATTGTTCATGCTCCTATCTCTAGGGGTTTCGGTGGCTTGTGGCTTTGACTCAGGCTTTACCCCTCTGCTTATCAGTTTCCTCATAACCAGCATAGCGGGGTCCTTCCCTTTGATTTTCGTAAGGGAAAGCCATCAGCAGGTAACGCCACAGGAGGGATTTATCACTATCGTCATGGCCTGGCTGCTGTCATTCATCTTCGGCATGCTCCCCTATGTCCTCTGGGGAGGAGAATTCACGCTGATGAATGCATGGTTCGAAAGCGTTTCCGGCTACACGACAACCGGATCGACAATCCTTTCAGATGTTGAAGCCCTGCCGAAGAGTCTGCTGATGTGGCGCTCTTCTACGCATTATATCGGAGGACTGGGAGTTGTCGTATTCCTTCTTCTGATTTTACCGGATACAAGCACATTCAAGTTCAAGCTGTCCCATCTTGAACTTTCTTCGATTGCAAAGGAAGGCTACAGATACAAGTCAGGCAAAACCGTCAGGATCATAACATTAACATACATAGGCCTCACTATAGCAGAATTCTTCTGTCTATGGGCTGCAGGAATGACTCCATTTGACGCAATCAACCACTCCTTCAGCACGATTGCCACCGGAGGATTCAGCACGAAGAATACCTCTATCCTGTTTTATGACTCCACTGCAATAAACATAATCATCATGGTCTTCATGGCCCTGGCTTCAATGCATTTCGGAGTCATATTCGCAAGCTTGGCGACAAGGTCATTCAAGCCGCTCAAGCATCCGATCACAAGGTATTACTTCCTGGTCATCCTGATTCTTTCCCTTCTGGCGACATTATCTCTCTCTATCCAGGGAGGGCTTAGGTTCCCGGAGGCTCTGATGAGCGGTTCCTTCCAGGTAATCAGTTTCATCTCAACCACTGGATTCGGCCAGGCTGACAACGCCATGTGGCCTGTCATGGCTAACGCCATCCTTCTTTTCGCAGGTTTCCACTGCGGATGCGCAGGCTCGACAACGGGAGGTATCAAGGCTGACAGAATGTACATTTCGCTTAAAGCCATAGCGGGAGACTTCCGCAAAAGACTTTCACAATCTGCCATAATAAGGGTAAGAGTAGGTGAAACATGTGTCGAGGAAGATACAGTAGCATCGATCTTCCTGTTCATCGTACTGTACATAATGGTACTGTTCCTGTCATTTGTGGCCGTATTGTTCTGCGGCGTAGATATAGCGGAGGCATTCTCCGGCACCCTCGCATCTCTTGGGAACGTAGGTCCGGGACTCGGAACGCTCGGCACTATGGGCAACTATGCCTCACAGCCTGAGGTTGCGAAGTTCATATACACGATGGACATGTTCCTGGGACGACTGGAGATCTTCCCTGTTCTCGTGGTCATGTCACTTATCTTCAAGAAGAGAGCTTAAGAATTTATCTGGACAGCAGGGACTGCAGATTGAACCTTACGGTCACCATCTGCTGGGTTCCGCAGTATTTCATTGCGTTGAAATGGAAAATCGCTCCTATGCGGATATTGATATATCTTGATGAGCCTTTGAAATCGGGTTCATAATATACTTCAAGCCTGTCGTAGATGCCCAAGCCCTTACTTCCATCATCATACACACGATAGAACGGATCTCCCATATAAAGTTCCGGCCCATACTTGACTCCCGTATTATCCTTATTGTTATAAAGAGGCATCATATCTGTACCACAGAAAAGTCTGTTGCGCACACCGACGTTCCAGTTTCTGATATCCAGATCCAACTCGCCTCCAGACGGGAACACATAGCCGTCTCCATGCACCCTGTCGTTCTGCAAGCCCTGGAGCCAGCCCAGACGTACGTCCATACGCTGAAACCCGGTCATGTCCGAGAAATCGAACTTCAGATACGGATTGAGCAGAATATTGTCAACCACTCCCTTCTGCTTATATGAGTTTGCAAAATGGTACAGATAACCGGCATAACCCAAAGCCATGAACGGAAGAAGTTTTCCTTCACCGGCAGAAAACACCATAAACTTTTCCCTTCTGTCCGGACCATATTGT
Source organism: Bacteroidales bacterium (assembly GCA_017559545.1). GTDB lineage: Bacteria > Bacteroidota > Bacteroidia > Bacteroidales > UBA932 > Cryptobacteroides. The sequence goes on from JAFYRK010000003.1 coordinate 8,527, forward strand.
CCCATCCAGTCACATGCCACCTCAAACGAAGCCTTCGGACGTCTTACCTGAAGAATTATTCCCTCGAGATTATTGTCATAGAAAAGCAGGGAGTCCGAGAAGAATGCAGGCGAATAATCACCTGTCGTGCGGTGTCTCGGAAAGATTCCGGCATATAAAGTAAGGTCTGTATCACAGAGAGTCTTCTGCATCCTGTAATATAATGTAAGCTCTTCAAGAATCTTGTTCTGGACTCCCCCGAAATCCTTCATCACATCCGCACCGATCATGACCTTGTGCTCCTCTCCTTCCTGCGGACGCACCGAAATTCCGACCGAAGGAGTTACCCTGGCGCCAAAGATGGTCATGGAAGATGAATACGCACTCTTATATAGTTCCCTGTTGTCAAATCTCATCAGGAAATCAAGATCATAAGCAAGGCTGACGGTCTTCAGGCTGTCGGATGCCTGGAGTGTGAAGGTTGATATGAATATAAAGATAAGAAGGAATAGTCTTTTCACGTATTTTTTAATTTAAGACTTTCAAAGATAGCACTTTTCACGTATTTTTGCACAAAACGATTTTCTCATGAAGCTGCAGACTCCGGTTACCGACCTGCCTTGCAAGACAGGCATATCATACAGGGACAAGATCATGATGCTCGGAAGCTGTTTTTCTGACAACATAGGTTCCCGTCTGAAGAACTACGGATTTGACGTGTGTGTCAATCCGTTCGGGACGCTTTACAACCCCGCATCCATCCTTTCAAGCGTAAAGAGACTGCTTGACTGCAATGGGTTCTGTGCAGTGGATTGCATGGAGATCGGAGCTGGTGACAACCGCACATGTTCATTCTACCATCACACATCCTTTGCCCGTGGCTCGCACGAGGAGTTCATTTATAATGCCAACGAGCGACTGATAGAAGCGGCTGCTTTCTTCCGTGAATGCAATAAGGTCATCATAACCTTAGGCACGAGCTGGTGCTACAGACATATAGACAAAGATATGATTGTGTCAAACTGTCTCAAGCGCCCTGCAAAGGAATTCGTCAGAGAGTTTCTGCCGACAGAACAGACAGCAGGAATGCTACGAGAGATTATGGAGCTATGCCCGGACAAACAGTTCATTTTCACTGTCAGCCCGATAAGACATTTCAAGGATGGAGCGCACGGCAACCAGCTCAGCAAGGCTTCGCTGCTGCTTGGCATCGAGGGGGCGCTTTCCGGTACTGCAGACTACTTTCCTGCATATGAGATCGTGATGGACGAGCTCCGCGACTACCGTTTTTATGCAGAGGACATGTGCCATCCTACTCAGCAGACAGCAGACTATATCTGCGAGCGCTTCCTTGACTGGGCGCTGCCTTCCGAGGAGCATGAGACACTTAAAGAGCACATCCGTCTGTGGCGTCAGAATTCCCACATCACTAAATAAATCCCATAAAGTATTGAATTTATAAATACTTTGTCTACCTTTGCGGTGTACTACTTTACTAATACACTATTAACGAATAGACATAGTATGATAGCTATCAGGGATTTAGGCTTCAGTTACGGCGAGATTCCCGTCTTGAAGAACATAACGATGACCTTAGAAGAGGGACGGATCTACGGTCTTCTTGGAGAAAACGGAGTCGGCAAGACTACACTGCTGACACTGCTGTGTGGACTTAAGGCTGCCAAGGCTGGCAGCATCAACACCGACGGACACAACCCGTTTGACAGAGATCCGTCATTCCTGTCAGACCAATACTATCTCAGTGATGAGGTTGCCGCAATGAACATGACAGCCCTTGACTATGCAAAGAGCTACGGGCACTTCTGGGAGAAGTTCGACATGGATAAGTTTATCGAGATCATGGGTATATTCGAGAACGACCCTGGCAAGAAAATGTCAAAGATGTCGTTCGGCCAGCTTAAGAAGACCTATATCGCCTTTGCTCTCGCATGCAACACCAGGTACCTTTTCATGGACGAACCCACAAACGGCCTTGACATCCCCTCAAAGGCTCAGTTCAGGAAGGCCATGACCAAGTACACCCGCGAAGATTCAGTCATTCTTATCTCGACACACCAGGTACGCGACCTTGAGAACATCATTGATCCGATCATCATCCTTGACAGGCAGGATATCCTCCTGAATGCCTCCCTGGAAGAAATTTCTGAAAAGCTGTATTTTGATTACTCGACAGTAAAGATCGATAACGCGCTTTACTGCGAGATGATTCCCGGAGGAAACATCCAGGTAACCCTCAATACAGAGAGCAAGGACAGCAAGGTAAACCTCGAAGCGCTCTTCAACACAGTGCACCAGCACAAGGAACTCATTAAAGGAATCTTCAGCAAATAGACATCATGAAAAACAAGGATATATTCAATTTCAACAGATTCGGAAAATACTTCGTTTCGGATCTGAAGACTTGCGTGGCCAACTATGGCCTCACCCTGCTGACTACCACATTACTGCTGCCTATAGCGATATACGTGGTCAGAGTGGCACTCCACGCCTTTGCCTACTCGACATGGGAAGGACCGGAACCAGGATTAAGGCTGTTCTGCTTCGGTATGGCACTCATATTCATAATTACACAGATGCCGGTCAAGTGCTATGGTAAACTGACTGAAAAACAATATGGATCATTCTGGCTGACCCTTCCGGCGTCTCGTCTGGAAAAGTTCCTCAGCATGCTCATAATGACATGCCTGATAGCACCTCTGACCGGAACTGCACTATTCCTTGGTATGGACACACTCATGTGCGCTATTGATCCGACATGCGGCGAATGCATAATTGCCCGATCCAAAAACCTGTTCGGTCTTCTGACTGAAATGGGAAATCTCAAGGTGAATATAGGATTTGGAAGCATTCCTATTGATGATCCTGAGGCATATGACAGAATGCTCGGTATCCTTACTTCACCATGGTTATATGTAGACGATATCTTCGGCATAACTCTCCCGTTCCTCCTCGGAGCCATATATTTCAAGAAGAACAAGATTGCCAAAACATTCCTTGCACTGTTTGCATTCAGCATGGCAATAAGTTTCATAACCGCACCACTCACAATGGGATTGACTCCTCAGAAAATATTCTGCAGCAACTTCTTCAGAAACATGGTACTGACAGACATAATTTCAGACACTGTACTCAACATAGCTATGATGGCAGGAGTATGGTTCAGAATCAAGACTTTGAAACACTGACATCATGGAGTTCAACAGCAATAAATCAATATATCTGCAGATCTGCGATGCGATATACGAGCACATCCTGAGCGGAGAACTGGGACCGGACTCGCGCATACCTTCAGTACGTGAGTATGGCGCCGAGATCGGAGTGAACCCAAACACTGTGATGCGTTCTTATGAGAAGCTGACCAATGAGGGTGTGATATACAATAAAAGAGGAATCGGATACTTCATCAGCAGGAATGCGCAGGCGATAGTCCTGCAGACCATGAGAGACGATTTCATGAACAATGAGCTACCTCAGATCATCCGCAAAATGGAGCTCCTGGGCATCAGCTTTGAAGATTTTTACCAGCAGACGCACGCCACTGCTTCGGAGAGCAGCCCACAATCTTTGTAAACTGACGATGGAAATTTGAACGGTCGCTGAAGCCTGAAAGCTCAGCGACTATATTTGTGGACATTTCTGGGTTCTCAAGGAGAAGGGCCTTGGCTTCTTCAATACGCATACGGGTGCGCCATGTCTTGAAGTCTACGCTCATACGTGTGACAAAGAACAGATGCAGCATCTCCTTGGTGGTATTAAGTTCCTTTGCTATCTGCTCCCTGGTCTTATCGTATTCGCGATAACGTTTCTCCTTTACCCACTTCTCCAATGCGTGCTCTATCCTGCACATCTCCTGCTCGGTAAGCTGGGTATCCAGATGTCGCGCATCCTTTGCTCCCTTCTTCATCATCTTCCTTCGTTGGATCCTTTCGATGATCTCCTGACCGGACAGGGTCTTATAGGCAAAGGCATCAAGCAGAAGCTTGTTACTACCAAGGAAAGAAATGAAGTGGGCTGAAAAGTAGACCATGAAAAGCACATACCATAGCGTGTAGACCTTCATGAACCCACGCGGAAGAAGCATGTAGACCAGAACAAACATCTCTGTCAACATCATCATGATGTAGCAGAATCTGATCCACTTCATCTTATTGTTCTCTTCCTCGTCATAGTACTGCTCGATCATCTGCACAGACCTTAGGTATGTACGATGGAAAATGACGATATGGATTACGCAGTTGATGATGAAAAACACGACTGCAGCAACAAGAATGACAGTGCGGAGGAGCCCTGATTCCATCCAGAAAGAGCGCATCAGAATGCAGCTGCAGATGGTTATGACAGCGATATTGAGAAAGAACTTGTCGTTGTCACCCTCTTCCAGAAGGTTCATCAGAGAGAATGACAGGATTGCCGAAGATATGGCGGTCACCACAAACATCATGAGCGACGAGAATACTTCATAATTTTCTACCCCCGAATACGTATAACAGACGAAGAACAGGATAGAGGATATGAAGAAGCACATGGCTATGGTATTCTTTGCCTTAATGAGCTTGCGTGAATGCTCCGAATTCGGAACGTTGATAAGAAAGAGCAGAAACGCTAGGATAAATGAAGTGACTATCGCTATGATCAGCGACAGTTCGACATTGAAGACCATACCGGCAAGGCCTGACATTATATTGGATAGCTAAGATTTATAAAAAATCCGGCACCCGTGTGCGTGAGTGCCGGATGTATGCGTCCCTAACGGGACGGCTTCGAAAATTTCGCTTAAATTTTCTCGCTTACCAGCCGAGAACGTATGAGAAGATGAGCGGAGCTACGATTGTAGCGTCTGACTCAACGATGAAGCGTGGAGTGTCGACATCGAGCTTACCCCAGGTGATCTTCTCGTTTGGAACTGCTCCTGAGTAAGAACCGTATGAAGTAGTCGAGTCTGAGATCTGGCAGAAGTAAGCCCAAAGTGGAACGTCTGGCCACTCGAGATCCTGAGCCATCATAGGCACTACGCAGATTGGGAAGTCACCTGCTGTACCACCACCGATCTGGAAGAATCCTACACCTTCGCCGAGGCAGTTCTCACGATACCACTCTGTAAGGAAGATCATTGTCTCGATACCGTTCTTGATCATGTTAGGTTCGAACTCACCCTTGATACAGTGTGCAGTGAAGATATTTGCTGTAGTACAATCCTCCCATGCAGGAACAACGATAGGAATGTTCTTTTCGCAAGCTGCAAGTACCCAGCTGTCCTTAGGGTCGATCTCGTAGTACTGCTCGAGAACGCCGCTGCGGAGAAGCTTGTAGATAACCTCCCAAGGGAAAAGTCTCTCACCTGACTCCTTCATCTCGTTCCATACATCAACGAGGTGGTCCTCAAGACGACGGAAAGCCTCCTCCTCAGGGATACATGTATCTGTAACACGATTCATGTGGTTGTCAAGAAGCTCCTTCTCCTGAGCTGGAGTGAGGTCACGATAGTGAGGTACACGGAAATAGTGGTTGTGAGCCACGAGGTTCATGATATCCTCCTCGAGGTTATTTGCCGAGCAGGACACGATCTGGATCTTGTCCTGGCGAATCATCTCAGCAAGTGAAAGGCCGAGCTCCGCTGTTGACATTGCACCTGCCATTGCAAGCATCATCTTGCCACCCTTGTTCATGTGTGCGTCATATGCCTTTGCTGCGTCTACGAGAGATGCAGAATTGAAATGACGGTAATGATGGGTAATGAACTGTGAAATAGGTCCTTTTTCCATTTTAGATAATTTTATATTGTTTGTTTATGTATCAGTTATACAATCTGCGAAATTACGGATTTTTTCGTTATTTTTGCAATCGTTTTCGGGACAATTTCCGAAAACAGATGACACCAGATAGACAAGAATAAGATAAGATGCTAGATATCAACACAATAGAGAGATTAGACAAAATTGCCACACCTTTCTATTACTACGACATGGACCTGCTCCGCAAGACAGTTGACTATGCCGCAGAAATGGCAGAGAAATATGGCATTAAGATACATTACGCGGTAAAAGCCAACGTGGAGCGCAAGCTGCTCGAGTACATCAGCGGCAAGGGATTCGGAGCTGACTGCGTAAGCGGCAACGAAGTTCTGCACGCGCACGACTGCGGATTTCCTGGCGACAAGATCGTGTATGCCGGAGTCGGAAAAAGCGACAAGGAGATATACAATGCTCTCAAGATCGGTATCGAGGCATTCAACTGCGAGTCTCTTCAGGAGATCTATGTGATCAACGAAATGGCTCATGTATATGGACTTAAGGCGAATGTATCGGTCCGCATCAACCCGGACATCGACGCACATACCCACAAGTATGTAACCACAGGTCTATATGAAAACAAGTTCGGCATCTCTCAGCATGAGTTCGACAAGCTGATAGACATCCTTAAGAAGAGCGGGCACATCAACTTCATCGGTCTGCATTTCCACATCGGTTCGCAGATCACAAGAGTGGAGGAAGTGTTCGGACTTGAGTGCCAGAGGGTAAACGAGATAGTGGCTTACTTTGAGCGCAACGGGCTTGAAGTCCGTAACATCAATCTTGGAGGTGGACTCGGAGTAGACTATGACGACCCGGATGAAAGCCCGATTCCTGATTTCGAGACATGGTTCAGGACTATCTCTGAAAACATTGTACGTCGCGAAGACCAGACAGTGCATGTGGAGCCGGGCCGTTCTCTCGTTGCACAGTGCGCAACGCTTATTTCACGAGTACTTTTCGTAAAAAGTGGAGAGACCAAGAACTTCCTGATTATGGACGCAGGTATGAACGACCTGATCAGACCGGCGCTCTATGGTGCATACCATAAGATTGAGAACCTGTCGGCGTCTCAGAGGACATTCTACCCTACCCACCAGGCTTATGATATTGTGGGACCGGTATGTGAGTCCAGTGACGTATGGGGTGCAGGAAGACTTCTGCCGTTGAGTGTACGTGGAGACCTTATGGCAATCAGAAGCACAGGTGCATACGGCCAGGTGATGGCAAGCCGCTACAACATGAAGGACCTCGCACCTTCAGTTTTCAGCGATGACCTTGACTCCGCCCCTGAGGTCGTAAACTATTTTGAAAAATAAAACAATAACATATGTTTGAGAATTTAAGTGAAAGACTTGAGAGATCGTTCAAGATCCTCAAAGGTGAAGGAAAGATTACCGAGGTGAACATCTCGGAGGCGATGAAGGACATCCGCCGCGCCCTTTTGGACGCCGACGTGAGTTACAAGATTGCCAAGCAGTTCTGCGACGAGGTCAAGAAAAAGGCCATCGGACAGAACGTGCTTACAGCCGTGAAGCCTCAGCAGATGATCGTGAAGATCGTTCATGACGAGCTTGCCGCGCTGATGGGAAGCGAATCATCAGACATCAATCTCAAGGGTTCGCCAGCAATCGTAGTTGTTGCCGGTCTCAATGGTTCGGGTAAGACGACATTCTCAGGAAAGCTCGCTCTGCACGTAAAGAATAAGCGTGGAATGAAGGTTCTGCTCGCAGCCTGCGACTACTTCCGTCCAGCAGCCATTGACCAGTTGAAGGTACTTGGAGAGCAGATCGGAGTAGAGGTCTACTCGGAGGAAGGAGTAAAGGATCCTATCCAGATTGCACAGAACGCAATCAAGAAGGCCAAGGCAGAAGGATATTCTGTGGTCATCGTTGATACAGCCGGACGCCTCGCAGTAGACCAGGAGCTTATGGACGAGATTTCAGCTCTCCATAAAGCAGTTGAGCCGACAGAAACTCTCTTCGTCGTTGATGCCATGACAGGTCAGGACGCAGTCGAGACCGCCAAGGCATTCAATGACAGACTTGACTTTGACGGAGTCGTACTTACCAAGATGGATGGTGACACCCGTGGCGGTGCCGCACTCTCTATCAAGGCTGTAGTAGGCAAGCCGATCAAGTTCGTCAGCACAGGCGAGAAGATGGAGGCTCTCGACGTGTTCCATCCTTCACGTATCGCAGACCGTATACTCGGCATGGGAGACGTCGTTTCCCTCGTTGAGAAGGCACAGGAGCAGTTCGACGAGGCACAGGCACGTGAGCTCAAGAAAAAGCTCGCAAAGGATCAGTTCACCCTCTGGGACTTCTACAACCAGATCCAGCAGATCAAGAAGATGGGTAACATCAAGGACCTGGCGTCTATGATCCCAGGTGTCGGCAAAGCCATCAAGGATATTGATATGGACAACGACTCATTCAAGGGTATCGAGGCTATCATCCTTTCTATGACTCCATACGAACGTGAGCATCCTGAGTGCCTCAACGGAAGCCGCAGAAAGAGAATCGCAGACGGTTCCGGCACATCACTTCCTGAGGTGAACAAACTGATCAAGCAGTTTGAGGGCACACGCAAGATGATGAAGACCGTCATGGGTGCCGGCCCTATGGGCATGGGTGGCATGATGGGACGTCACGGCGGCAAGAAGCGCAGATAATAAATAAGAGGCCATCGGATAATCCGATGGCCTCTTATTATATAACATCCTTTTCCTATACCCCTGTGCCTAATGTCCGTAAAACTATGACCTTTAGGCACAGATCAATAAACTCAACTTCCTGATTATCATACCATCGAAAATGCCATGTCGTGCTTAAAGGTCTAAATTAATCAACCATTAGGCACATATAACGATTATTCTAGATATTTGATTATATCTGATACAGCAACACCTGTAATTCGTGCAAGTTGCTTTGATGAGGCACTGAACCTAACCTTAAGATCCTTTATTAGATTCTTCAGAAGGAATTCATTCAACTCGCTGACAGAGGACATTCCGAATTTCTTTTCGAGAAGTTCATTCATGGAACTATGAATGACTGCATCACTGAAGGTGATATTCTCATTGACTCCTTTCTTCATAGATAGTGATGAGCTCAGAAAGTACTCAAACGAACGGCTTGATTTAAATAACTCCTCTACGAATACTTTATCAACATAAGACTGTGGTAGAATATACCCTGCAGGGCCAAACAGCCAGTTTCCAGGAAGAGTCTTGTGTGTATGAAGAAGCGATCGCAACTGTCTTACTGTATAGGATTGTATAGGGACAGCGGCAACGCTGAAATCAGTAGCACTGAAATAACATCTTGCACTGCTCCACTCATATGCACATGCAATACAATTTATTCCAGCCTTGACAGGGTTATTCAGAACATATACAATCAGACGTTTTAAATCCTCAATATCAGGCGGCACCTCGGATTTAGATGTTTCCAGCCCACGTAAATATTTGACATAGCCATACTTATCACCTAGATAACGAGATAGGAGATGCTTGTATAGCCATATAAAACGTTCGGCTTTGTCTTTGCTGCAATCCAGCACGAAATGCAGATGATTGGACATAAGTACAAATGCCAATAATCGTAGTTCAACACCAATACTGGAGCACACTATTGCCACGATATTCATACCTGCAATATAATCCTCACGGCAAATGAAGAGTTCACGATCTACAAGACCTTTAGTATAAACATGAAAATAAGCCATTTTTACGCAAAGTAACGATGATCTATCCATATACCGAAAAAGAATTTGCTTAAACGCCAAAATCGTCTTCTGATCAACCTAAACCGCAGATTTGTATAATAGAATTTAATGGATTTTACTGTAATTTCAGATAAAATCTATACAGGAGGGATAGCAATATATAGAAATGTGTTTAAAAGGATGGGGTGACTAAAAGTCTTTTGCCGACCAGTCACCCCATCCTTTTCCTATATCCCTGTGCCTAATGTCCGTAAAACTGTGACCTTTAGGCACACACATCTAAAGATAAAACCATATCTATAAGCACATTACAGAAACCCCTCGTGCTTAAAGGTCAGGTAATATTGACCATTAGGCACAAGGGGTTAAATCTATAGTACAGGAAACTGCAGATTACTTACCGAGGAGGTACTTCAGCCAGAAGGCTTGGTTGGCTTTCAGGAAGTGGTCGCCCTGGTAGCCATAGTAGCCGTGCATTCCGTCCGGGTAGATCATGAAGTCGAACTTCTTGCCTTCGCGGTGGAGGGCGTCAAGGAGCTGGAGGGTGTTCTGGTGATGGACATTGTCGTCACCGGTGCCGTGGGTCAGTTTCAGCATGACCGGCTCAACAGATTGCCACGTCGCTGACGCTCCTCGCAATGACATATCATCCGGTTCTGACTTTCCTTGTAATGAGGTGTCGGCAGATTCGGAGACTGATCGCAATGACGTGTATGAGGTCGGATAGCCGGAGACATAGTTGAGGACTTTTGAGACCTCGTAGCCTTCAGGGTTGGCCTGAGGGGTATCCATGTAGCGTTCTGTGTAGTGTGAATCATAGAGAGCCCAGTCATACACACCGCCACCGGCGATTCCATAGTGGAACTTGTCAGGAGCCTGCATCAGGAGCATCGATGTCATGGTACCTCCGAACGAGAATCCCTCGACTCCGATCTTGTCACCATCAACATAAGGCAGTGACTGGAGCCATGTAGCCCATGCACAGAAGTCCTTGACCTCCCACACTGTAAGCTGACGATAGATCATGTCAAGACCGGCACGGCCGTTGTGACCGGCTGCACGAGGGTCCACTGTAATCTGGATGATTCCGTTTTCAGAATACCACTGATTTGCAGCAGTAGGCTTTACCCAACGGTCACGCACCATAGGAGTATTAGGTCCGCCATAGATATCAACATGGACAGGATATTTCTGGGTCTTGTCAAAATCCTTAGGATAGACAATCATGCCCGGTAGCTGGAATCCGTCTTCAGTTGTAATGAACACAAGTTCCGGAAGCGCGTATGCGAACGCATTGTAATCCGGCCCCTGCATATCTGCAACCACACTCCCCTGACGAAGTTTCTTTCCTGACGACGGAAATATTGCGACCTTGGTTGGAGTCGTCATGTTCGAATACGAAGCCACGAAATATTTGCCGTCTGGTGAGAACGAGATGCCTGTAGTATTGTATGCAGGATCAGTGAGAGCTGTGATTACACCCTTCTTGTCTACCTTGTAAAGAGCCTGCTTGCCGACTGCATCACGCTTAGCAGTGTAGTACACATCACCCTTCTTCTCATCAACGCGCACGATATCCACATTCCAGTTCGGGCCGCCTGTGAGGCGACGGAAGGTCTTGCCATCATATGAGAGGAAGTAGATCTGCTGCCAGCCTGTTTCGAATTCGCGGGCCATATAAAGTCCGTTATCAGTGAACACAACACCATCAAACCAGTTAAGCCATGTCTTATAGGTCTCATTATATACATGACGTTTGCTGCCGTCAGCGGCATTTACCGCATAGAGGTCGATTGTATTCTGGAGACGAGGCATGCGGGCAATGAAGAACTCCTTTGAGCCTGGTCCCCAGAACGGGATGCCGAAATACTGATCCAATGTCGGGTCAAAGTCAGCCCAAGTGATTGCATCCACGCATCGCATTGGGCATGAGATGCACTCTGAGGTAAGATCAACGATACCGATACGGACCTGCGGGTTGGTCTGACCGGCCTTAGGATAGCGAGTCTCGCTGAGCGAACCGCCAAGGGCGAGATCGGTCACGCGCGGACTCTGCGACTTCGAGGCAGCGGCTGCAGGGTTTGCAAATGCCGAATAGATCGGGAACATCGGCACCTGTGAATTGTCAAAGCGATAGAAACCGATCTTCTTGCTGTCAGGTGACCACCAGAACGCCCTGTATTTTGAAGCACGACCGAAAATCTCCTCAAAGTACACCCATGATGCATATCCGTTCATGATGACATCGGTGCCGTCAAAAGTAAGGCGCGTCTCGACGCCCGACTCAATATCCACTACATAAAGGTCATTGTCACGAGTGAATGCAAGTTTTGTCGAATCCGGAGAGAATGTCAGATTGACAGCGCCTTCCGGCCTGACAGGGAGCGCAGAATATTTTGCCGGAGCCTTTACTCCGACTGTCTTCTCGCCCGTACGGGGATTCACCACAAAGGCAGTGCTGTCAGAATAAAGTCCGTTATAAGTGAAGATGACCTGCTCATCATCAAGCCATTTCCACGCACGCGGAACAGGATTGAACTCTTGAGCGGCAGCGCACACCGCCACCACTGCACACAATACTGATAACAACAATCTTTTATTCATAGTCTTGATTATATTTCAAACAACTCATCCTTGAAGTTAACCAGATACACCTTTTCGGTGGCACGGGTGATGGCTGTATAGAGCCACTTGAGGTCGTCCACAGTCAGCTCCTCCTGCCAGAACGGGTTGTCTATGAAGACACACTTCCACTGTCCTCCCTGGGACTTGTGACAAGTTATTGCATTGGCATATTTCAGCTGCAGAGCATTGTAATACTTATCCTCACGCACTGCCTCATATCTTTTCTTCTTGGTCGTAAGATGTGCATAGTCCTCATTGACTCCCTGATACAGCATGTTCGACTGCTCGTATGTCAGCGATGCACTCTCAGAGTCCAGTGTATCAAGAATCACCTTCGCCACAATCTCCTGATCATCATAGTCTGGGAACGAAATACGCGCCTCAGCGAAATGCAATCCATACCTCTCCTCAAACTTCGATATCTTCTGCAGCTTGGCTATGTCACCGTTGGCGATATAATCCATACCCTCGATACCTTCCAGGAACTGGTAGCAATTCTTCACGATCATGAGCTTGTCGTCACGCACAAGGCGTTCCTCCTTGAACTGCACAGTCGAACGTATTCCCAGATTATATTTGATCGCACGCTTGTTAGACCGGCACAGAATCACCGTCTCATCCTCGCCATATGAAGCATACGCATCCGAGATCTTCTCGATAAGATCACCGCCACCGATTCTCTCCACATCTTCAAAGCCCTCTACCTCAAGTCCAAGATCACATATATCCACAACTCCAGGTCCATATTCCATCTCAGAGAGAAGCTGCCTGATCAAAGTTGCATTATGCAATATGCCGGACTCCTGCTGCTGACGCACAACAGTAGAGAGTTCCGCAAAAACAACTCCACCCATCATCGCCATATAGTCATGCAGAAGCGCAGGACTGGCATCCAACCCAACAGGAGGCAGCTGCGCAGAATCTCCTATCATAATCACCTTACACTCCACACCGGAACGCACAAAAGCTATCAGGTCATCCAACAGGTTGCCCGAACCGAAAGCGGCGCTTGTCTGCTGCTGACCTGCATCAATGCCGATCAAAGACACCTCATCAACAACAAAAAGTGTCTCCTTGTCCTTGTTCGGAGCCAGCGAGAACTGCCCGAATCCGTCGCCTCCGACGGACTTCTGACGATATATATGTTTATGGATTGTGTATGCTGGCTGACCGGCATACGAAGAAAGCACCTTAGCTGCACGGCCAGTCGGAGCAAGCAGCACGCACTTGGTGCCTGACGCCTTCAATGAAGCTATCACAGACGCTATCGCAGTCGTCTTTCCTGTACCGGCATATCCGTTGACTACAAGAATGTCGTCATCGTCAGTGCTGACAAAATCTGCCACCTTCCTCAAAAGAGCGTCCTGGCACGTTGTCGGCGCATGCTTCAGATGCGACAGAAAGCATGAATAATGAAAATCGCTCCTCCCCATCACTTAGCCCTTCTGAATATCATTGAAACGACCACAAGTATAGGATATATCTCCACACGGCCAAGGAACATATTCACTGTATATACAAACTTAGACATCGATGCTTGAGCCGAATAATTATCCAGGCTGCCGAGATCGCCAAGACCGGGACCGACGGAGCCGATCGAGGCAATCACACCGGAAACAGCCTCTGTAGCTGTCTCGCCACACAGCATGACTATGATGATTGACAAGAACGTAAGGAGAAAATATGTCACGATATACATCATCACAGCCTTTACGGAACTGTCCGAAAGATTAAGTCCGCTCATGCGCACATGACTGATCTCCGAAGGATGCAGCCTATGTCTGACCTCATGGCCTATTGCCTTGAAGGCTATCAGGATTCTGTCAACCTTGATACCTCCTGTTGTCGATCCCGAGCATCCGCACTGGAATGACACAAACAGGAGAACCACACCGGCCACCCACGGCCACATGGAGTTATCGCATATGGCAAAACCTGCTGTGGACATATAGCTGACCACTGTGAATGAAGCATCCATCGCTGCCCTTCCGACACTCTCATATCCTCCCTGGGTCAGCAAGACCGACATGATGATTACCGAGCAAACCAGAATCGATCCGAAATAATACTTCACGACGGTATTATTCAGCGGCTTGAGCGAGCCGGTTACGAAGACCGCATATATAAGTCCGAAGTGCATGGCACAGACAGCCATAAGCACAAGGACGATCATATTTATGAGATCGGAACCGAAAGCACCGATGGAAAGGTTCTTCGTACTGAATCCTCCTGTTGCAGCGATGCTGAAGGCATGATTCAGAGCATCAAAGAAAGGCATTCCTGCAGCCCATAGCGACAGGAGCGACACAACAGTAAAGCCAAGGTACACGCTGGTGATGATCATCACTATTTTGATGGACTTATACCTATATCCCTCCTTTGACAGAGACGACATCTCCATATTGGTCAGTTTATGCCTGAAAGGGCTTGCCCCCGGCAACACAAGAAGGAGGAAGACAACAACTCCCAGACCACCGATATAATGGGTAGAAGATCTCCAGAAAAGAAGACTCTTAGGCAAAGCCTCTATATCCGTAAGAATTGTAGATCCAGTAGTCGTATATCCGGAAACGCTTTCAAACCAGGCATTTATGAGTGTAAACTCCCCTCCCCACATTACATAAGGCAGCATACCGAACACGAAGGAAAGAAACCATGAAAGGACTATGGTAAGAAAACCGTCCTTCAAAGACATAGTTCCCGGTCTGCGAGTGAAAATAAAAGGGAAAGCGCCTATGAGAAGCGTAATGACGAAACTGATAAGAAGGGGTGTAAAGCCAGAATCCATCCCGTATATCAATGAAACGACAAGGGACAGAAACATGAACAAGGCACTGACCAGCAGCGCCATGCCCACATTATGTGATATGGCTTTGATGTTCATCCTACTCCTTCTCTCTCAATGCCTTGATCCTACGTTTAAGCTCATGGTTCTCCTCTGTCAGATCAGACACGCCTGTATTGATGTTTGCAAGCTGGTCATCTCCGTCATAGACATATTTGAAGACCCGTCCGGTAGCCTTGTAGGCATCTATACCGTCGGATATCCTGTATATCGGATTCACATAGTTAACCATAATGAAATAAAGGAGAAGGAATATCATCAGAAGACCAGCCCCTACAGATACGACTCCCGGTATGATGCTTCGATAGAATCCTGCATCAAAGTTCGCGGAATTGGTCTGGAGGTCATCGTGAATTGACTCGTTAAGGACATTGATGTCGTCACGGAACTTGTTGTAACGAGGCTGCAATGTTCCGAAGAACCACTCACCGGTGTCCACGCTATCAGCCAGGAACACCTCGTCGAACTTCATTGAAGTCCTCATGAAGGCATCAAACGAAACGACTACACTATCCACCATCTCCATTCCCATCGGCGACTTGACCGAAGCCTTCAGCGAATCTGCCTGAGCTGTAAAATCCTCAAGGTCAAAGTTCGGCATGATGGCAATATCATTGGTAACCACCACAGCAAGCATCTGCTGATCATACTCTCTGGTAATGTCTGCCAGACGCTGTGACAGGTTAATGCTCTCGATATTTGAAGATATGAGTTCCGACACATAGTCGCTCATACGTCTGTATTCCAATATGGAAATAATGCCTGACAGCAGCAATACCGCGGCTATCGAGCCCAAAGCACGCACCAGTCTGACCCTCATCGAAGGCCTTTTCTCCTGGTTGCGTCTGAATAATCTGAATGCCATATCTGTGCATGTTTAAATCACGCAAATATAACAATAATTAGTTAACTTTGCGAAAACACATCCATATATGAAAAGGTTATTCCAATTTGTCATGACCATAGCCTCAGCGGCTTCCTGCCAGATATCTTCCGACAACACTGCAGACCATGAATCCGTCCTTTGGTATGATACGCCTGCTCAAGCATGGGAGGAGACCCTGCCTCTTGGCAACGGCAGATTGGGAATGATGCCATACGGAGGTGTTCACAAAGAAAACATCATACTGAATGAGATCTCGCTTTGGAGCGGATCAGAGGCAGATTACGCAAACCCAGATGCAGCGGCAAGCCTTCAGGAGATAAGGGCGCTGCTGACCGAAGGCAGGAATGCACAGGCGCAGGACGTGATGTACGAAAGATTCGTGCCTCACAAACCGACAGGAGGCGGAACATACGGCAGCTATGAGGTTCTGGGACAGATATGCATGGACTACCATCATGAGGCCGACAGCACAACCCTATACGAAAGAGGCCTCGACCTGAAGACAGCCACTGCATGGACCCGATATAGCATAAACGGAGTAAGACACACCAGAAGATATTACGCCTCGCGTCCGGCAGATCTTGCAGTAATCGAAGTAGAAGCAGACAGTAAAGGCGGCGTCAACTTTGACATATGTATGGACAGGGCCGGCAAATGCAGCCTTGAAGCCACTGAAGACGGCATGATAAAGATGTATGGAAGTCTGGACAGCGGCGCAGAAGGCGTTCAGGGAATGAGATATGCCGCATATGCCAGGGTCTTTACTAAAGGATCAAAGGCAACCACAGAGATTGCATCCGACTCTACAGGAACACCATTCATTAACGTCAGAAACGCAGATAAGGCATGGATAATCACAAGCGCCGCGACAGACTATCTGGAGGCAGAAGGATACGACAGCGTTGCACGAGCAAAGGTCAAAGCAATACAAAGGCCGGAAAGACTGCACAAGGATGCCGTAATGGCTCATAAGTCACTCTACGACAGAGCCGGGATAAGCATCATGTCCGATGCAGGAACAGAGGCCCTTCCGACCGACCAAAGGCTGAAGGCATATGCTGATGGTGCACAGGACAATGCACTTGTTTCCCTGTATTACAATTATGGAAGATACCTGATGATTTCCAGCTGCAGGGTCGGCTGCCTGCCACCAAATCTCCAAGGACTATGGGCCAACACCTTCCACACACCATGGAACGGAGACTACCACACCAACATCAATGTCCAGATGAACCACTGGATCGTTGAGCAGGGCAACCTCAGCGAACTGCACCTGCCATTGACAGAACTGACACTCGACCTTGTCGAAAGCGGAGAGAAGACAGCAAAGGACTTCTATGGACCTTATGCAGAGGGCTGGGTACAGCACATGATGACCAACGTGTGGAACTACACAGCACCGGGAGAGCACCCTTCATGGGGCGCGACCAATACCGGAGGGGCATGGCTGTGCGCACACCTTTGGGAGCACTATCTATATACCGGTGACAAGGAATATCTCAAGAAAGTATATCCGGCTTTGAAAGGAGCTGCAATGTTTTTCCTGACTACCATGATAGAAGAGCCAGCAAACGGCTACCTTGTAACTGCGCCGACCTCTTCTCCGGAAAATGAATTCATCATGGACGGTCGCAGAGTCAGCATCTGCATGGGACCTACCATGGACAACCAGATTATACGAGAGCTGTTTACAAATACTTTAGAGGCAGCGGAAATCCTTGGGGAAACAGACATGGCAGAGCAGATCGGAGCCGCATTGAAGAAACTCGCTCCGCACAAGATAAGTCCTGACGGCTATCTGATGGAATGGATGGAAGACTATACAGAGGCAGACATCCGCCATAGGCACGTCTCACATCTGTACGGACTGCATCCGAGCAACCAGATATCACCATCACGCACACCGGAACTCGCTGAAGCATGCAGAGTCACACTGAACAGAAGAGGAGACGAAGCCACAGGCTGGAGCCGTGCATGGAAGATGAACTTCTGGGCAAGGCTCGGAGACGGAAACAGAGCCCTGAAACTGTTCAGAAGCCTTCTGGAGCCAAGCCCGTCTGGCAGAAGCGCCATCAGCGGCACATATCCTAACCTGTTCTGTTCACACCCGCCGTTCCAGATCGACGGTAACTTCGGAGGCGCAGCCGGCATCGGAGAAATGCTCCTGCAGAGCCATGAAGGATTCATAAATATCCTCCCTGCACTTCCTGACGAGTGGAGAGAAGGATCTCTCAAAGGCTTCAAGGTGCGTGGTGGTGCGACCATAAACCTCACTTG
This sequence comes from Bacteroidales bacterium, assembly GCA_017559545.1. Classification (GTDB taxonomy): domain Bacteria; phylum Bacteroidota; class Bacteroidia; order Bacteroidales; family UBA932; genus Cryptobacteroides. Next base: position 26,678 of record JAFYRK010000003.1, read on the forward strand.
GAAAGACGGACGTCCGACAGAAATGACCGTAACAGGAGGCTGGGCAGACACGCTCAAAGTAAAGACGCCTGACGGACTCATAGAGATTCCATCAGGCGCTAAGCCATATCATATCAGATTTGATTAAAGATTGAACAGCGGCGAAGGATATTGCCTTGGGAGACACCTCAGGGCAACGCTTCCCTTTTCCACTCCCAATTCCTTCAAAGCCTGAGCCGCACACTCATAAGCAAGGTCATGAGTATTGTTGTTCTCGCTGAGGTGGCACAGGAATATGTTCTTCAGGCCAGGGTGCCAGAACCGCTTGATGGCGCTGGCGCACTCATCATTGCTGAGATGGCCACAACCCTGGACAATCCTCATCTTAAGTTCATAAGTATATGGACCGCTCATCAGCATGTCCATATCATAATTTGACTCGACAACCACGGTATCAGCCTGACGTGCAAATTCCACCGCCTCGTCTGTCATGCGCCCTATATCAGTCATTATCACAAACTTATGATCACCTGTATCAATAACATATCCTACTGTCTGGGTAGCATCATGAGGTACAACGAAATAGCGGATCTTCATTCCGGCAACCTCGTTCCATGCACCCTCATCAAGCACGCGACGATAGCCTCCGATGACAGGAGCAGTGAAAGTATGACGCGCAAGAGCATCGTGGATTGCCTTGGCTGTATATACAGGCTTTTTGAAACGCTTGCAGAAAGGTCCCAGATGGCGGATATGGTCCAGATGGTCATGCGTTACAAGCACAGCCGAAAATGAGTCCAGGGACAGATTATACTCCTGGAATATCTTCCTCAACCTCACTGAACCAACTCCTGCATCTATAAGGAGTCCGCCCTTGTCCGAGGAGAGATAATAGCAGTTGCCGCAGCTACCGCTGGAAAGACTCATGAACTTTACCATCAGCAACCCTCCCTGTTCAATACGTCATAAATAACAGCGGAAAGGTCAGTGCCCGGCTCGTAATACACAGCCGGAAGACCAGCCTCAATCGAGCCGTCAACATTTTTCTGAGAGTCATCGATGAACAACATCTGCTCCGCCGGAAGACCTATCTCACGCATAACAGCCTCATAAAATGACTTTGACGGCTTCAGAGCCTTCATCTCAAACGAGAAAAAGCATTTGATGAAGATATCCTTGAGCGGTATGCCTGCGTCATCAAACATCTTGCTTGAGAAAGGAAGACATATCGCATTATTGTTACTGAGCATATAAAGATCATACTTATCTGACAGATCCTTAAGAAGCTGCACCTTGGAAGGTTCTATGCCTGCAAGAATATGCGACATAGCCTCGTCCACCTCTGCCTCAGTCGCACCCGGCCTTGATCCCGCCAGCACAATCGCACGGAACTCTTCAGCCGAGAGAGTTCCCTCTTCCAGATCGCCGTATATGCCTTTCTGATGGCATGCATCGATTATCTGGTCTATATCATGATATCCCAGTTTCTCCTTGAAGGTCTTCTTACAGTCTTCAATGTCGAGGTCCACAAGGACACCTCCCATATCAAATATCAACGCCTTAATCATTGTTCTCCTCACAGTATTTCTTTATGACACCATACGCATCCGCCACGCCGAGCTCTCCGGCACGCGAAAGGTCGATGCATCCTTTTTCCTTATCCTTAAGATATATCAGTACAAGGCCCCTGTTGAAATAAGCATCACCCATATAAGGGTACAGCTCGATGGCCTTGGTATAGTTCTCTATTGATGCCAGATGTTCCTCCGACAGGCAGTAAAGGTTGCCGAGGTTGAAATATACATACGGTATAAGAGGCACTATGTCGGCAGCCACCTTCATGTCCTCTATAGCCTCACTATAGTCATATTGCCTTACCACGCGATCCTTCACCCTTGCCCTCGCAGCTCCGGCATCGTCCATAGAGAGCACCTGCACATTATTGTCTATGCTGGCCAGGAACTCAATCATCTCTGCACGTAGAGCACCTCTATTCATATAATAAAAGGCACTGTAGAGGGACTCCACGTCCTGCTCTCCCTCAGATGAAGCCTTGATAGCTCCACTATAGTATGCCAGCGCTGAATTGAAGCGTTTCAGGTCATTCTCATAAAGGGCACGCACAAAAAGATGCTCAGCATCGTTTCCATCCCAACCATATCTCTGGGCCTGCAAGAGCTGTTCATCTGTAAGCACAACAGGTTCATTGACAACCTTGACTCCAACAGGAAGTTCACTCTCCATCCTCGTCATGAGAGGATTCTCATAACCTCTTGACAAAGCATAGCTTACCATATCCTTCTCGCCCGAAAGAACAAACTTATACAGAGGACGGAGCTTCACGTCGATGTCCCTGTTCTGCAGGAGCTCGTCGTTGAAATCCTTCTTTGCAAACTCTGCATCCAGAGACAGCAGGGCACTGTATTTCTTTGTCGTATCAGCAAACGATGTCGCATCGGACATACTCTTTTCCCTATACTCCCTCACTTTCCTCTGCGCCGTATCATAGTCTTTCTTAGAGGACTTGTAATCACCAAGAAGATTTTTCACGTACGACCTGTTCATATAGGCCTTGGCAAAATCAGGATACAGTTCTATGGCCCTGTCATAATCCTCAAGAGCATTCTTGTATTGGCCCATCTCTATGAATATGGATGCACGGTTGAAATACGCCAGCACATTCTCCGGATTGATATTGAGCACACGGTCCATATCATCGAGAGCCTCCTCATAAGCGCCAAGCTGCGCATGTATCAGACCTCGGTTATAGAGGGTAAGGGCATTGCCAGGCTCATCCTCAAGCACCTGATTAAGGTCATCCATAGCCTCTCTGTAGCGCTCCTGCTCATAATACATGATGGCTCTGTTAAAATACGCGAACGTATTGGCAGTGTCCAGACTTATCGCCATATCCATGTCGGCTATGGCTTTATCATAATCCTTCTGTGATGCGTACAGACGACCTCTGCGGACGTATCCCTCCGGATCGAAGCGGTCAAGCTTTATCGCCTTGTTATAATCGGACACAGCCTTGAGGGTGTCACCCAGGAAAAGGTAACTCGCTCCTCTGTTCAGGTATGCGGAAGGATCCTTAGGCTCTTTTCTGATATACTTATCGAAGTCAGCAATCGCCTTATCGAACTGCTGGGACAGGAAGTATGTCACTCCACGACTGAAATACAGCCCTATGAATCCAGGACGAAGGTCTATGGCTGTCTGCAAGTCAGCAAGGGCTTGATCATAATTGCCGAAACGGCTTTCTGTGATTCCTCTATAATGATATCCGGAAGTGAATACGGGGTTGATCCGCACCGACCTGTCGAAATCGTTCCTTGCTCCCCTGAGGTCACCGAGATTGTACTTTGCTATGCCTCTGAAGAAGAAAGTATAATAGTCAGCTGTATCCAGCTGGGCCAGAACATTGAAATTATCGATAGCCTGGGCGTATTTACCGTCTGCGAGAGCATTTCTTCCACGCATATAGAATACATCCTTGTCATATTGGGCATATGCATACGAGCCCCTTATCGAAAAGAAAAGGAGCAACACCGCCAGACATTTCAGAATCCTATGCATATCGAAAAATTTTGCTAATTTCGCGGCCTGATTGCGCAGGCAATCCACACGCCAAACTACAAAGATAGTCATTTATTACGCTCATGCAGACAAAAACCGCCAAAAATTCCTTAAGATGCGCTATTATTTCAATAGCCGCAGCGGTTATCTGCACCATCGGTGCTTCCGCCCAGAACACGATGATCCGCGAGCATCATTCCGCACGAAAGCTAGTCACAAACTCCATACTTAATGAACGCATAGAACATCTTTGCGACAGTCTTTGCGAAGGCCGAGGCAGCGGACAACGAGGCGGAGGACTTGCCGCCATCTGGCTGCAGAGGGAGTTTGAGAGAATCGGTCTGATGAAGATGAGCGGAGGATATGCCCATGCAGTCCCTCTCAATAACGGGAAATACGGAAGAAACATCATAGGCATGCTACCTGGTTCCAAGGCGACGACTCGCGACAGATATGTAATTGTCGGAGCACATTACGACCACCTCGGAACCTTGGACGGCAAAATGTATCCGGGAGCCGACGCAAATGCCTCAGGTACAGCCGCTTTACTAAGTCTGGCCGAGATGCTTTCAGAATACAGGAACGAGGGCAACACCCACGACTATAACGTAATCTTCGTGGCTTTTGATGCCAAGGAATATGACATGGCAGGTTCCAAGGCGCTTTGGAAAATGATTGAAAACGGCCAGCTCGGAGACCCGCAGTCAGGCAAGACAATAACCAAAGACAAGATAGCATTGATGGTCAACATAGACCAGATAGGCTGCACAATTTCACCATTGGCATCGGGCAGGAAAGACTACATCATAATGCTTGGAAACGAGTCATTGAAGCCGAGCAGGAGAGACCTTCTGCGCACATGCAACCGAATGTTCGCAATTGATCTGGAGATCGACCTCACATACTACGGAAGCAAGAATTTCACGCGCATGTTCTACCGACTCTCGGACCAGAGGATATTCATTGACAACGGCATTCCTGCAGTATTTTTCACCTCCGGCATCACGATGAATACAAACAAGACCCGCGACAACGCAAAGACAATCGACACAGAAATACTACGTAAAAGGATTTTTCTGATGTATCATTGGATTGAGAAGATGCTTAGATACTAAAACACGCAAATATTTCTTATATTTGCGTGTTTTACATTTAAACATCATGAAGGATTTTTTCAGACTGCTTAAAAGATACGCATCACCCTATACAGGATACATGGCATGGTCCATCCTGCTGAACATCCTGTCGGCCGTGTTCAACATATTCTCATTCACCCTGATCATCCCTATCCTCCAGATCCTCTTCGGCCTGGACACGACTGTATATGAATTCATGGCATGGGATAGCGGGGTTCCTGTCAAGGATCTGGTAATCAACAACATGTACTATTATGTGACATGGGCCATTGCGACATGGGGAGCTTCCAGGACACTTCTGCTTCTGGGTCTGTTCATGATGCTGATGACAGCGCTGAAGACATCATGCTACTTCGGTTCTTCCGCAATCATGGTTCCGATCAGGACAGGTATTGTAAGGGACATAAGGACACAGGTATACAACAAACTCCTGAGCCTCCCGATGGGTTTCTTCTCGCAGCAGAAGAAGGGCGACATCATAGCAAGGATGAGCGGCGACGTAAACGAAATCGAATACTCGATCACCAGCTCGCTTGACATGCTGATCAAGAACCCTATCCTCATATTCTTCTACTTCACTACTCTCATCGTCACCAGTTGGCAGCTGACACTATTCACCATTGCAGTGGTTCCTCTCATGGCATGGGGAATGAGTGCAATCGGAAAGAAGCTCAAGAGAAAGTCACTTGAGGCGCAGGAGAAGTGGAGCGAGACCATGTCGCAGCTTGACGAGACCCTCGGCGGCCTGCGTGTGATCAAGGCCTTCATCGCCGAAGACAAGATGAAGGAAAGATTTGCGAACACAGCAAACGAATACAAGACTGCCTCAAGCAGGGTTTCCACAAGACAGGCATCCGCACATCCGGTCAGCGAGTTCCTTGGTACATGCATGATCATGATTGTGCTCTGGTTCGGAGGTACGCTGATTCTCAGCGACTCATCGCCTATCGATGCCCCTACATTCATCTTCTACATGGTCATCCTTTACAGCGTACTCAACCCTCTGAAGGATTTTTCGAAAGCTGGTTACAACATCCCTAAGGGACTGGCTTCCATGGAGAGGATCGACAAGATCATGAACGCAGTTAATGACATTAAGGAGCCTGCACAGCCTGCAGAACTGAAGGGATTTGAAAATGAGATACACATAAAGGGCGTAAGCTTCAGCTATGAAGAGGGACGCGAAGTCCTGACAGACATCGACCTGACCATCCCTAAGGGCAAGATGGTGGCACTGGTAGGACAGTCCGGCTCGGGAAAATCCACTTTGGTCGACCTTATACCACGATATTACGACGTATGCTCTGGAAGCATAACCATTGACGGCACCGACATAAGGGAGGTGCGCATAAAGGACCTCAGGTCACTTATCGGAAACGTAAACCAGGAGGCCATCCTATTCAACGACACAATCTTCAACAACATTGCGTTTGGAGTAGAGGGAGCGACCATGGAGCAGGTCATAGCTGCGGCAAAGATTGCGAATGCGCATGACTTCATCATGGAGAAGGAGGAAGGCTACATGACCAATATCGGAGACAGAGGTTCAAAGCTCTCAGGAGGCCAGAGACAACGCATCAGCATCGCCAGAGCAATCCTGAAGAATCCTCCGGTGCTTATCCTCGACGAGGCGACATCCGCCCTCGACACAGAGTCGGAGAAGCTCGTACAGGAAGCACTTGACAGGCTTACCGGTTCCAGAACCACAATCGCCATCGCCCACAGACTCTCGACAATCAAGAATGCGGATGAGATCTGCGTGATGCACGAAGGACGCATCGTGGAACGTGGAAAGCACGAGGAACTCCTTGAGCTTAACGGATATTACAAGAAACTTAACGACATGCAGGCACTTTAATGAAGTACAGAAAGCAAATATCAATCATACTGTTCTGCCTCTACATCGCGGCAGTGGCATTCCTATGCTTCATGCAGGGAGAACAGCTCCCCGAACTGCCAAAGACATGGTTCGGGATACCGGCAGACAAGGTTGCGCATGCACTGATGTTCTTTCCGTTCACGATCCTAGGATATCTGTCTTTCACATCTGAAGAGAACACCACCTTTCAGAAAACAGTTATCCTTGTAATCCTGATTGCAGTCGGTTGGGGTATGGCATATGCAACCGAAAGCATCCAGCGCCTGCTCGGTTACCGCGCATACGAGATAAGCGACATGAAGGCTGACCTTATCGGCCTGACAGCCGGAGCTTTTTTCAGCGGCCTGCTGATCATATTCTCATTAAAGAAGATTAAATGAAAAGACTGTCCGCAATATATATAGTCATTTTACTTACATGCCTGAACCTGCATGCCCAAAACAAGATTGCCAAGGACTTCCAGGAGGCATGCGACTCGCTCAGCACCTTGATGAGCGAAAGGACAGCCGTGCAGGGACGCATTGTCCTTAAGACCGTCATGAAAAGAGGATCTGCTCTGGATTTCTACTTTACAGAATCACTCGGAGACTACCCGTTCAGACCAGGCGATGCGAAGTGGTTCCGCAACGCACTCAAGAGCCAGTTTCCGGAAGATTACAGGAAATATTCCATCGGTGTGGTAAAGTCCAGAAACGTTGACATCGAGAATCTCGAAGTGGCAAGCCTGACATTCGGAGGCAAACCGGCAGCATCAACCCACAGGACACAAGAGCCTCACAAACCGGCACGTGTTGTCAAACCTTTGGACGGCCATGAGTACGGAAAAGGACTTGACGGAAGGACAATCGCCGTTTGGCAGAGCCACGGAAGAGCCTTCTCTACAAGAGGAGGGCTCTGGGAGTGGCAGAGGCCATGCCTCTTCCAGACTGTGGAGGACATGTTCACACAGGGATTCGTGCTGCCTTACCTGGTTCCTATGCTGGAAAATGCAGGAGCATATGTCATGCTGCCGCGAGAAAGAGACTTGCAGACCCACGAAGTCATTGCCGACAATGATCCTGTCGGAGGAGGACGTGGAACTGCAACATACACAGAAACAGGCAGATGGAGCGATGCAGGAATCGGATTTGCAGACCTTCAACCTATATACACAAGAGACGAGGAACCGTTCAAGATGGGAACTGCACGTCAGGCAAAATGTTCTGATGACGTTTCAGCAAAATGGGCCCCTGACATTCCTGAGAGGGGTTTCTATGCAGTATATGTCTCATACACATCACTTCCGGAGAGCACCGGAGCAGCTTTATATACGGTCAACCACATGGGAGGTTCAAGCCGATTCGTCGTTGACCAGAGAATAGGAGGCGGAACCTGGGTATATCTGGGTACATTCGAGTTCGACAGAGGATCGGATGCAAGCGTCGTATTGAGCGGCAAGACTCCTGAAGGCTATAAGTTCGACAGGCACAGCGTCATTACTGCGGATGCAGTAAGATTCGGAGGTGGAATGGGCAACATCGCAGGCCAGCCTGCCGACACGACTCTTGCGCCTGTGATCTCCGGTCTTCCACGTTCTGCTGAAGGCGCTACATATTGGCTGCAGTGGGCGGGCGCAGACAAGGCAGTATGGAGTCCTGAAGACGCGGACAGCGATTATTCAGAAGACTTCATGTGCAGGGGTGACTGGGTGGATTGGATAAGCGGAGGCTCATATATGAATCCTAAAAAAGACGGAAAGGGCATCCCCGTTGACCTGTCACTCGGTTTCCATACCGATGCTGGAGTAAACCCTGCCGACACCGTGATAGGAACACTCGCAATCTACACTTACAAGTCAAAGAACGACACCAGACTCCCTGGAGGGGAAAGCAGAATGACCAGCAGGGAGTATGCAGACATCGTACAGTCGCAGATCGTCCATGACCTGCAGGGACTTTTTACCGAAAACTGGACCAGAAGGCAGCTCTGGGACAGGGGCTACAGAGAATCACGCACACCTTCATGTCCGGCAATGCTGATTGAACTTCTGTCACACCAGAACTTCGAGGATATGAAATATGGTCTTGACCCGACTTACAGGTTCACCGTCAGCAGAGCCATATATAAAGGCATGCTCAAATACCTCAGCAACAGATATGGAGTGCCATACGTGGTGCAGCCCCTGGGAGTTGAGGAGATTGGAGTGAAATTCGGAGACAGCGGCAAGGCCGTGCTTTCATGGAAGGCGGTCAGCGATCCACTTGAGCCTACTGCCGAAGCATCAGGATTCATTCTCTACACCAGAAAGGGCGACGGAGCCTTTGATAATGGAAAGGTAATCAAGGCAAGTGCAGAACACGACAGATATGTTTATGAAACATCAGTGAAGCCTGGAGAGATCTACAGTTACAAGATTGCTGCCTTCAACGACGGTGGAAAGAGTTTCCCATCCGAAATTGTAAGCATCGGAACCCCTGCAGACGGAGTATTCGGAAAAGTTGTGCTTGCTGTCAACAATTTCGACAGAGTTTCCGGTCCGGCATACTTTGACACACCTTCATACGCCGGATTCGACAACAGGACCGACAGTGGTGTTCCTGATGTCATGGACATGACATTCATCGGCGAGATGTATGAGAACAGGCGCGCTATGCCGTGGGTAAGCAATGCCTGTGCAGGTTTCGGAGCCTCATACCACGACTATGCAGGAAAGACCGTTGCTGGAAACACTCATGACTTTGCTCATGTACACGGCAAAGCGATCATGAAGGCAGGCTATGCTTTCTTCTCATGCAGCAACGAGGCCTTCTGCAACGACTCAACATACAGAAAGCAGGCTTGGGCCATTGATCTGATATGTGGAAAGCAGATAACCACCACAGTAGGCAACGGCTTTGATTCTCCTCGCTTCCATGTATTTACCGAAGCCATGCAATCGGAACTTTCAGCTGCCGCAGAATGCGGAACAAACATTCTGGTAAGCGGAGCACATATTGGTACTGACGCATGGGACAGAATCTATCCATACGAGAAAGACGACGCCACGACTTTGGAAACCCAGAAATTCATAAGGAATGTACTCGGTTACAAATGGGTAATGAACTATGCAGGAAGAAGTGGAGAGGTGACCTTCGCACAGGACAGCCTGTATGCAGCGGAGGGTCCTGCAGGTTCGTTCTATACCGCACCAAACCCTGAAAAGTACTGTGTGGAGACTCCTGACGGCATTTCTCCTTCCAGCAAAATGGGAAAAGTCATAATGAGATACTCCGACACGAAGATTCCGGCAGGAATACGCCATGAGGCTGACTCATACAGAACAGTCTGTTTAGGCTTCCCTATCGAGGCATTGAAGAGCGAAGAGGAGATTGAGAAGATTATCAAGAAAACACTAGAATATTTCAACAGATGACACCACGTGAATCAGAGATCATCGGATTGATCAGAAAGGAAGTGAAGCCGGCACTCGGCTGCACAGAACCTATTGCAGTGGCGCTTGCAGTGGCAAAGGCAATGGAAATCCTTGAGGATAAATGCCCTTCATGCAACGATGGGTGGAGATATTCCGAAAGCTACGCCATCCGTGTGGAGGTTAGCGGAAACATTCTCAAGAACGGCATGGGAGTAGGCATCCCGGGAACCGGTATGGTAGGATTGCATATAGCATCTGCTTTGGGAGCTGTCTGCGGAAAGTCCTCATACGGACTTGAGGTTCTTAACGATCTGGATGATGCAGCAATCGCAAAGGCTAAGAAGATGACAGAAGACTCTGTCGTTACCGTCGCCCTTGCCGAGACTTCCAGGAAACTCTATGTAAAGGCTAAAATCACTGACTCATGCGGGCATACGTCCAGTGCCCTGATAGTCGATGACCATGACAATATCGCAGAGACCTGCTTCGGAGAGGATGTGTTGACCTCCTTACAGAAAGAGGAAGCTGCAGTTGAGCAGAAGACTACGCTCGACTACCATCTGACAGTAAAGGAAATTTTCGAATTCGCTTCTACTGTTGCATACGAGGTGATTGAATTCATACTTGAGTCACGCACCTTGAACATGGCGCTGGCACAGGAGGGGTTGCGCGGAAATTATGGTCTCAGAGTTGGTCAGGCGATCTGCGCTTCCGCCAACAAGGAGGTTTTCGGTGAAGATTTTCTTTCCTATGCCATGGCTCTTACTGCAGCAGCATCTGATGCGCGCATGGCAGGATGTACGCTTGCTGCAATGAGCAATTCAGGAAGCGGCAACCAGGGAATCACTGTTACAATGCCTGTCATAGCATATTCCATGAAATACGGAACTACTGACGAGCAGTTGGCCAGAGCTCTTGTGCTCAGCCATCTTGTGGCGATACATATCAAGGGCTACCTTGGCAAGCTGTCTGCGCTTTGCGGATGTGTGATAGCATCTACAGGTTCGGCATGCGGACTGGTATATCTTCGCGGTGGTGATTATGATCAGGTGTGTTCAGCTATCAAGAACATGATCGGAAACATTACGGGCATGGTGTGCGACGGAGCGAAGGTAGGATGTGCCATGAAGGTTGCGTCCGGAGTGTCAAGCGCACTCCAGTCTGCAGTCCTCGCACGAGAGGGCATGTGCATTTCAGAGCATGACGGTATCATTGAGAAAGATATCGAAAAGACAATCCAGAACCTCGGTAAGATCGGTTCTGTGGGCATGCAGCACACCGACGACATGATCCTCAACATCATGGTATGTAAATAATATAGATTAAATTAAACGTTAGTCAATAAGTTGATTACGAAATTGGTGGATGAGAGTCAGGGCTAATGATCTGAAGTCGTCGGAGGGAGAAAGGCTATCAGATAGTTCTGAGAACATTTTGGCAAACATTTTCAGGAAGAGCTTTTTCCTGAATATGAACAGGACGATGAAAGCAAGAAAGTAAACACCTGCCACAATAAAAGCTGCCGCAGCAAAGCTATCCATTGCCTCGCCTATGAGCATTATGAAAGCAAAGGCCAGGACTGACAGAACCACCACTGCAAGAAGCGCCATGATAAGGACGGCAAGAGTCCTGCTGAAACCGAATGACAGGCCTGCCACTACCCTTTTCTTCAAATTATCTGTCCTCGTTCCCAGATATTCCTCAAGGACCGAGGACAGAATCTTTATCAGACCGTTCATCATTTCTCCTCCAAGGCTTTCTCTATGATATCCAGTCCTTCCAAAATCTTGCTTTTTGCTAATCCTGCTGCATCAGATGCACCCTTTCTGATCTTTGCGCGGGTATTTGCACCTGAATCCGGAGCAAGAAGCAAGGCAGCAAGCGCTCCCGTCGCAGCTCCTGCGAGGAAACCCAAGAATGTATTGCCTGTGCTCATATCTTCTGTGTTTTAAAGTTAACGCCAGAAGAATTTCACAAAGTGTACCAGATCACTCCTGCGCACACCCACAAAGCACCTAACTAAGTGACACACAATCAAATAAACAATTGAGGGTCGGAAAATTTTCCTACCCTCAAACATGTAAGCTACTATGCATCAACGTGTTAGGTGTTAGGTACTACGAACCGCATAACGGAAACGGCGGTAAAAAAGAAGCCCGGCAGTGGTCAGGCCCAGAGGAAAGGAGAGCCAGATACCGGTAAGGCCCCATTTGAATACGAAGCCAAAGATATAGGCAGAAGGAAGTGAGACGAGGAAATACGCAATGAAGGCATATACAGAGACCATCTTTACGTCAGATATGCCTCTGAGGGCGTTGGAGTAATTGCACTGCAACCCATCACCGAACTGATAGACGACGAAAGGTATCACCAGTGTAGCGACCATCGCAGCAACTTCAGCACTTTCTGTAAAAAGAAAACCTACGCTGTCACGGAAGAGCAACAGAGGCACGCATACCATAGCTGCCATCACAAGGATGATACGAAATCCAACACTGGCTGTTGTCCTGACAGCCGGTAAATCATTCTGCCCGTGAAAATTGCTGGCTTTCACAGCCACCGCTGCTGCCATACCGTAATACATCATGAAGCCGAGCTGACCTACTGTAAGCATGACCTGATGGGCTGCTAAGGCAACCGTACCCAGCCAGCCTACCATAACGGTGCTGAGACTGAACGAGGCAGTCTCCATGCCCATCTGCAGTCCGACCGGCATTCCCATCTTGTTCAGCAGCACAAAGTCCTTCCTGTTGATACGTGACTCGAGGAAACCCTGTACATAAGGACGATACCTCTTCGCAGTAAAGAATACCAGAACAAAGACAAGTAACATCACTACTCGCGCCGTCAAGGTTGCGACACCTGCTCCAAGCAGTCCCATAGCCGGTGCACCAAGCTTTCCATAGATCAGCACCCAGTTAAGGAAGATGTTAAGGATATTGCCTCCCAACAGAACGAACATGGGAGTGACTGTATCTGTGATGCCGTCCGCAAACTGCTTGAACGCATTGAAAAGGAGCACGAACAGAAGGGAGATCAGCAGTACTATATAATATGGTCTCATAAGAGGCAGCAGTTCCGCCGGCTGGCCCAGTCGGTGGATATTGAGATAGAGAAGCCCCATCAGAAGCATGAGTCCAAAAGCGACCACAGCATTGACTGCAAGGCCGTTTTTCAGAACTCGTCCGACCGAAGGGCACTCTCCCCTGCCGTAATGATTGCCGACAACAGGAGTCAGACCATAAGAGAATCCTGTTGCAAAGACGATGACCAGATTGAACATGTTGTTCACGAAGCTGGCGGCCGCAAGCTCAGCAGTGCCACAACGTCCGACCATCATCGTGTCGGCAAAAGACAAAATAATAATCCCGAGCTGCCCGATCATTATGGGCAGCCCGAGCTTTATCAAAGATGGTAAAATGGTTTTCGAGACCACTCGAAAAACTATTTTACAGGAATGTTTGCAAGAACAGCCTGGAGGAACTCCCAGCACTTGGCTACTGAAGGGATGTTCGCACGCTCGTCAGGAGAGTGAGGGCTCATGAGAGTAGGTCCGCATGAAACCATATCCCAGTGTGGATATGCACCGCTGAGGATACCGCACTCAAGACCTGCGTGGATAGCCATCACAGCCGGCTCCTTGCCATAGAGGTCATTGTAAACCTTCTTCATTGTAGCGAGGATCGCTGAATCTGGGTTTGGTGCCCATCCTGAGTATCCGCCTGCGAATGATGTCTCGATTCCTGCGAGAGAGAAGATAGCCTCAAACTTCTGAGCAAGAGCCTCCTTAGCAGTATCAACAGAACTTCTCATGAGAGTCTTCACGCTGAACTCGCCAGCCTCGATCTTGACCATTGCAAGGTTGTTTGAAGTCTCCACGAGACCTGGCATCTCGCTGCTCATGCGCTCAACTCCGTCCGGACAAGCGAGGATTGCGCGGATGAAACGGAGAGCGTCAGCCTCAGGAACATACTTGCACTCGTCGCCGTGGCAGCAGCACTCGCCCTCTGCGCACTCGTATGGCTTGAAGATGAACTCTGAGTCTGGATCTGTACCTGCGTACTCAGCCTTGATAGCTGCAGAAACCTCTGCAAATACCTTCTGAGCCTCAGCTACCTTAGCCTCAGGAACATATACTGTTGCGAATGCCTCGCGTGGGATTGCGTTTCTGAGTGTACCTCCCTCGAGGTCAAGAAGTTTCACGTCAGCCTGAGTCATGAGAGCGTAAAGGATACGCGCAGCAAGCTTGTTGGCATTTCCTCTGCAGAGGATGATGTCCATACCTGAGTGACCGCCCTTGAAACCCTTTACTGTAAGTGACCAGCACTCGTGTGCCTCTGGAGCCTCTGCAGGAACATATGTAGCAGTAGCAGAAGCGTCAAGACCACCTGCGCAACCTACATAAAGCTCACCCTCTGTCTCTGAGTCGAGGTTGATGAGGATATCACCCTGGAGAACACCTGGCTTGAGAGCCATAGCACCTGTCATACCTGTCTCCTCGTCGATTGTACAGAGAAGTTCGATAGGACCGTGCTTGATGTCATTTGACTCGAGAACAGCCATTGCCATAGCAAGACCGAGACCGTTGTCTGCTCCGAGGGTTGTGCCCTTAGCCTTTACCCACTCACCGTCAATCCATGTCTGGATAGGGTCCTTAAGGAAGTCATGAACTGTGTCAGCGTTCTTCTGAGGAACCATATCGATATGACCCTGAAGGATAACACCCTTCATGTTCTCGCAACCAGGAGTTGCAGGCTTGCGGATAATGATGTTGCCGACCTCGTCCTTGATAGTCTCGAGTCCATGCTCCTTACCCCAGTTATACATATACTCCACTGCAAGCTCTTCATGCTTTGAAGGGCGTGGAATCTGTGTCAATGCGTAGAAATTCTTCCACACGATCTGTGGATCAAGTTCTTTAATGCTCATAGTATATCAATGTTATTTAAGTATTACATTTATCGGAAGGGAACTTTCACGTCCGAGCTGGTAGATCGGAATACGGCTCTGGAGCAAGAGGTTGGCTCCGTCCATGAGTCTGACTGTGCAGACAGCCGGTATTCTATAATATGCTACAACTTCCTTCTTATTCTTGGTATCCTCAAGCGAGACAGTGGTCTCGGCAAAAGTCTGAGGAACGATCTCCATGATCACTGGCTTGCCTGAGAGATTTTCAGCAGGCACGAGACCGGCTGTATCAGAAAGACGGAAAGCCACATAGATCTGACCTTCGTTTGCTGCATCCGGAATCACCTCAAAACGCATCTTCTGGGTCTGATACTCAGAGTATCCTGCAAACAGCATCATGTATTCCTCCTCAAGACGGGTAATCTCTGCTATTGCAGCACCCATAGCCTCTCCGCTGTAAGTCGCATCTGTATCGCCTGTAACAATCTGCAGACGCTGTTTACGGAGTTTCAGGATCATATCAGCTGTCTCTGCTGCTCGCTGCTCAACTGTCTTTCCCACAAGCATATTCTGCTGAACCGCAACTCTATCATACGCTGACGAGCCGTCGTCACTACGATACAGGGTAGCAGACTGGGATGTCAGGTTTGAAGACACACCCATACCGGAAAAATCACCCTGTCCCTCTGTTGGAAAACGCCATACGGACTGGTCACCGAACTTAGCATCCGAAAACGAAATCAGACCGACAGAAGCAAGTTTAAGGAAGGTCGCATCTATCTGTCCCTTCTTGACATTCACAGAGTATCTTCTGTTCTGGTCCGCTTCTATAAGAGGAAGCATCTTGATCTCCGTAATCTGGAAATTAGTCTCATTCTTCTGACGCGCCTTGATGCCGAGGTACTTCTCTGCATATTTCGCATATGGACCTACATAGAATTTCTCCTGCACTGCCTCAACTTCAAGCACAATGCTTGTGGAAGGCAATGAATAAGTCAGGAATCCTTCCGGATCCGCACTCTTCTGCGCCGACGCCATCTTAGGAAGCGCCATAATGGCCACAGCTAAAATCAGTTTGAAAGTATTATTCATAATCTTCAATTTTTATTTCCATCTTTTATGTGTCCAGAGCCAGTTGGCAGGAGACTCATTTATCTCCTCCTCCAGCAAGTCATAATATTTGCGCATGATCTCTTCAGCCGGCATCTCTGACGCGTTCCTGCATATTGGAATCAGCGTCATCTCATAGCGTCCGCGCTCTACACGCTTCATCTTAAGATACATGACAGAGTGCGACAGTTTACATGCTGCACCCACACCTCCCAACATAGTGTCTGTCTGCTGATGCATAAACTCGCCTATCGGATGCTTTGCCGCTTTCCAATATGGAGCCTGGTCGGTCGGATAGATGTACACAAGTTTCTTATCGCGGTTGGAGACCGCATGTCTGAGGATATTCCTGGACTCGATCTCACAGGAAGTCCCTACTCTTTCAAGAGCGGATGCCCTGTTGCGTTTGAAGACCTCATCCGCCACCGGATTGGTCAACTGCTTGTAAACTACGCGGATCTGCTCCTCCTCCAGGGCTATCTTCACGCCGGTAGATGTTCTGTAGCCAAGGAACCCTCCGAGGAGTTCCCAGTTGCCGCAATGTGTGCTCAGAACGGTCATTGACGGAGTGGACAGAAACAGTTCATTAAAATCCTTAGGATCAGTAACAGTCACTATGCCGGAATCATACAGTCTCTTATAGTCACTTCCGCTGAACCAAATGGCCTCTGCGGCAATCTCACCTAAATGTCTGTAGAAATCATTCGCCATAGTCTTGATCTCGCCGTATTTCCTATCAGGAAACGACCTGGACAGATTGACCATCACAACGTCATACCTGTAATGAAAGACCGACTTTGCCAACCATGCAAAAATGCCCCCCATGAAGTAATGAAACTTCAATGGCAATTTAGACAGAACGACAAGTATAGCCCTGACGATATTTACTGCTATCTTTTTCATTTTTATGTCTCCAAATTACAAATATAGTAAATTTCCTTGATTGCAGACCTAAATCCAGCAGAAAGAGACAAGGCTTTTGCCAAACGATTAATTTTATTATCTTTGCACGATTTAATTGGAATAATCAATAACAATCAATAAAACCAAATCAATCATGTTTAAAGGACATCCTAAAGGTCTCTTGGCAGCAGCTCTCAGCAACATGGGAGAGCGTTTCGGCTACTACATCATGAACGCCGTGCTCGTGCTGTTCCTCTGCT
>JAFYRK010000123.1 GCA_017559545.1 Bacteroidales bacterium
ACTCAACAGAGCAGACCTTCTGCATCGACCCGCTACACCGGAAGCATACAGAGACATACTTCCAGACCGCTGGAAAAAGAACTAGCAGGGCCAATGACCCTGCTTTTCTTATGCTGCTACGGCATCCTGGAGACGCTTACATACTTCCGGCGCATTGATGATTTCAGGAGCATGGGGTTCGGGAAAGACTTACTATGTGGACAATGTGTTGATACCGTTGTTGCGTAAGAAGGATTTGTTTCCGATAAAGATTTCTCTTTTTGGCCTGAATAGTCTGGATAGTCTTGAATTGCGTGTTGCCGAGATTTTTCTGCAGGAATATGGGGAGGAGAGTCTGAACCCTTTTGGGGAGAAAGGTGGAGCAATCTTTTCGCGGTTATTTGAAACGATTCTGAAGAAAGTTGCCTCAAAAGATAAGCAGGAAGTCCAGTCTATCACAGATACTATGCCGCTAATAGGTCAGTATGTGGATGTGGGGCGTGTTTTTGACTCGTATACCATGCTTTGTCTGCGCAGGTTGCCAAAAGACAAAGTGGTCCTGATTCTTGATGATCTGGAACGTGCAGTCAAGACTATTCCTGCTCATATTCTGCTGGGGACGATCAACAGTCTGATGGAGACAGACAAATACAAGGTAGTTCTGATTGCGAATGACTCATATTTCAATAAACATTCAAAGGAGTACCTGGATTTTAAGGAGAAAGTTATAGATAGGACTCTTCTTTTCCCTCAGAACATAAGGAATATCTATAGCGAAATCATTAAAGGATATAGAACTGAGTTTGAGAAACTGATGAGTGACGGGAGGTTTACGAATGTTATAGACCCGTATGCTGGTGTCAATAGAGGCAGGGAGGATATTCAGGAAGACCTCAACAATATTCGTATTCTGAAATTCGCTGTGGCGCATTTTGCTAAAGTGTATGACTCTTTGGCCGATACGATAAGAGAGTATCCGGAAGATGAGTTTTGGGATGAGTACTTGCTGTCTTTATGGGCTCTTACTGTTGGATTGTCGATAGAATACAAACGTAATCGTCTTACTTATCATAATCGTGCTGCATATATTAGTGCGTCAGCAGTGGACTCTTTTGTGATAGACCTTGTGGATGATGAGGAAAGTCCGTTTGGTGATGAACCAAATGATGATCAAGCGGGAATAGAGGCTGCAGTTAAGAGCATACGAAGTTTATTTAAGAAATATATTGGTCGACACGGATTACCTTTGATAGCCTCGGTACAGGTGTTTGATTTAATCACGATGGGTGTCTTGGTTGACAATAAACAGATGGCCGATCGATGGCATGAGTATAGGTTAAGTTTGGAAAGACAGAAGGAGAATCCTGCAGTGATTCTTTTGAATCGTTTTATGCGATCCATGGGATCTTTTACGAATGAAGAATTTCCTGAAAATTTACTTAAGCTAGCAGAGTATGTGGAACATGGTATGCTCACAAATGATGTTTCATATATCAATGCAGCAACGTACCTTCAGCGTTATGGGTTGATAGCTGGTGTTGATCAGGAAGATCTAAAGCAAATAATAACAAGAGGTGTTGACAGACATTATGAACATATTGAAAAATTGCAGCCTAATGCTAAAACGAATCTTGAGATAATTGCGTCAGATATCCCCAAAGTAAGCCAATGGGTCTTGGAATATATTCGGACAAAAATTGATGTCCAGATAGCAAAGGAAGCTACAAACGATACAAGGGAAGTAGTGCGCCAGTTTAAAGAAGATCTTGTGGGCCTCTCGAAACGATTGTGTCCGGTTGCAGGGGAGACAGCGGTTCCGGATTTCTTCTTGACCTCAATTCTTGATAAGATACCGGAGAATGTTATTGTGGCGAAGCTCAAAGATATTCAGCCAGTAGAAGTTAGTGCTATTGTATCAATAATAAAATGTCGTTTTCTGGATCGTTCGATAATGCAGTCTATAGGTAAAGATGAAATGACTTTTCTTGAGGCTGTTCGGAAAGGTATTCAGTCTCGCAATACTGAGAAAAAGGTCCTGTCTGATTTTTTGATAGAGGATGAACTTGAACCATTGATTGTGAGATTGCAGACAATGCGAAAAGATATGGTATGATGAAGAATTCCGAGAAAAAATATGATGTGTTCATTTCGCATGCGAGTGAGGATAAGGATTCGTTTGTGAGGGCTTTGGCTGTAGAGTTGGAACGATATTCTATACGTGTGTGGTATGATGAGTTTACTATGAAGTTGGGAGATAGCCTTAGTAGGTCGATTGATACCGGACTTCGGTCATGCAGATATGGAGTGATTGTTTTGTCCAAGCATTTTCTTGAGAAAAATTGGCCTGATTATGAATACCGGTCCCTTCTGTCCCGTCAGGTAAATGGCGAGAATGTCATACTTCCTCTGTTATATGGGATATCTGTGGATGATGTTAGGGCATATTCGTTATATCTTGCAGATATCAAGAGTCTGTCTGTTGGAAAAGAGGACGTGGCGAATGCGGCTATGGCAATTCTCAAGGTAGTGCGGCCTGATGTATGGGAGCGAGTCAAGATGGAGGTTGTGTTTAAGAATGCTGTTGCCGAAGCTGAATCTGCAGTGGTGCCTATGTCACAAATACTCCAGCAGACCACGAGGCAAAGTGTGCTTACGCATCAACAGATAATTCGCGCAAAGGCGATATACTATGGAATAGGACGACATGTCGGCAAGTCTTTCCCGGATTATATCTTTACATATGAGTTGGATCTGGTTCCTGAGAGGGAGATTCAGTCTTGGGAGATTATGAATGCATGTTATCTGGAGATTATAGATAGTTACCCTAGCCTTTCGGAGAGGGAAATTAAAGAACTCTTCAAGGCGTTGCTTTTACTTTCCCTTGGGACAATAGATTGGGCTTCGATCAGTCTGTCTTATGAACTAAAGGGAGCAATTGTTAGGTCGTGGCAGGAGAATTATTATGAGTTCTGAGGGGATGTAGCCCCGAGCAGAATCGAACTGCTATCTAAAGTTTAGGAAACTTCCATTCGTTTTGTCGGATGAGATGGGGTAGTATGAGAATTGTTTGCTATATTTGTGGGGATATGAGATATCGTATAAGTTGACTATTGTTATGAACGTAACGCAGGAATTACTATTGCAGGTATGGAGAAAGGCCAAAGTAGAGCCTGGTTTTGATGAGAATATGTTCCGCAAGGATGCTTGTGGAGCATGGATTGTTTGGGATAAGTATGGTGTTCAGGATAATATGTATGGCTGGGAGATAGATCATATTTGGCCGGAAGCTCTGTTGAAACTTAAGGGTGTGTCTCAAGACATGATAGATGACTTAGCTAACCTTAGGCCCCTGCAACACCAGAATAATGCAGCCAAGGGTGACGACTATCCGTCTTATACGGCAGTAGTGACAGCTGAAGGGAATAAGAATATCCTTAAAGAACAGAGCTTGGTTGTCAATGAAAAGGTGAGAACATTGTTGGAATCAAAGTTGTTTGCGTGATATGTTGAGGAAGATTACTATTAAAAAGTTGTATAATCTTTATGATTATGACATAGACATGGGACTGAATAATGGTCCCATTCATTTTATTACATCGCCAAATGGATATGGTAAAACGACAATCCTAGAGCTGGTCAATGCTATGTTGACAAGTCATCATGATGATTTGTTGAGAATTCCTTTTGAGAGAATATCCTTATATTTTGATGATGATCTTGAGTTAAGAGCAGATCGAAAACAACATTTTGAAGATGTCGATATTTCTCTTGATGTCCAGGAGAACCCTAAAGTGGAGTTAGTGGTGAGACTGTTCAGTCATAAAGCTGAAAATGTTGAAACCCTTGGTGAGATTTGTGTCCCGTACGAACCGGATCAGTTGATGAAGGTAGATGGCAGAGGTAATATTGATATGTTCCTTGTTTCTAAGACGTGTCACTATCTGACTGATAGCCGGTTGTTAAGGAAAAAGACTGATACAGCTGTAGCAGAGCATGAGATGGATTCTATGAGCCTGAATGTATATGTAGAAAGACTTAAGCAAATCTTGAATGATCCCACTCAGCATGCTGCAAATGTTAGTAGGATAGAGGTTTTCAAAAAGATAGTTGACCGAAGTGATTTCTCTTCTAAGTACTTGGAGATTAACAAACTGTTCGGATTCCGTTTTATCGCAAAGGACGAGTTGAGTACGAAGATATCTTTGAATTCTTTGTCTTCTGGAGAAAAACATTTGCTGATTCAGGTGTTTGAGTTGCTATTCAATGCTCAGCAAGGTACGTTGGTTCTTATAGATGAACCTGAACTGTCATTCCATATGATGTGGCAGGTAAATTATCTGAAGATGATTCAGGAGATTGCTCACGTAAGGGGCTTTCAGTATCTGATAGCAACACATTCTCCTCATATTTTCAATAATATGTGGTCGTTGACAACCGATTTGTATACCAATTCGCTAGGACATGAGTAGTATGGATGACAAGTCATTGCGCTCCAATACCGATGAGTTAGCAGGTACGAAAGCGGCAATTAAGATGGCCATGCGCTCGCCAGTAGGTTCAAGAACGGTTTGGACAATTGTCGAGGGCGAAGAAGATGTGCGACTTTATAGTCGTATGCTTAACGAGGAAGCGGTTACAATAAAGACCTCTGAAGGAAACGACGGAAGAAGAGGATATAAAAACGTTGAGTCCATAGTTGTAGAGATTGTAGCAGAGGAGCGTGATGCTAAGATATTCGGCATAAGAGATCGCGACTATACTTCTTTTGAAGTTCCTACTCATGTTTTTCCCGATAATGTGTTTGTAACGGACAGACGTGATTTAGAGATGATGTTGTTGGAGGCTCCTTCTGTCAGCAGTGTGTTGACGAATTGGACTCCAGACTTTATAGAAGCGTTCTCAATAGCGCTGGAGGTTGGGGTTGTGCTCGGCCAATTGAGACTATGCAATCATCTTTATGATCTGTCTTGTGTTTTTAGGGATAGGTTAAAGCAAAGTCATATATGGAACCAGAATACGCATAAGCTGGAGTTGGACTGGAGGCAGTATTGTAGGAGTATTTTGTACGAATACATAACAGATGAAGATATTACTGCTTTTATTTCTCATCATAAACTCGATGAGGTAAGTCCGTATGATATTTGTCGGGGTCATGATGTGTTGAAGTATTTATCATTAGCATTGGTCAAATTAGAATATAGTGTATCTTCTATAACAAGTAAGATGATAAATGCATATTCCAGACAAGATTTTCAGAACACTCACTTATATGCAGATATAAGTGAATGGCAGATGAAGAATAATGTTAGTGTAGTTTGAATACTGTTGTAAGGTAATATTCTATGAAAATCCTAGTAACAGGGGCCGCAGGCTTCATCGGCAGTAATTTGGTGAAAGCGATATTCAGGCAGATGCCGGATGCTGAGGTGGTGGGTCTGGATAACATGAACGACTATTACGATGTCCGCTTGAAGGAGGAGAGGCTGGCGGATCTGGAGGGCTATGCGGGCTTTGAGTTCGTGCGTGGCAATATCGCTGATAAGGCGCTGATTGACCGTGTGTTTGCGGAGTATCAGCCTGAGATTGTTGTCAATCTTGCTGCGCAGGCTGGAGTGCGTTATTCGATTACCAATCCTGATGCTTACATAGAGGCGAATCTGATCGGTTTTTACAATATTCTTGAGGCTTGCCGTCATTCGTATGAGAAGTATGAGGGTGGTGTGAGGCATTTGGTGTATGCTTCTTCATCTTCTGTGTATGGCTCGAATAAGAAGGTGCCGTATTCGACTGATGACAAGGTGGATAATCCAGTGTCGCTTTATGCGGCGACGAAGAAGAGCAATGAGCTGATGGCTCATGCATATAGCAAGCTCTACAATATTCCTTCGACAGGTCTTCGTTTCTTTACAGTTTATGGTCCTGCAGGTCGTCCTGATATGGCTTATTTCGGATTCACAAATAAGCTTGTTCGTGGCGAGAAGATTCAGATCTTCAATTATGGTAACTGCAGGCGTGATTTCACATATGTGGACGATATCGTTGAGGGAGTGTTCCGTGTGATGCTGAAGGCTCCTGAGCGTCAGGTCGGTGAGGATGGGCTTCCAGTTCCGCCGTATGCTGTGTATAACATCGGTAACAGCAATCCGGAGAATCTCTTGGAGTTTGTGGATATTCTTCAGCAGGAGCTGGTTCGTGCGGGGGTGTTGCCTTCGGATTATGATTTTGAGGCGCATAAGGAACTTGTGCCTATGCAACCCGGTGATGTGCCTGTGACATTTGCCGACACTTCGGCTTTGGAGCGTGACTTTGGATTCAAGCCTTCGACTTCGCTCCGTGACGGCCTGAGGGCGTTCGCAGAGTGGTATGCAGGGTATTATGGATATAAAGATGGTGTGAAACTTATTTAAATTCTTGATATGGAAGGTTATAAATATCATATTTTCTCTCCTTATCGTGTGTGTCCGTTGGGAGCACACGTAGACCATCAGCATGGTCTGGTGACTGGATTCGCCTTTGATATGGGAGTTGATTTGTGGTTCAATCCGACAGAGGATGGAGCAGTTACATTAAAGAGTCTTACTTTTGAGGGCGAGGTGTCTTTTGATGTGAGGAAGCCTGTACAGATCAAGGAGGGTAACTGGGGAGATTATGCCAGAGGAGCAAAGTATGCTTTGAAGAAGCGATTTGAGCTTTCAAGGGGTATTGAGGGCGTTATCAAGGGTAGTCTGCCGATCGGAGGACTTTCCAGCAGCGCAGCTGTGTTGACTGCTTATGTGATGGCGCTTGCAAAGGCCAATGACATAGTGCTTTCAAAGATGGAGATCATCAGGATTGCCAGTCAGGCTGAGCGTGAGTATATCGGACTGACAAATGGTATACTTGACCAGTCTTGTATTGTTTTGGGAGAAAAGGATTCGCTGCTGTTCCTTGATACGGATAGCGAACAGTATCGTGTGATCAAGAAGAATCCTCGTATGCCTGAGTTTGAGCTTGCTATTATCTTTTCGGGTCTGACGCGTAACTTGGTCGGCAGTGATTACAACTTGCGCGTAGCCGAGTGCAAGACTGCTGCCTGGAATATGATGGCTTATACTGGAATGCCACTGAAGAGTCTTGACAAGACGTTTTTGCGCGACATCCCGAAGGAGACGTTCGACTTGACAAAGGATAAGATGCCTCCACGTTTTGCACGTCGCGCCGAGCATTTCTATAGCGAGTATAAGCGTGTCCGCAAGGGCGTGACTGCTTGGGAGACCGGTAATCTGGAACTGTTCGGTAAGCTTAGTTATGAGAGCTGTGAGAGTTCAATAAAGAATTATGAATGTGGCAGTGAGGAACTGATTGCAATATATAACATCATGCGCCAGTGTGATGGTATATATGGTGGCCGATTCAGCGGAGCCGGCTTCAAGGGTGCATGTATAGCTCTTGTGGATCCAACGAAGAAAGAGCAGATCCGTGAGCAGATCACGAATGAATATCTTCGTATGTTCCCTGAATATACGACAACGTTCGAGATCCATTTCTGTAAGACTGATGATGGAGCAAGATTCGTATGAAAAACATAGTTATAGCTGCGGGATATGCTACCCGTTTAGGTGAACTGACCAGAAACTTTCCTAAGCCTTTGCTGCAGATCGGTGAGTCGACAATTCTGGGACGCATGCTGGATGATATAGATAAGATACCGGAAATTGATGAGCATATCATCATTACTAATCATCGTTTTGCTCCTGTTTTTGAGAAGTGGGCTTCGGAACAGTCTTATTCTAAGCCTGTGACAATCATAGATGATGGCACCTCGACTAATGAAACCCGTCTTGGTGCAGTGTGCGACCTGCTTTTCGCAATGGATAAGTTGGCAATAGATGATGATATGCTGGTTGTAGCTGCCGATAACATACTTATGTTCAGTTTCAAGGAGTTTGTGGATTATGCGATGATGAAGCAGACTTCTTGTATCATGTGTCATGAACAGCCAAGTATAGAGAGGCTGCAACGTACCGGTGTTGTGCTTCTTGATGAGAATAACAAGGTGTTGGATATGGAGGAAAAGCCTCTCGTACCGAAATCTCATTGGGCAGTTCCTCCGTTCTATATCTATTTGAAGAAGGATTTGGATCTGGTGCGAAACAGTGTGGAAAATGGTTGTGGAAAGGATGCTCCGGGCAATCTGGCTCATTATATGGTAGATCAGACGGATATACACGCCTGGCCGATGAGCGGGGGACGTTTTGACATCGGAAGTCTTGATAGTTACGAGGAAGCCAAGAAAATTTTTGCATAAGGATAGATGAAGATAGCAGTAGCGGGAACAGGCTATGTTGGCTTGTCAATGGCCACTCTGTTGGCTCAGCACCATAGTGTGACGGCGGTGGATGTGATTCCGGAGAAGGTTGAGAAGATCAATCGTCGCGAGAGTCCTGTTCAGGACGAGTATATAACGAAGTATTTCGCTGAGAAGGAGTTGGATCTGGTGGCGACGCTTGATGGTGCGGCGGCGTATCGTGATGCGGAGTTTGTGATCATTGCGGCTCCGACCAACTATGATCCGCAGAAGAATTTCTTCGATACACATCATATTGAGGATGTAATTGATCTTGTGCTGGAGGTTAATCCTTCGGCTACTATGGTCATCAAGTCGACTATCCCTGTGGGATATTGTCGTTCTCTTTATGTAAAGTATGCTAAGCTTTTCAAGGAGAAGGGATGGGACGCAACTCATAAACTTCGTCTGCTTTTCTCTCCTGAGTTTCTTCGTGAGAGCATGGCGTTGTATGATAATCTTTATCCGTCACGTATCATCGTGGGATATCCTAAGATGATTGAGGAATGCGGTGAGGAGAACGAGGCGATCCGTGCTATTGCAGGTAATCATCTTGAGGAGGCGGCGCGTACGTTTGCGGGGCTTCTTCAGGAGGGTGCTGCGAAGGAGGATGTACCGGTTTTGTTTATGGGACTGAAGGAGGCAGAGGCAGTAAAGTTGTTCGCTAATACATATCTTGCCTTGCGCGTGTCATATTTCAATGAACTTGATACATATGCTGAGATGAGGGGTCTGGATACTATGGCGATAATCGAAGGTATAGGTCTGGATCCTCGTATTGGTATGCATTACAACAATCCTTCGTTCGGCTATGGTGGATATTGCTTGCCAAAGGATACAAAGCAGTTGCTTGCAAACTATGATAATGTGCCTCAGTGCATGATGTCTGCAATTGTGGAGAGTAACAGGACTCGAAAGGACTTTATAGCAGATCAGGTGTTGTCAAAGGCAGGGTACTATTCGGCAAATAGCGAGTTTGCTTCTGCGTGTGAGAAAGAGGTCATAGTGGGTGTTTATCGCCTCACCATGAAGGCAAATTCAGATAATTTCCGTCAGAGTGCTATCCAGGGCGTAATGAAGCGTATCAAGGCTAAAGGTGCCAAGGTGGTGATATATGAACCTGCTCTTGAGGATGGCTCGACATTCTTCGGAAGTCTTGTCGTGAATGATCTTGCTGCTTTCAAGGCTCAGTGCGACGCGATCATAGCTAACAGATACGATCCGTGTCTGGATGATGTTGCGGAGAAGGTTTATACTCGTGATGTCTTTAGGAGAGATTAGGGAAAGTTGACGTAACTTTCTATAAGTCAAAGCAGAAGTGCAGGGTGGATAATGTAAAATTTTGCTAATTTTGTAAGAGATATACAAACGATATGATGTTGATGAATAGAACACAGATGCAGTTTCTGGAACTTCTGAGAGCAGGCCTTTGGGGTGTTCCGGCAGATCCGGAGAATTTTAAGCCGGGCAGTGTTAGCTGGAAGGGTGTTTTTGGTGTCGCCAAGGAACAGACGATGTTGGCTATCGTGACGGATGGTATTGAGACGTTGCCGAAGGAGTTGTGGCCGGCGAAGGAAGCTATGATGAAGTTGGCGATGATGCGTTTTAAAACAGAGCAGGCACATAGGCTGCTCAATTCAACAATAGCTCGGATTGTGAATGCTTTAGATGCAGAGGGCGTGCATTCCGTGCTGTTGAAGGGACAGGGTGTTGCACAGAACTACCGTCGTCCGGAGAGTCGTGCGTGCGGTGATATAGACCTGTATACCGGTCATGGAGGATATCAGAGAGCGTTTGAGATCATTGAGCGCCTTAATGAAGGACGACCACATAAGGAGGCAGCGGAGTGTGAACATCATATGCATACGACGCTCAATGGTGTTGAGGTGGAGATACATCGCCTGGCTAGCTACATTATGGGCAAACGTATGAATGCGAAATTTGAGAAGTGGACACAGGAGAGCATCGATGAACTGTTCGGCAGCGGCAAGTTGGAGACATGGGATAATGGCGGCACTGCTGTATGTCTGGCGCCTGCGACTTTTAATGCATTCTACATTCTGCAGCATGCGGTGAAACATATGGTGGCAGAAGGCGTGGGATTCCGTCAGATATGCGACTGGACTATGCTTTTGCACAGATGCCATGCACAGGTAGATGTGGAGTTGCTCGGCAGGAAATTGAAGGAGTTGAATATGGAGGCGATATGGCAGGAGTTCGGACGTCTCGTAGTGAATTTCTTAGGGCTTCCGGTGGAGGAGCTTCCGCTTGCTCCAAAGGATATCGCTCCTACACGTAAGACATATCTGCTGCTGAAACATATATTCATATCGGGTAATT
This sequence comes from Bacteroidales bacterium, assembly GCA_017559545.1. Taxonomy (GTDB): domain Bacteria; phylum Bacteroidota; class Bacteroidia; order Bacteroidales; family UBA932; genus Cryptobacteroides. Next base: position 10,646 of record JAFYRK010000123.1, read on the forward strand.
TTGGCCGTTTTGATGTGAATAGACGTGACCGTTCTAATGTGCCGTATATGGCAAGGAAGTGGCGCAGTTTTATATATCAGAGCAAACGCCTGGCGAAACTGTTCCGACTGTTCCCAGCTTATGTGGTTTCATATATGTGGCATTGGATCGCAGATGCTGTTGTGCGTTTTGTTACCCAATCAGATAGGTAAATCAGATATATAAGAATGTAATGAAGCCTATGAAAAAAACACAGACGCAGTTCCTGGAACTTTTGAGAGCTGGCCTTTGGGGTGTTCCCGTCAATCCGGAGAACTTTAAGCCTGACAGTGTTGACTGGAAGACAGTTTTGCGTATTGCCAGGGAGCAGACAATGCTTGTTGTAGTGGCGGATGGTATTGAGACGCTGCCGAAGGAGTCGTGGCCGGAGAAGGATTTCATGATGAAACTGGCGATGATGCGTTTAAGGACAGAGTATGTGCATAGACTGCTTAATCTGACCATCGCTCAGATTGTGAATGCCTTGGATGCGGAGGGTATACATTCTGTGCTGCTGAAGGGACAGGGTATTGCCCAGAATTACCTTCGTCCTGAGAGCCGTGCGTGCGGAGATATCGATCTGTATACCGGTAATAGGGGATATCAGCGAGCGTTTGATATCATTGAGAGTCTTAATGAAGAACAAGTACGTAAGAAGCCAGTAGAGTCTGAACATCATATGCATACGTCCCTCAATGGTGTTGAGGTGGAGATACACCGCTATGCTAGCTTCCTTCATGGTACTCGCCTGAATGAGAATTTCCATAAGTGGACACAGGAAAATATCGATGACCTGTTTGGCAGCGACAAACTTGGGATATGGGACAATGACGGCACTGCTGTATTTCTGCCTCCTGCGACATTTAATGCGTTATTCGTTCTGCATCATGCAGTAAGACATATGACATTAGAGGGTGTGGGCCTTCGTCAGATATGCGATTGGACAATGTTTTTACACAAGTCCCATGCACAAGTGGATGTGGAGGTGCTTGGAAGGAAGTTGAAGGAGTTGCAGATGGTGCGTATATGGCAGGAGTTCGGTCGTCTTGCAGTGAATTTCCTTGGGCTTCCGGTGGAGGAACTTCCACTTGCTCCGAAGGATATCGCTCCTACGCGAAAGACATATATGTTGTTGAGACATATATTCATATCGGGTAATTTCGGCCGTTTTGATGTAAATAGGCTGGATGATTCTGAAGAACCGCTTATAGTTAAGAGATGGCACATTTTCATATTCCTGCCTAAGCGTCTGGTTAAGCTCTTCGGATTATTCCCTGGTTATGTGATGGCGTTTATGTGGTATTGGTTCACAAGTACAGTTGTAAGGCTTACCCGCAAGTATTTTCGAAGAAGTAAATAAGAGATAAAATATATATGAAAGTCAAGATAGTGAATAAGTCGGCATATGAGACTCCGTTTTATGCTACGGAGAAGTCGGCTGGAATGGATTTGAAGGCTAATATCACTGAGCCGATGACTTTGGGACCACTTGAGAGAGCGATGGTGCCGACAGGGCTGTTCATCGCATTGCCTGATGGTACGGAGGCGCAGGTGCGTCCGCGAAGCGGACTTGCTGCGAAGCACGGCCTCAGCGTACTGAATGCTCCGGGAACCATCGACGCGGATTATCGTGGTGAAGTAAAGGTGATTCTTGTGAATCTGTCTAATGAGCCTTTTGTGATCAATCCTGGCGAGAGGATAGCGCAGATGGTGGTCGCACGTTATGAGAAGGTCGAGTGGGATGAGGTTGAAGTCCTGGACGAGACTGAAAGGGGAGAAGGTGGATTTGGTTCAACCGGCAGGTAATATGGAAATAATTTCAATCTACAATAAGTTCAAGGAGTGCGGTGTAGTTACGACGGATACTCGTACTCTTAAGGGAGGAGAGATGTTCTTTGCTCTCCGTGGTGATAATTTTGATGGAAACGAGTATGCACTGAAGGCTTTGGAACTTGGTGCCCGATATGCTGTTGTCAACCGTACTTCAAAGGTTGGCACTGATTGCGCTGCAGGACTTCTGGAAGCTTCGCTTGCAGGGCGACTGGTTCTAGTTGAGGATACATTGAAGACTCTTCAGGAACTTGCGCGTTGGCATAGGTCTATGACTTTTGTTGATGGCAAGCCATTGACAGTCATAGCTTTGACCGGTACAAATGGTAAGACTACGACCAAGGAACTAGTGCGTGAGGTGCTGGCTGTCAAGTATCGTGTGACTGCAACTGAAGGCAATCTTAATAACAGTATAGGTGTCCCTTTGACCTTGTTACGTATAAATTCGGAAACTCAGCTTGCGGTAGTGGAGATGGGTGCCAGTCATCCTGGTGATATCAAAGAACTTGTAGATATAGCCTTGCCGAATTACGGTCTGATTACCAATGTAGGAAAGGCGCATCTGCTTGGATTCGGTAGTTTTGAGGGAGTCAAGGCGACAAAGGGAGAGCTTTATGATTATCTCCGCCGTACTGCTGACAAGGCGTTCATCAATGTGGATAATCCGCATCTTTGCCAGATGGCTTCAGAGCGTAACATGCAGCATGATTCAGAGCGTCCATATTCGCTGCTTCTGCCTTATGGTCTTGAGTATAGTGGAGCTGCAGTGCTCCCATCTTCATCTGAATACCCATTCCTGCGTGTGCAGATAGGGGAGCGTGTGGTAAGCACAAATCTCGTGGGATCATACAATGCTGACAACGTGATGGCTGCTCTGGCTGTGGGACAGCATTTCGGTGTCTCGTTTGAGGATGCTGTGTCGGCTATCGAGGCGTATGTGCCGGCTAACAAGAGATCACAGATGACAAAGACAGAACGCAACACGTTGATTGTAGATGCGTATAATGCTAACCCTACAAGCATGGCTGCTGCTCTAGAGAACTTCTCCAATGTGGCTGCAGAGTGCAAGGTCGCCCTTTTGGGTGACATGCTTGAGCTTGGTGAGGAGTCTGTTGCAGAGCATGTTGCAGTGATCAGGTCTGCATGCTCGCGTGGCCTTGCCAAGGTATGCTTTGTAGGCAAGGAATTTCGGAAAGCAGCTGCTGAGGTAGATCCTGAACTTCTCGCTCAGACTTGCTTCTTCGGAACGTCCGATGAGCTCGCTGCTTATTTAACATCTGAGCCGCTCTCCGGTGCTACAATCCTTATCAAGGGCTCTCGCGGCACTCGAATGGAGAACGTCATTCCAATCCTCTAAATCAGTTGCCGCATAATTGCTGCTGTACAGTGGTTTACGAAAAGCTCCTGCTTCCTTTTTGGGGCAGGAGCTTTTCGTAAACTGTTGTGTGTCAGTGCTTTGTGCGTCACCGTCTGAATTGCTTTGCAAACTAGATGACGGGTGGCTGGCGGGGTCACCTGTGTTACTGCTTGATGAAGCGTGTGGCGAGGAAGCTGCAGAGGCGGGCGAAGCAGTAGCCGGCGAGGGAGCCGACGATGCTGCCGACTATTACGTCGCCGAGGTAGTGCTTGCCGACGAAGATGCGGCTGATTGCTACCATGAAAGCCCAGAAGAAGATCCAGCATCCGTATGCTTTGAGCCACTTCGGCATCATGAAGGTTGCAGTTTGACTGTCAGGGTTTGGTGAGGTCTGACTAGCCTTCGCGCCTGGCATCCCAATCAGGCAACGTTTCATGCCAATAAATGTGCTGAATGCCAGTCCGAAGGAATTGGCTGCGTGTGCCGAGAAGAAGCTATATCCTCCGCCGTGCTCCAGAACATGCAGTCCCTGACTGATCATGAATTCGTCATTAAGTGGACGGATGCGTCCTACTGCATGTTTGATCAGGTTGGAGAACTGGTCGCAGAAGCCGAAGGTCAGCAGGGCTCCGGCCAGGATAATGAGTCCACGTTTCCAGCCAAGTTTCCAGATCAGCAGTGCGATGATTCCTGCATACATCGGTGCCCATTCGAGCTTCTGAGAGAAGAAGACCCACATTGGGTCAGTTATAAATGAGTGCCAGCTGTTGATTTCCAGGGTCAACAGCTGGTCTAGATGGTGTATTTCTTGCCAGGTCATAGATTTCTCCACTATGGTCAGAATGACAATCAGTCAAGAGTCTTTTCGTTATCGTCGCCAGGGAAGAGGACTATAACTTCTTCCTCTGCAGGCATTTCCTTCTGGAGCGCCTCCCAGAGCATGTCTTTCAGCTCCTTGATGCCTTCCTGAGTGAATGACGAAATGAATACGTGCGGGATATCCGCAGGAAGCTGTTCCTCAATCTCGCTCTTGAGCTGTTCGTCCAGCATGTCTGACTTTGTGATAGCGAGTACGCGGTCCTTGACCAGAAGTTCCGGGTTGTATTCACGAAGTTCGTTAAGGAGCACTTCGTATCCTTCTCTGATATCGTCCTGGTCTGCAGCTACCATGAACAGAAGGATCGAGTTACGCTCAATGTGTCTGAGGAATCGCATTCCGATGCCCTTGCCTTCGTGTGCTCCCTCAATGATACCAGGTATGTCAGCCATTACGAATGACTTGTCGTCATAGTAACTTACGATACCGAGGTTTGGTTCAAGAGTGGTGAACGGATAGTCTGCGATCTTTGGACGTGCTGCTGAAACTGTAGAAAGAAGGGTAGATTTACCGGCATTAGGGAAACCTACAAGTCCGACATCAGCCAGCAACTTGAGCTCAAGGATGAACCAGCCTTCCTGATATGGCTCACCAGGCTGTGAATATCGTGGAGTCTGGTTTGTAGCAGTCTTGAAGTTGTTGTTGCCAAGACCTCCGCGTCCTCCTTTTACAAGGATGCGCTCCTCATATGGCTCGACGAGCTCGAAGAGAACCTCTCCAGTCTCTGCATCCTTTGCCACTGTTCCGAGTGGAACGTCAAGGTAGATGTCGGCACCGTTCTTTCCGTGCTGGAGCTGTCCGCTGCCTGCGCCGCCATGCTCTGCCATGATGTGCTTGCGGTATTTCAGGTGGATGAGAGTCCAGAACTGCGGATTAGCCCTCAGGATGATGTGTCCTCCTCGTCCTCCGTCTCCTCCGTCCGGTCCACCCTTAGGGATATACTTCTCCCTCCTCATGTGCGTAGAACCCGCACCTCCATTGCCTGATCGGCAATAGATCTTCACGTAGTCTATGAAATTGCTGTCTGCCATAACTATTTTGATAATCAATTATTTAACCCTTGATTTTTCTTTGTTTTGCTACCAAAGTAACAAACGCGAAACAAAATTTTCAAGGAAAACAAACATAAAACCCACTTACAATTCGTAACCTCCAACACAAATTCCTACAGATGTTAGCGGATATTGAAAAATCTTACAATCTGCAAAGATAGTTAATCTTTCCGATAGTAAAATATCTATTCCTCATTTGAAATGGTCTCCTTATCGCTCAGACTGGACTCCATGACGTTTTTTTATACTTTCCTATAAATAAAAAGAGCCGTCATCGCTCTTGATGACAGCTCTCTTGAGTCTGTTCCTGTCGTAAGTCTTCTTCGACTTATGAACCATCCTTCTCGACTGGACCTGCCGTCCATGTCTCTCAATCTCTTCCATCCTTGCTGCCTTGCGGTTTGCAAGGATGAAGTCTTCTTGTGTGATTCTTAGTTTCTTCTGTTTCATAGTTTAAAATGAATAACCTAGTCTTCTACGCTGATGGCATTCTTATTCATCAGTGTTGGCATCTCGATCATTGGGATTGGATATTGAGCGAGAGGAGTACCTGCTGTTTTTGCATATACAATACCTCTAAGAGTGCTATATGATGCTCCGACAAATGAAGGTAAGATGTCCGCTTTGATGTTAATCTTATGGTTTTCTTTATCAACCGAGAATGCTTCATCTAATGTCTGGACATCATAACTGATGGTTGCTGATACTTCCAGAATTGTTGTGTCTCCTAAGATGAATCTGATGCCAGGTGTAACTAAGATGATATTCTCTGACATCTTTATCAGTGTTTCAATCTTATATTGGAATCTTAGTGACTCTTCGTTGATGTCAGATACGTTGATTTTATCAATGTTGAGGGTAAAACAATTTTCAGCTATTGAGTGAATCTTGTATCTAATGTTTGTTTTAGTTTCCATATTTTTTTATTTATGCCATTGCATAAGATGGCTCATAAGTGCTCCATCTAGCTTTCTTACCTGTGCTGATTTCTTTGGGAAAGAGTGTTGTCTGTAGGGTTTCAAAGAAATCTTTATATGACTTTTTTGCTAATGATATTGTGATAGGCTCTACATACGCCTCAACAGCCTCTCTTACTTTTGAGTAGTTCTTGCCTAATTTTGGCTGAGCTTTATCGATACATTCCAGAAGAGTGTTTTTATCAAAAAGCAAAGCGAGTTTCTGGCCTATTGCAATTGTCGGCATTTCGCCGTTCTCATATAGTCCGTATTGATTAATACCTATACCAGCAATTTTAGACATGGTGTGCGCAGAGAGATTGTATTTGTTTCTGAGGTCTCTAAGCATTTGTGGCGATGGTATGTTATGACGCTTTCTATATTGGTCGTATATTTCGTAAAATACAAGGTCGTCAACTTCAGAATCAGAGAATGATCTGCCTGTGTCATTGCATACATAGTAGTAGCGTTTAACATTAAACTTTTCATTTCTAAATGTGAAAGTTTCAAACTTATACGTTTTAGTGACGTTACCGCCTGTAAATGGACTTATCATAATTCTTGTTTATAAGGGAAAAATATGTCAAACTTGGCTTCGTGGAATGATATACAAAAGTTGGGCGCACCATTTACTTTTGTAATGTAGATTTTAATATATATAGGTATCTTTTTCTTTTTCCCTCGTTTCTTTATTCCGATACCGAACATCCAGACCATTCCCTCTTTCGGGTCGTAATCATTTATGCCTGGGCCTTGGTAGTAATCTTCTGGTTTAAGGTTGTATATATACTCATCGCGTCTAGCACCCGGCATTTCCAACTCAAGAAGAGTGCGAAAATTCTCTTCTTTATCAATGTCATATTTTATACCGAATACCTTAGATTTCTCTTTAAACTCATTTAGGAAGGCTTCAATCTCCTCTAATGTCGCTTTATTATCTGCTCCCATAGTTTTAATTTGGTTTGCAAAGGTATGAACAAACAAATAAATAAACAAATATTTTGGGTGAAATCGAAACGGATTCGTTTTGATTTTGCTTAAATATTATAGATTGGGTATAAGATTCACGGTCCTTCTCTTACTTTCATCCACGATCTTCGCATATATTTGCGTTGTGCGGATATTGCTATGGCCGAGCAACTTTGACACTGTATAAAGGTCTGCTCCGAGTAACAAACGAGTAACAAAATTGACACAAAAATACAGAAAATAACCAATTTTACCAGACTCTCAGAAAAGCGAAAAACGGCAATAGAACGCACTCTATTGCCGTTTTTTAATATTTGCCAATTCTTTGAGCTTTTGGGCCGTTTTAGAACTTGTCCATTACTGAAAAGATGCGGTCCTGCACTTCTTCGATTGTGCCTATGCCGTCTATCTCATGGTATTTCTCAACCTTCTCGTAGTACTCGATCAGAGGCTCGGTCTGGTTGTGATATGTCACTATACGGTTGTTGATGATGTCCTCGCTTGCGTCGTCAGCACGGCCTTCCTTGAGGGCGCGGCCCTTGATGCGCTCCATGATCATTGCATCAGGAATCATGATGGAAACGGTAGCTGTTACAGTTTCTCCTGTCTTAGCGAGGATGGCGTCAAGCGCCTCTGCCTGAGGGAGGGTGCGTGGGAATCCGTCAAGAAGGAATCCGTCCACTCCTGTAACTGTCTTGAACTCGCTTTCGATCATTCCTTCCACCACTTCGTCAGGAACGAGGCAGCCTTTCTCGATGAGAGCCTTGGCCTGAAGTCCGAGCTCTGTGCCGGCTGCAATCTCTTTGCGGAGGAGTGCGCCAGTTGAAATATGGTGGAGATTGTATTTCTCAACCATTGCAGTGGCCTGGGTGCCTTTGCCTGCACCTGGAGGGCCGAATAGGATATAGTATTTCATATCTTTGGTGTGTGATTATTCTGCTTCGGTATCAAGGATGTAGATGTCTTTGAGATTACGTCCGATCTCGTCGTAGTCAAGTCCGAATCCTACGATGAAGTCGTTAGGTATCTCCATGGCAACATAGTCCAGGACAACGTCTTTCTTATATGCCTCCGGCTTCAGAAGAAGGGTGCACATACGTGCTTCCTTCGCTCCTTTCTCCGCGAGGATCTTTTTGAGCGCAACGATTGTGTTGCCGGAATCAACGATGTCTTCTACCACGATCACGCGTCTGCCTGTGATGTCGGCGGTAAGCCCAAGTGTCTGTTTTACCTCTCCTGTTGTCTCGGTTCCAACATATGAAGTCAGCTTGGTGGAAACGATCTGGCAGTTGAAGCGGAGTCTCTTCATGAGCTCTGCTGTAAACATGATCGATCCATTAAGGACGCACAGCAAAACCGGAATATCCTCGCATCCTTCGAAGTCGCTGTTGATCTTATCGGCTACTCTGTCGATAGCGGTTTCGAGCTTCTCGTAAGGAATGAACTTCTTGAAGGTCTTGTCGTGGAGTCTCACTTTTTCCATATGTATAATGTCTGTTATAATCGTTACACAATTAGCATATCAAGCAAATTTAGCACAATAGTTTTAAAAAAAAGAAATAAGTTTAAAAAAGATAAAAATCTTCTGTTGTTTTAATGAAAAACAACAGGAATAATAACCTGGAAGGCTATTTTTATCGTCAAAAAAGGCTATGAGAGTATTGTGGATGGCGGTAGTGGCAGCCTTAGTGTTGTGCGTTGACATGTCAGCACAGGAGGCAGAAGGAATAGAGGCGGTGATGCAGTTCCTGGGCGTTGATTCGCCGGAGGAACTTGATGCGGCTGATGTGGAGAGACTGGAGGATTTTCTTGAGCGTCCGTTGCGTATAAATATGGTCCCGCAGTCGCGCCTGGCAGCGTCTGGACTTCTGAGTCCATATCAATCTGTGTCACTGTCCGATTATCGGTCAAGGCATGGTAACGTGATGTCTTTTACTGAGCTTGCGGCAGTGGATGGATTCGGTCAGGAGACAGTCCGGAAACTCCGGCCGTTCATATCTTTGGAATCTCAAGGACTGCATACCGTGGTTATGGAACCTCTCCATGATCTGGCAGTGAAAACTGCCTATAAGGCGACATGGAACTATGGACTTAAATATAGGCTAAGGACGGAGAGACTGACGGTTTCTATAGGAACATCAAAGCCGTATTCAATAAGCTCTGTATGGCCGGAGTCGTACACGGGTTCGTTATCATATGATTTCAGAAGGATAAGAGGACGTGTGGTCATCGGCGATTTCAATGCGAGGTTTGGGCAGGGGCTCGCGTTGTGGAACGGAGCTTTCATGAACTCGCTGAATTCTCCTGATGCCTTCATGAAGAAATCATCAGGCATATCTGAAACTTTCTCATTTACAGGGTCTCCAGCATTGACTGGCGCGGCATCAAGCTTTCATGTCAAGCAGTTTGCTTTGACAGTTCTGGCTGCGATTCCAGGGATAAAGACAGTGAGTGCAAAGCCTGATAAGGTCCTCTTGAAGCCAGCTGCAAACCTGTCCTGGCGTGGACGTTATGGGCAGATCTCAGTAACGCATGTAATGGAACTGTCCGGCTGGCAGACCGCTTACGTCCGGATCCCGTCCATGCGGACGTCCTCCGACGCGGCCTTCTGTTTCCGTGGAGTCAATCTCTTCGGCGAAGCAGCCTATGACTGGGTATACCAGAACATCCATGCAGTTGCAGGAACAGATTTTCGGATAGGGGAGAAGGCGCGGATGGCGACCTTGTTGAGATATTTCCCAAGCAAGTATGATGGCATGGCAGCGCAGCATGGCGTAGCGCTCAGCGGAGCCTTCGGCTCCCAGCAGAGCCGGCACGCCGCTACGCTGACTGTAGATGCGGTCAGCTATGTTGAACCGAAAGACAAATCAGTCTCTCGCAGCATTCAGGCAAAGATTCTGGCAGATTGGAAGTATAAGGTCAATGATCATTGGAATTTCAAACTGCGTATATCTGAGAGGCTAAGGACATGGGGGAACCACTATCGTACAGATTTCCGTGCAGATGTTTCGTACGGGTATGGTCCATGGCTTATGAATATGCGTATAAATGCCCTCAGATGCGAGGAAACAGGGTTCGTCAGTTATATTGAAGAAGGTCGCAAGACCTCTGATATGAGCATATATCTGCGTCAGGGGATCTTCTTTGTGGACGATTGGGAGGACCGTATATATGTGTATGAACGCGATGCTCCCGGCTCATTCAATGTTCCGGCGATGTACGGCAGAGGGTGGTTTGCGAACGTAGTCGCCTCCGTGCATGTAACCAGATCGATACGCCTATACGCAAGAGCCTCGTATGTCGGTTATCATTTCATGGAACAGGAAAAGAGAAAGCCCGGCAAAGCCGAGCTTAAATTTCAGATGGTGTTCCGTTTCTAGTCCGTCTTAGAACTGTGGAATCTTGATTGTCATTCCTGGTCTGAGGTCTGATGCCTTCATTCCGTTGTGGTCCATGATGTTCTGGGCGCTGACTCCAGGGTAATTCTTTGCAATAGAGTAGAACGAGTCTCCGCTCTTGACAGTATATGTGGAACTGCCTTTTGCCCCCGCTGCGCTGTTGGTTCCAGACGAGGCCGGTGCGCTGCCCTTGGTGTAGATCACGAGTTTCTGTCCTACCTTGATATTGTTGCTGGTCAGTCCGTTCCATTTCTTCAGTTCAGACAGTCCGACTCCGTGTTTCTCGGCGATTCTGCCAAGCACGTCACCGCTCTTCACGGTATATGTGATCTTGTTGCCAGACTGGCTGGATGATGAAGTGCTTGCAGGACTGCCTGACGAACTTGATGTGCTGCCTGAACTGCTGGATGATGAAGATGATACTACGCCACCTCTATAAATCCTGAGTCTCTGTCCGACGCGTATGTCGTTGCTCTTCAGACCGTTCCACTTCTTGATCTGCGCTACGCTACATCTGTATTTGCCGGCGATCTTGCCGAGGTAGTCGCCGCTCTTGACCTTGTATATGATTAGCTCTCCGTCGCCTCCTTCCTTGATTTTCCTGATGGTGACAGGGTTGAAGTATACGTCTGCCTTGTGTTTGTAAAGGCTGTCTTCGAATTCTATGAAGGCATTTGTGTAGTTGTAAGGCAGTCTGAGGATATACTCCCTTTCGTTTCCTGGGATAATCTCATGGCGATACTGTGGATTGAGGTTCTTGAGCTCGTCAAGAGGTGCGCCGGTCAGTTCGCTGACCTGTTTCAGGTGCAGCTGCTTGTTGATGCAGAATGTGTCTACAGCAACAGGCATTCCCACAGCCTCAGGCTTGATGCCATGCTCCTTATAATATGTCATTGTATAAAGTGCTCCGACAAATGCTGGGACATATCCTCGAGTCTCGCGCGGCAGGAACGGCCAGATTGACCAGAAGTCTCTCTGTCCTCCTGCACGGCGGATTGCCTTGTTGACGTTACCGGCTCCGCAGTTGTATGATGCTATCGCAAGGTTCCAGTCTCCGAAGATTTCGTATGCGTCCTGGAGGTACTGCGCAGCTGCTTCTGCCGACTTTACAGGGTCAAGACGCTCGTCCACGAAAGAGTCGATGTGCAGGCCATAGTGTTTTGCGGTGCCGTACATGAACTGCCACATTCCCTTTGCTCCTACGCGTGAAACTGCCAATGGGTTCATTGCAGACTCGATGATGGTCATGGCTTTAAGTTCTTCAGGCATGTCGTAGCGATTGAAGATTTCCTCGAAGATCGGCATGTAGTAGCGACACATTCCGAGCATGTATGCCATGCGCTGCGGCATCTTTTCCGAGTACATGATGATGTAGTTCCTTACAATCTCGTTGTAGGGGAGAGTGATGAACGAGTTCATCTTCTTGATTCTTTCAATGTAGACCTCGTCCGGAACGTTTGAGGCGAATTTTACAGAATCAAGGTTCATGTCATCTTCCTCGTATGCCTGTCTGTGTGCATACCAGATGTTCAGAAGACTGTCTGATACCTCTGTAGTATATTCTGTCGGTTCAAAGACTTCTGTACTTATATCTACGGAACTTATATCTACGGATTCGCCGTATGCTGCGAGCATTTCCAGTTCCAGGCTGTCTGTGATCTCGGTTTCCACACGGTAGCGGTCAAGCTCCATGTAGAGTGAGTCAATGACCTCGAGGAGTCTTCTGTTTTCGTCTTCCAGCTTCTTCTTTCCGTCGTATTTCGGTCCCGCTGTAGCTATTGTGGCGGACACAATAGAAATGAGTGCCGCTGTTGCGGCAGATATTATTTTGTTTATGTTCATGCGTGGTGGTTGTTTAGAATGTGAATCCGACCCTCAGGCCGAAGGAGTTTGTGGCTCCGGATGGCGCTGTGTTGATTGCGTATGCGTTGTATGGACATATGACTGCCGGCTCTACGCTCATGGATATGTCGTCAGTAACTTCGAAGTCGTGCATATATGCAAAGACGTTCGCATCCATGACCTGAAGCACGTATAGCAGCGCTGTGGCCACGATTGAGTAGTCCCTGTATCTTCTGTATACGTCCCTGTACCATTTCGCCGTTTCTCCTGAAATCGGAACAGAATACTCGATGTCTGGGTTGGTAGCCTCGTTATGTATCCTCTTGAAGCGCTTATAGTTCCTGTTGTTGTTCATCAACATGTGGGTCGATATCATCAGACCTCCCCAGTAGATCGGAACCTTATAGAGCTCTCCGTTGTAGATCTGACCGAGTCCCGGCAGGAGGACAGAGTAGAGTGTTGCCTTGCCTGGGTCGGGGTACTTTGTGGATTCGTAGCATACGACACCGTCAAGGAGCGATCCCCAATATAAGAGTCCTGCGCCGGCAAGCAGCCATGTTGCTCTGGTCTTATATTGTGGATTGAATTCAGGTGCAACTCTCGGATATGCGCTTCCGTATGTTTCTTCGTAGTGTATCTTGTTGGTCTCCCAGACCGTGTAAGCTTTTTTCTGGCTTTTGTATTGGTGCAGGTAGTAACCTCCTGTTCCGGCCAATGCGCCGATTCCACCATATACTATAGGCAGTTTCCAGTAGTCTTTGTTGTATATCTGGGCAGTACCCGGCAGAATGACGGAACCGGCGAACATCACACCCGGCTTGATTGTGTTCTTGTGGGATAGACCTCCGATATATTCCTTGAAGCTGAACAGTCTGTCTGCGGTATCTCTCGGGTTGTATGTGCCCTCTTCGTTATATGTCTGCTGGAAGGCTTCTTCCTTGAACTGCGCATGACAAGTGGCCGTAAAGCCAGCCAAGGCTACGGCCACTGCCACGATATATTTCAGCAGTATCTTCATCTTAGAACTTCGAGTCCTCCAATGCTTTAAGGAATTTCTTTACCTCTTCGTCCGAACTGAAATGGATAGTCATTGAACCCTTTCCGGTAGTTGAACGCTTCAGACTGATATTGTTCTCAAAATATTTTCCTACAATTTCCAATACCTTGAAGTACTCGTCCGGAAGGTCTTGTGTCTGCTCTTCAGATTTAGGCGCCTCCGGATTTGCAAGCTTGCGGATCTTGTCCTCGAGCTGACGTACCGAGAGTTCTTCCTTGATTACGAGGTCGCAAAGGTATTCCTGAACATTGGTATCTTCTATGCCAAGGAGTACTTTTGCGTGTCCGACTGAAAGAAGGCCTACCTTAAGGTCATGCTGGATCTTTGCCGGAAGTTTGAGAAGACGGAGGTAGTTTGTTACCGATGCGCGCTTCTTGCCCACGCGTACGGCCATCTGCTCCTGTGTCAGATTGCACTCCTCGATCAGTCTCTGGTAGCTCAAAGCTACCTCGATTGGGTCAAGGTCTTCTCTCTGTATGTTCTCCACGATCGCCATCTCGAGCATTCCCTGGTCGTTGGTATCGCGGATGTATGCCGGAACCATCTGCATGCCTGCGAGCCTGCACGCTCTGAAGCGGCGCTCACCGCTGATGATCTGGTAGCGGCCGTCATCCTTTCTACGTACGGTGATAGGCTGGATGAGTCCGAGTGTTCTGATTGAGTCAGCCAGCTCCTCGAGCGCGTCCTGGTCGAACGACATGCGTGGCTGGAACGGGTTCGGCTCTATCAAGTCCACAGGAATAAGAAGCACGTCTGCTTTCGGACCGCTCTCTCGCGGCTGTTCCTCGCTGACGATTTCCTTGTTGATGTAGCCTACCGGCTTCCTTATGCTTCCGAGATCAGCTTCATCGCCGAACAATGCGCTGATTCCTTTTCCTAATCCTCTCTGCTGTTTGCTCATCTTCTTTAGTTTTTGTCTAGGATTTCCTTAGCCAGATTCAGGTAGTTTGCTGTTCCGTTGCAGATCACGTCATAAAGGATGATCGGCTTTCCATGGGACGGAGCCTCGCTGAGTCTGATGTTTCTCTGGATGATGGTTTCGAATACCATTTCCTTGAAATGCTCCCTAAGCTCGTTGAGTACCTGGTTGTGCACTTTGGTTCTTCCGTCGAACATTGTAACGAGGAATCCTTCGATGGTGAGGTCCGGGTTTGGTCTTTCCTGTACCAGACGGATGGTCTGGAGGAGTTTTCCGAGTCCTTCAAGGGCGAAGAATTCAGGCTGTACAGGAATTATCACCGAGTCAGCTGCTGTCAGGCAGTTGATTGTGATAAGGCCAAGAGATGGCGAGCAGTCAATGATCACGTAATCATAATTGCTCTTCACCTTAGCGAGTGCGTCCTTCAGGAATGACTCTCTTTCGGACATCTTTGCAAGCTCAAATTCTGCACCCACGAGATTGATGTGGGACGGAATCATGTGCAGGTTTGCGATCTCTGTCTGGATAAGGCTGTCTGTTATTTCGATTTCACCTATGAGCACCTCATACAGCGTCCTTTTCTGGTCGCTGTCTGGAGAAAAGTTAAGGCCGGATGTGGTGTTTGCCTGGGGATCGGCGTCGATGATGAGCACCTTTTTCTCCAGTACAGCCAGTGATGCGGCCAGATTGATGGCGGTTGTGGTTTTGCCGACTCCGCCTTTCTGATTTGCTATTGCTATTACTTTTCCCATATTTGTTACTTTAAGAGCATAATCTTGGCAAATTTACGAAAATAATTTCATTCGTATTCCGTGTTTCCCCTTTATTTGCTACTTTTGTTGATAACTTTTTTAACTCGTATGCAAATGCAGGCAAATAAGGACAAATGGCTTGTCGTGGTCAATGTTTTTGCGGCTTCCAGAAAGGCTGGTTCTGTGTGGAAGAGCGCAGCTGTAATGCTGGAAAAGGCAGGTGTTTCATATAAGGCCATGTTCACCGGTGGTGTAGATAATGCCATAGCCATCAGCAGGAAAGCTGCGGCGCGTGGATATAGGAAGTTTGTTGCTGTCGGAGGTGATGGAACGGCTCATGACGTGCTTAACGGTATCGCTGAATATGTGTATTCCTCGGCTGCTGAAGGTGTGTTATTGTCGGAGTTCACCCTCGGTGTCCTGCCGGTCGGATCAGGTAATGACTGGGTCAGGAGCACCGGTGTCCCTGGAGAGCTTGAACAGGCCGTGGCCGTTCTTGCCGCTGGTCATACCATGCTACAGGATGTTGTCCGTGTCAGCACTCTTGATTATGCCGGCCCAGCATCAGATCTCGCTGCCGCTTCGGCTGCAGATGTCCTTAATGTTTCATACATGCTCAATGTAGGCGGAGTAGGAATCGATGCCCGTGTCTGCGAGATTGTGAACAGAAAGAAGGAACGTGGGCTAAGAGGAAAGAAATTGTATGTTCAGGCATTGTTGTATTGCATCATGCATAGGACTACTTCCAGGGCGATTGTTTACTGCGACGGGGACGAAGTGTTCAGGGGTGATTATTATTCCATGGCTTTCGGCGTAGGAAAGTATTCCGGCGGAGGCATGAGGCAGACGCCAAAGGCTGAGCTCGGCGACGGACTTCTTGATGTCACTGTCATACCTCAGGTTTCTGTATGGACAATAATCAAGGCTGCACCACGTCTGTTCACTGATACGTTCCATAAGGGAATTGTGCCGGAACTTGAGTCGGCTCAGTGCCGCAGTGTGTTCGTGCTTCCGGAAACAGGATCTGATTCAGAACCTGTGGAGGTGGACGGTGAGGTGATAGGTCGTGCTCCAGTGCGCATGGATGTTATGCTGGAGGGCATAAACGTCGTTACGCCGGATCCACGTTCACTGTGATGTATCCGTTGTACTTCTGATCTTTCTCAAATTTTGATATCGTTTCGTTCAGCACGGCCTTGTTTGCGGAAAGCGTGCGGTCTTTGCGCATACTTACGCGTATGCATCTTATGTGTTCTTCATTGACTTTGTCTACCACTGGTGAATAAGGCCCTGTAACAGGACTTGCTGCAAGAAGGCCTTGGCCGGATGGGCTTCTGAATATCTGTCTTAATGCAGCGGCGAGTCTTGATACCATCAGTTCCGCTCTCTTCTGGCTCTTATCTCTTATGGTGAGCTCTACGATTCGAGAGTATGGTGGGAAACCGAATGTCTTGCGCTCAGCCATAAGGCTGTCGCTGAATGTCTTTGTCTCACCCTCTGCAATACGCTGATATATAGGGTGTTCTGGTTGTGATGTCTGGATTATGAACAATCCTTTGCTTCCGCGTCTTCCGCATCTGCCCTTGAACTGCTCCAACAGTTGCATGGCCTTTTCATCGGCTCGGAAATCCTGGATTCCCAGCATGGTGTCGGCAGCTATCACGGCGGTCAGGCGGAGGTTGCTGAAATCGAATCCTTTGGTAAGGATCTGGGTGCCTATGAGTATATCTATGTCACCTTGTGCAAACTCCTTTATGACCTTGGTTTCATAGTTCCTGTTCTGTGCTGTATCGCTGTCCAATCTTGCTATGCGTGCATCTGGGAACAATGCGGCTGCTTCTTCTTCAATCTTCTGTGTGCCGGAGCCAAGTGGCTTGATGGTTCCGTTGCACTTGCTGCATGTTGTCCGATATTCCTCTTTATGTCCGCAGTGGTGGCATGTGTAAAATCCGGTATCGCCGGTCTTATGCAGGCTGAGGCTCACGTTGCAGTGTGGGCATTTCTGTATCTCTCCGCACTCTTCGCACTGCATGGCCGATGCCCATGCGCGACGCGATCTGAGAATCATTACCTGACCTCCTTCTGAAAGGGTCTTCCTTATGTGCTCGATGAGCTTTCTTGAGAAGCTGCCTTCCATTCCTCGCTTCCTGCGTTCGGCCTTGGTGTCTATGATCTCGATTTCTGTTTCTGAGTCTCCGTGGTATCTTTCTGTAAGTGTTACCAGGGTGTGTCTTCCGCACTCGCAGTTGTACATTTCTTCCAATGACGGGGTCGCAGAACCCAGAACGATTCCGCATCTGTGGATGACAGAGAGCATCAGTGCCGTGTCGCGTCCATTGTATCTTGGAGCAGGGGAGTCCTGCTTGTATGAACTGTCGTGCTCCTCATCTACGATGATGAGTCCCAGATTGTTATGTGGCAGGAAGAGGGATGATCTTGTTCCCAGGACTATGTAGCCTGCCTTGCCTTCGGTGTTCTGTCCTGTCTTCTCTCTGGTAATCGGTGTGCTTTTACCCTCTGTGCGTATCTTTTCGGCAATGGTTCTTCTTCTTGCCTCAGTCTCTCCTGAGTGATATGTCAGCAGCCTGTCTCCGAAGTGCTCATGCAGCCTGTCTGTCAACTGCTTGCTTAGGGCAATCTCAGGTACGAGGTACAGGACGTTCTTGCCCTTTCTGATTGCATCAGCAGCCAACCTTAAATATATTTCTGTCTTTCCGGAACCCGTTACTCCATGGAGCATGACCGGCTTGTTGGCCTTCAATGATTCCGAAGTCTTGGTGTAAGCCTCCTCCTGCGCAGGTGTAAGGGTTATGTCTGGCTCTGACTGTGTCTGTCCTGTCAAGTCTGGATGTTCTGTCTGTCCATCTGGTCCTGCTTGCCCTGTTGTCTGTGCGTTGGCCAGAGCGGATTCTGCCATGCAGACCTCATTGGTCAGTCTTTCTACCATGCCCTCAAGCTGCTCTTTCTTCTTTGTTCCGGGCTTTGCATTTTCAAGCGCAGTCTTCTTATCTTCCAACTTTGTTTTAAGCCTGGCAACCTTCTCACGCATGGAGTTGAGCATTCTCTCATGTTTATCCAGCGCTTTCTGCACTGCCGCCGCCCTTGCCTCCTCAAGGTGTATCTTCCTCGCCGGGTATGCCGCCTTGTAAACCTCTCCCACGGAACACATATAATATTCCGCAACCCTTCGCCACAGCGCAATTTCCTCCTCCCTTATCCTCTCAAGGCATCTCTCCACCGAAACTATCTCCCTGATCTTAGATGCCTCGGTCTGCGGCTCAATCCCAACCCCGCTCACCACGCCGGTATATTCCTTGCCGGCAAACACCACCTTCACTCTGTCTCCTGCCTGTACAATCTCTCCTGCGGGACTGCATTCATGAGCCTCCTTCTCGCTTCCCGTTACCCCTTCCAGTCCTTCCTGTGCTCCTTCCAGTCCTTCTTGTGCCCCTTCCGGTCCTTCCGGCAGGGCATAGCAGGACTCCCACTCAAGCTTGAGCGGGAGTATAACCGATATGTAGGTCTTTACTGCCATATTTTGCGAAGATACAAATTTCCTTGAAAATATTCTCCTGGCGCTTAACTCTCTGTGTGTCAGCGGTTAGCGGAAACCGCGTGCCTCCAAAGGGGAGCACGCGGTTTGGGTAAGCGGCTGAGGGATAGGGGGTTAGGGGCCAGCGTTTCGCAGGCGTGTCGGAGCAAAACAGCCGGCTAAAGGCGGAAAAATCAGCAAAAAAATTGAAAAAAGTGCATTTTTGTGAAAATTTTTGCGGAAAAGTTTGGAGGTAAAGAAAAAATGTCTACCTTTGCAATCCCAAACGAAAACAATGCGTTTGGAACATAAAATTCTGGTGCCATAGCTCAGTTGGTAG
>JAFYRK010000124.1 GCA_017559545.1 Bacteroidales bacterium
AACTCAACCGGATACTTTGTCAATGTCGAGTTGTTTGCAAGGTTCAATGTCTCTACATTGATACCCTTGAAGTTCTCACCGTTCTGGACAGAAGAAATCTGGTTGTAAGAGAAGTCAACTGTAACGATGGTGTAGATAGACTTCGCAGAGAAGATATCAGGGAACTCGGTAAGCTTGTTGTTTCTTGCCGAGAAGTTCTCCGCATCCTCCATGAAGCAGAAGATACCGTTCTCATCAACAGGGAACTCTGTAAGCTGGTTGTTGTCAAGATAAAGCTGTACCGGCTTGATATCTGTACCCCATGCTTCCTCGATTGTATGGATCCTGTTTGAAGTAAAGTCAAGAAGACCTATCTTCTTCATGTTCTTGATCTCCTTAGGAATGATCTCAAGCTTGTTTCCAAGGAAGTAGAGGATCTGGATCTTCTCCTTAGAAGGACCTGTAGCCAGAGCCTTCAGACCCTTGAGGGCCTCTTCTGCACTCCACTGCGGGTTACATGCAAGGTTTGCTGAAACCAGTTCCGGAAGCTTTGCAAGAGCCATCGGGAACTCCTTCATGTCCGGACAGTTGTACACCTCGATATCTGTAAGCGATTTGAGGTTTGCCATCTCCATAGGAAGGGTTGTGATCTTGCTGTTGGCGATGAAGAGCTGCTCAAGCTTTGTAAGCTTTCCGAACTCTGCAGGGAGACTGAGAAGCCCGTTGGTCACCTTTCCGGCAGACATGTCCTTCGGCTGGATGAGCGAGCGGCCTGTGCCGGTCTCGATCAACTGAGACTCGTTCATTGTATTGTAATACTCCATTCCAGAAGCAAATTTTCCGTTCTCGGCAAGAGCACGTGCGATAGGCTCTGCCACCGGAGTCGCAGGATGGAGAGAGCTCATATAGCTCTTATGTCTCTCAAGACGGTTGCGTGTGCCCTGTCCTGGAGTAACGGTAGGATCGTACTGAGAAAGGTTGCTGTCGTTGTGCGAACCGAGATACAGCTCCACAAGCTCTGTAAGCTGACCGATCGCAGCAGGCATATGTCCATAGAAGCCATATCCGCTGAAGTTGATCATAGCTACACGGCCGTTCGAGTGGAGAGATACACCTGGCTGGTCACCCCAAAGGTCCGGATCCTTGTTAAAGTCCCAGTTGCTGCCTACAGGATAGTCCTCGCCATTGTAATACCACTCTTCTCCGTGGAGAGCCTTCCAGATTGTATAAAGAGCGTAATAGTCCTTGATATACTCGTCAGACTCATACAGTTTTACAGGAACATCAGCTTCTGTGGTCTTGTTGTCCACAACCTGGAATTCAGCCTTGACACGGGCATTCACCTCGATAAGGCTGCCGCCGTCGTCATAAGCGGCATACTCCTCTATAGTATATGTACCTGCCCTGAGCGAAAGCAACGTATCGCAAAGCATGGTAGACACCTGGTAACCATCCTCCACGTCATCAGTCTCATCGAAATGGATCGAGAACTTTGTAGGAAGTTCCTCGAACACGGTCTTCACACCATCTGCTGATCTTACTGAAACGCTGATCTTCTTGATCTCGTCAAATGTGTATGAACGGGCAGGAGCCTTGGTCATTGGATTTGACTCAAAGTCAGACATATCCTTGACAAGGGTGAATCTTACCTTACCTCTTTCAACTACATTGGCAAGGAGGTCGTGAGATGTCAGACCGCCTGCAATGACCTCAAAGTCAGTGAAGCCCTCTCCTGGAGTTCCCTCATAAACGACCTCATCCATCTTGTTATACAACGAGAAGGTCAGGACCTTATAGTCACCTGCGAGGAGCTTGAGCTTGTCGCTTCTCAGACCGAACTCTGCTGCATCATCATTGGCTGCAGTTGCCACGAGAGTCTGAGATATCTGATTGCCCTCAAAGCTCAGCGCAACCTGAATCTTGGCTACATCCTTCAGATACTCCAGCTGGTTATCAGCTTTCGTAGGCTGGTATGAAGCCTCCTTGTACAGCTTGAACTGCACATATCCGTATGTCTGCTCGCGGTAGTCAGGCTCCTTCTCATTCACACAGGAAGAAAGGGTCACCGCTGCGAGCACCATAAGGATGATATTACGTAAATATTTCATATTCAATATATTTCTTCAGATATTTATCGAGCGTCAAATGTACATACGAGGACAAGGATAGTCTCATCTGATCCATTTGTGAAGATGATGTTTCCTCGGATATAGTCTTTTCCGTCAGGAAGCATATAGATTGTAACACCACCGTCAATAAGGCTTACACCTCCTATCACACCATTGACAAATGTCTCGTCATACTTAGTCTCGTTTACGCTGAAGTTATGACGGAGAGCATAAGGATTGACTGTATGCTTCTTCACTGAAGCAGGGATAGAGATTGTCATCGGCATGTTCTCCTGAGTATACTTCAGATGATAGAGAAGCGCATTACCCTCCTTGTATCTGCTGAACTCAAGAACATCGTATACATTTTCAAGAGTTGCACCGACCATAGGAGCGTAGATTTCGCTTTCGCCTATAAATGCCACATCAGCAACCTCGCCGATTACCTTCTCTGGGTCAAGTGTACATCTGATCACTGCAAGCACATTCTTCGAAGCGCCATAGAACACGACATAACCGAAAGACTTTGTCTCCGCAACCATGTCGATCACACCGCCCATCATGTCCTCATTGAGAGTGCAGCTGAGGAAGAAGTCCTCAGAGTCTGTCATCTCGTTTTTAGTCTGGTCGAACACTTTGTATGAAGACACTGCAGATGTGAACATCATTCTGGCCTCATCTCTAGCATACTGGTTGGTGTATAGAAGCTCGTATGCATATTTTGTCTCGCCGAAGGCAGTCTTCAATGAAGAATCAGGCGATATATTGAAGCTTGCTCCTGCCTCAGCCATTGTAGAAGGATTCGAGAGCATCGCCACGAACTCCTGGTCGCTTGAAAGCTGAGTTACAGGTACCATGTACTGCTTATATTCTTCCTTGACTCCCTCTGCATCGAAGAGCTCTGAAGCTGATGCCGAAACTGTAGGTGGGAGGAAGAAAAGAGCCGCATATCTGTTGTCACCCTCATTGAGTACTGTAGATACAGTGAATCTTCTCTCCTGAAGCACCTCTGCGCCTTCAGCTGTATCGTATGCGTCCACCTCAACAGAGAGCCAAGCCGGAGCCTCTGCAGAATATGCAGTGCCGTCGCTGCCGAGAGCAAGGACACGTACACCCGGTGCACCTGAAACATAACCGCTTGCAGGGCCTTCGATGAAACCTGTCGATACTCTGATCTGTCCTGCATAGTTGAAGATGAACTCTGAAATACCCATATCCATCTTATATGAGAAGATATCCACGCAGCCAGGGATCGAAACAGCATATTCCTTCACTAGCTTGTCACCTGCCATGAACTGAACCTTTCCTTCTGCAGCCTCGAGAGGATACTCTGAAGGCACGCCCATGATATTGAAAGATGTAAGGCCAACACCGCTCTCAGGCACGTCGATCTGAGCCCATACCGGAGTCTTGACTGTCCAATTGTAGTTTGCATCGACCTGGACAGGAAGTCTGAAGTCAGAACCGGTCCATACGAGCTCGAGCTTCTGAGCCTCTGACTCCTCGTAAAGATAACCGCTTCCGTCCTCCATGAACTGGATCTCTCCGTCTGTCACTACGGCAGCATAGAGAGTCAGGGTCTGGTCCTTTGAGCTGCGGACAAGCTTTGCAATGACCTGCTCCTTGCCACCCATCTTGAGCGTCACGTCACATGAGCGTTCCATATTGAATTCCTCTGTAGCAGAAACTCCGATGGTTACTGTCTGGTCACCTGCCTTTCCTTTGATTCTATAAAGCTTGAAAGTGCCGTCCTGGATCCAGAACCACTGGAGAGAGTTCTCGGGAACCGACAGTTCCCAATCCATGTTGGCGCTGAAGCTTATGTCAAGCGTAGCTCCTGGAGCCACACTATACTCCTTGGACTCCGGGAACTGCGGTACAGAATTATCTCCCAAACCGTCAAGATTACATGATACCGCAAGGAAAGCAGCTACAATCAAAAAAGATCTGTATATATTTTTCATATTTCGTTCCTCCTATATTACATTCCCTCTCTCATAAGACGCTCTGCCTCTTCGTCAGACACCCACTCCATGATATTGTAGAAGTGTCCAACTGTTCCGACTGTCTCACCAAGATTCTCCACATACATCTCTGTCCATATATAAAGGTATCTGCCGCATGGATAGAATACAGAATCGTAGTATGAACTGTTGGTAACGAGTATCTTGTTGTCACCATGAGCAGTTCCGAAGAACGAACCCTCATCTGAAGCTACCTGGTCCCTGTCCATGGTCACAAGCGGCTTCATCGGATCATCAGCGTTGAATGTCATGGTGACATCGTAGCCGTCGTTGATCCAGTTGCGGCAGATGATCATGTTCTCCTGTGTAGGATGCTTTTCGGTATAAACCAGCTTCTGGTATGCTCCGGTAGCACTGTAATTATACAGGAACATTGAAGTGAGCACACAATAGCCTGTGAAGTTGTTGATGTCGAACGGACAGCTCTTCATCAGTACTGCCTTCGTATTCTTTCCATACATCGGCATGACGAGATTGCTGTTCATGACAAGCTGAAGCTCGAATCCGAGAGAATCAGTAGCCTCGATGTTGTCATAGTAGCCGTGCACCTTCACATCAGCACGGTTCTCACCGGCCTTGATGGTCACAGTGTTGGACTCAAGTCTATAATGGACGTTCTCGATCGCATTGTTGCCCTTGTCGATGATCTCGATGCCGAATGTGCGGTCATAATCCCTGACCACAGTCGACACTACAGGAATGCTGAACCACTCCACATCCTTCTGGACAGGATAAGTGGCCATCGTGTCGGCAAACATCACATACTCCTTGTCGGAATATGTGACATACCTCTCGTGGCAGCTCGAGAACACTGAAACTGCCGCAAAGAGGATTGTCATGTATCTGATAATCTGTTTCATACTACCTGTTGCTTTCGTTTGGCTGGATCTGCGATCCCGGTGAAACAATCTCATGGTTTGGAATAGGCCAAACGAACAATGGGTTGTTCGCCTCGATCTTGAGCGAGCTTCCCTCCGACTGAGAGTGAGTCTGTGGAGTACGCTCGAATCCCATGCCCCAACGCTTGAGGTCATGGAGGCGGAAGCCTTCCATATAGAGTTCGCGTACACGCTCGTCAGAAATGGTCTCAAGCCAGTTCGACTCCTTTACCGAAACCGATCCGCCGCTTGTGAATCTTGTCTGACGGAGAGCGGAAAGATCTGCAGAAGCCTGACCATATGCTCCCTTTCTGCAATATGCCTCTGCACGGATAAGATACTGCTCCGCAAGACGAAGCGGCTTAGGCATGTTCACGTGATAGATCATGTTTTCCATAAGCGACTCGTTGCCATAGTACTTGACCAGGAGCGGCCATGTAAGCTGGTGGCTGTATCCTGTCTGAAGAGTTGCGAAATACGCATTGTAGCGTGCATCTCCGGAAGTGTAGAGATCCAGTACCCACTGAGCCGGCACATAATCCGGATAGTAATAATAGTAATCCGAAGTGAAGTTCAGGAAGATCGATCCCAAAGCTCCGCCATATGAGGTCATGGTATAACCGATTCTCCAGATATCCTCGTATGACGCATCGTTGGTCCAGAGATACTGGAGGAAAGTCTGGCTTGATGATGCATAGCTGCGACATGTAGCGAGTGCAAATGCACCTGACTCGATCAGAATGGTTGACTCAGCAATAGCCTTGTCCCAATCCTGCATGTAAAGAGCTACACGGGCATGGATGGCATGAGCAGCCGCATGTGTGAAATATGGTGCATCATAATAGTCATAATCAGCATCAAGCAGTTCCTCTGCCTTCTCAAGATCGGCGATCACAAACTGATACGAATCATAAAGGCTGGCACGCTTTGCTGGCTTCTCACCGAAATATGTGTCTGCAAGCACTACACCGAGCTCATTCTTTGCTGTGTTCGGATCATATGCCTTGCAGTAGCACTTGATAAGTTCCGAATATGCGAGCGCCCTTGCGCAGTAAACCTCACCTGTATAGTAATCCAATGTCTGGATAGACTCATCGTCTGTCATTGAGTTACGAAGTTTCTCCACCTGGTCAAGGAAGAAATTGCATCGTCCGATGACCCTATAAAGGGCTGCATATACAGACTCAATCTCTGAGTTTGTAGAGCGGATATCCCACTGCCAGATGTTTCCGAGCGTATTTGAATTTCCCTGCACTGCATACACAAGATCAGACTGCACGTCTGGACAAAGAGTCAGATATCCGCTGTAAAGACCGCTGCTCATATATGCTGTGTAGATACCTGTAAGCACCTGCTCGGCACCATTTAGACTGTTCATGCTTTCAGTCTCCGGGATATAGTCTCCAGGAGTCTTTTCAAGACATGAAGAAAGTCCGAGAGCGACAACTGCCACAGCCATCACCCTGACAAGTTTCATATATATATTCTTCATCATAAGCATTCCTTAAAACAAGATGTCAAGACCGAATGTAAACTGACGCGACATCGGGTACTGAGCCGCATATACGTTAGCCACACCTTCCGGATCAAGACCCGAGAAGTTAGTGAATGTCAAGAGGTTCTGGCCCTGAGCATAGACTCTAAGACTTCTGATGAAACCTGTCTTCCTAAGCATTCCTGATGGCAATGAGTAAGAAAGCATAAGGTTCTTCAGACGCAGGAAAGAAGCATCCTCGAGAAGACGGCTGTCAAACTCAGTGTACTCACCATGACGTGGAATGTCAGTAATATCACCTGGCTGCTTCCATCTGTTGAGAAGTCTCTTTGACTGGTTATATGTCATGAAACGTCCGTTAGACTCATCGAAGTAACGGTCGTTGTTGATCATCCAACGGTCTCCCACCCAGCTGAACTGAGCGCTGAGTGTGATGCCCTTCCAAGAAAGGTTGGTTCCGAAACCACCCTGCCATGGAGCATGATAGGTCTTGCCGATCATCACCTTGTCCTCGTCGCGAAGCTCGTTGGTGATGTTTCCGTCCTTATCATACCAGAGTGCATCTCCGTTCGCAGGGTTCACGCCTGCATAACGGTTTATGTAGAACTCCCCTACCGGATGTCCTACCACGAGTTTGGTGCTTGTATTCGATGTTTCGTACTCATCAACACCATTGTAAAGTTCTGTAAGCCTGTTGTGGTTATAACCAACGTTAGCATTTACAGTCCAAAGGAAATCCTTATACTGAAGGACTGTAGCATTCACATTAAGCTCGACACCTCTATTGACCATCGCACCGACGTTAGACCACTGATAGCCATAACCGTTTGACTGTGAGTATGACAACGGAACAGACATCAGCATGTCTGTTGTCTTCTTGTTATAGAATTCAAGGTCAACATTAAGCCTTGACCAGAATCCGAGATGGAATGCAAGGTTTGTAGTCCATGTATTCTCCCATGTGAGATTCTCGTTACCTGGCTGAATCGGTGCTACACCTGCGTCTCCGACATAGTCAGAGCCACCTCCCACAAGAGCAAGGTGCTCGTAGTTAGGAATTTCAGAGTTACCTGATGTTCCAGAGCTGAACGCAGCCTGCGCCATTGTAAGCCAGTCTGATGCTCCTGAAGCGAAATCCTCCTGGCGGATGTCCCACATGAAACCTACCGCACCGAAGACTCCCCAGCGGTTGTTCTTTCCGAAACGCGACGAACCGTCAGTACGGAGCGACACCTCACCATAGTATTTGTTGGCGAAGTTGTACTCACCACGGCCGAAGAAAGACACACGCGAATAATCCGAATCCGATGTGCTTGTCCATGAAGTCACACGTGTACCTGTTGAAAGGTCTGTGAGAAGATTATTGTTCTGTCCCGCTGTGCTTACGCTGAACGCCTCGACATGATAGTCCTGCCACTCGTGACCGAGGAGGAAATTGAAATCATGGATATTATCGATATCGAAACGATATGTCAAAGTATTTGAGAGCTGAAGGTTAAGACCATCGCTTGAACTTCTCGCCGCACTACCCTCGCCCTGGTTTGGAGCGTAGTCCGGGAATGACTGGCTGAAACCTGTCGTATGCGAAAGGTCAACACCGAACTGCGACTTGAACACAAGGTTCTTATACAGTTTCATCTCTGCAAAGACTGTAGAGAACAACTTATACTTCTTGTAAGTCACAGGGTTGTTCTCAAGCCACTCAAGCGGGTTCTGGCCCGATCCTGTCCATGTACCATCATTGATGGATGCAAGCGAACCGTCCTGTCTGAACGGATTCCAGTATGGAAGCATGAAACGGGCAGCAGAAATAGGAGTCACAAGTGTATAAGCTCCCTCATCTGCCTGAGCGATATTCTGGTAGTTGAACATGGTGTTGGTTCCCATCTTCAGCCACTTTGACATCTGCTGCTCGAAATTGAAACGCATCGAGTAACGGGTGAACTGCGAACCTGGCGCAATTCCCTCCTGGTCATAATATCCGCCTGAGAAGTAGTAGTTTGTGGTCTCTGTCGCACCAGACACTGACAGTTCGTGGCTCTGGAGCATAGCCGCATCATTGAAGACGGCATCCATCCAGTTCACATCTGTAAGTGACAGGTAGTTATAGTTCTGACCTGCTGTAAGACCAAGTTCCTTCTCATACTGGATACGCTCCGCTGTATTCATAAGGTCCCAGTTACCATGCGCAATCGCCGACCATCCCATCTGCATGCGATAATTCACATTAGGCTGAGACATATCACGTCCGCGCTTTGTAGTGATCACAATCACACCATTTGCGGCACGGGCTCCATAGATAGACGTAGACGACGCATCCTTAAGCACCGACATGCTTTCGATATCAGCCGGGTTGATGGTATTGAAGTCCGAAGCGGAAATTGCCACGCCATCAAGGATATACAAAGGCGCTGTACCTGAATTGATGGAATTGGTTCCACGGATCGTCATTGTAGCGGAAGCACTTGGTTCTCCTGTACTTGACAATACTGTAAGACCGGCAACCTGTCCCTGGAGCGCCTGGTCAAACGCCGCTG
Organism: Bacteroidales bacterium; assembly: GCA_017559545.1. Taxonomy (GTDB): domain Bacteria; phylum Bacteroidota; class Bacteroidia; order Bacteroidales; family UBA932; genus Cryptobacteroides. Next base: position 9,022 of record JAFYRK010000124.1, read on the forward strand.
CTGGAGTATCCTCCAATTTATCCGACTTGACTGTCGACACTGAACCTGCGACAGTTCCCTTCTTACGCACACCGTACGCAATTACGACTACATCATCAAGTTTCAGACTCTCAGGATGCATCACCACATTATGGGTAAACTCAGCCACAGACGGCACAACGACCTTCTGATCTTCGAATCCAATACTTGAAAATGTAAGTTCAGTTCCTGGAGCCACACTGATGACATAGTCACCGTCAAGCGATGTGATCACACCGTTTCCAGGACCAGCCATGACTCCGACACCCATCATCGGCAGGCCATCTTCGGAGGAGGTCACCACACCGGTCACCTTCACATACCCTTGCGCATGCGCGCACAAGGATGCCATCATGATGATGATTGTAAGGATTAAAAACTTAATATTCTTCATGTATTATCTTTTGGTTTTCTGCAAAAACGCGCAAAGATAATTCATATTTAATTAATAGACAAGTGCTTCAAACCAACTTACGATTTATAACTAAAAAGTCTTTTCCGACACGTGCACCATATTGAAGAAAGGCTCCGGAACAGACATCTGACAAGTGTAAGTCACAGCATCCTGAGCATGATAATATTGCACATACGGTAATTGCCAGGAGATATGCATAGGATACAGTTCCTGTCCATTGTCTCCCTCAACATATATCTCCACATTACAATCCATCGACACAGGATGCGCAGAATGCTGGAACTTCTTTCCATCTTCCTTATCCTCGAAAGTCTTGGAATAGATTGCATCCATTGCCTGCTTCACAACACCGCCATCCATAGAGACATGAGCCGCAAAATCCGACAACGGAACTCCCCTGAGAGTTCTGTCAAAAGTAGCGGAACAATAGTTATCCTTTGACGATCCCCATATGCCGTTCGGGTCAGTCCTGACATATCCCTGAACCTCTCCATAGAAACGCACCGTAGCAGTCAAGCCATACGCAACACCTTGAGGATATGACATATAGCCACGAAACTCCTCTCCATCATACCACATCTTAAGTTCCAGCGAAGGATGGGACTCATACCTCTGCATCATACGCTGTATCCTTTTCGGAGTCAGATTTGGGAAATGCACAAGATAATTGCCCGCCGATTGCACAAGAACATCATTGCTATACAGCCAGATACCCTTGCTGTTCCATCCGGAATAGTATATGGTATTATATCGCGAAGACCCATCACTGAGCGCATCAACAAGCATAAGATCATTATTGTGTATCCGATATCCGCCTGCAGTCACATCTACCAGATGATACAGCCTGTCCTGCCCGAATCCATCATAAACAAGCGATTTCATAAGATTTTCTATCTCAATGCCCTCTAACGGCAAGACTCCGCCACCTACGCATTGAACATTCGACTCCGAGACGTACATGACATTATCGTATGCCTTTGCACTGCCAGTAATATAGTCCACGTCCTTGCTGACAAGACATTGCTCCACATATTCCTTCAACTCGGTCGTAAGCGACGATGACGACCAATCCTCATTATTGTCAACCATCTGAAACACAGTAACTTCCAATGGCAACTCCGATTCATTCACTATCTCCACAGACAATTGGGTCTGATGATACTCCGCCCATCCATTGTCAACCAAAGTCAGGGTTACAGGAAGTATATCCAAGCAAACCTGGCACATTCCATCTATGCCATTTTTCTCATCTTCAACAGACAGACACATAACTCTTCCGTTACTATATGCCTCAGCCAGACAATGCGCCAATGAGTCATCCTTACCGTCATTCATACACGACAGGTCCATCGCAAACGCATATCCTCCGGAACATTCAACACCTTTTACAAAAGATGCGGCAAAAGCCTTTTCGAAAACGGTTTCCCCTTCCACTCCCAGCAGACTGAAATCAAAAGCTCCCAGATCAAATCCATAGGCAGCCGATGAATTCAGATTCATCTGCTGACGATCTGCCAGATACAGATATACGCGCTGCGTGGAACCATTGATTGTACATACCGGAACAAATGTCAACGACTCAACAGGCTCATCATCAGCAACAGTCATATATTCCGCCATTACCACCTTAGGGACTCCAACACATACAGACTGACACAACATAGCCAGCTTCTCACCGCCCGGACCACACAGATAAAGATGTCCCTCACCAGGTTTCCTGCATGTAACATCTGCAAAATATACCATACCGTCCCCTTCTAAAGAGCTGAACTCCAAGGCATCGCCAGCAACACCGGCAGCACCATCAAACCTCAGAAAGCACTCAGACAGATCCCCTCCGACATAAGACAATATCTCATCGGCAACCTCAACGCGATACTTAAATTTCTCACCGACATACAGGTCATCCAATTCATGCAGCCCCTTCTCAACGGAACCCCACGCATATCCATCTCTCACGGCCACATCAGCATCCACCCTCCATGAAACCTCACGCAATCCCGGACCTGTAAGTTGCAGCGTCACATCTATGCTTGAGTTTCCCGGTAAATCAAAGCTTGAGCAGGCGTCAAGCCCAAGATAGAAACGATATGTCACCTCGCCATCAAGAAAGGAATCATCACCAAAGACTCCCGAGACCTCAAGATATGTGCATAATTCAGCTGCTGCACCCAATTCATCCGGAACCTTGCCTTCCGGCGAAACATTGTCCGGCAGAAGTATACCCTGACAATTCTCCAACGCATAGAATATGATTGAGTTACCATCATTCAGCGCCAGCAGATCTTCATCCGTTGCCATATCTCCGGCTATGAGCTCGTCCGGACTCAAGGCATAGCTTCCCATTCCATCCGTTTCCTTGAAAGGTCGCACAACCGAAGCGCATTGGCATAGCCTGGCGGAAGTAATCAGCAACCCATCCAGCACATTCTTATCCAAAGAGAAGGTTATCTTTGCAGCAAGTCTTTCAAGCTGAACGAGAACAGAACCCATCCCATTCAAGACATACACCCCTGAACGACAGCATGCCATTGGAATCCGTCCTTGGAGATCCGACATTTCATCGATAGAATATAAACATTTTTCCTTGAATTCGTCCTCTCTGACAAACAAGGGCAGTTCACCGACATTAGCCAACACATAGATATTATAAACGCATCCCTCCATCAGACGCAACTTCACTACCAGCGCCATAGGAGATATATAGTCGGTATATTCCAACACTCCGTTTCGATAAACCATTATGTTGAGATTGCTTACAACGAACTCATTCACAGACAAACTGCTCTTTGACTCCACTGCACCTGCAATATCCAAAACAACCTCAACGGCCTCGCCACTGATGTCAAGCTCCGTTTCAGGCAGTCCTGTTTCCGCCACACATCCCGTCAAGGCGAAAGACAAAAAGAACAGAAAACGCTTCATCGTAGTTCAAAGTCTGTAATATTCTTGATTCCCGGCATACCATAATATGCCTCCACCAAATCTCCTTTCAGCAAGACCTTGCGACCATGATTGGAAGGATTGTCCACTAGGTTAAGAGCCTCACGCAGCTCACCCGCCACAAGTTGTACAGACAAGCACGACGCACGATTGGAAGTTGTTGACTTAGGTCCAATCACGAGGTTTGTCCGAGAATCGAACGGAGCGGCAAAAGATGCAGATGCAGATGACAGATCCCCACCGACAATATAACCGCTGACCCACACTTCCTTCGCACCAGCAGAAGACCTTGCCTGAGCCACTGTCATTGCGTCAGCCACCGAAGCTCCAGCTGTGCCTGCACCTCCAATTTCATAGGTATCATTCAGCCAGCTCCTTGTTGTATCTATTGCGACAGAAACCTTTGCGGCTGTCGTTTCCGGATCTTCAGGTGCGACCGATTCCGCCACCTCTACTTTAAGAGAAAGCATCTGACGCGCCTGAAGATTACGGGTCATAAGGACCTCGTCTGTACCCCCATCACTGAGAACAAGAGATACATTACCAGGCCTGAAATAGGCATAACGCTGCTCGGAATATCCATACATCAGTTTTCCCTCAGAAGATTTGAGAAACAGCACGCCACCTGGATATGCTGTCAGAAAATCGGGGGATATCTTCAGCCTGATACCACAATTAAGCTGCTCACACATCAGCTTGACCTCAGCGACTCCTCCGGCAGGGACATTCACGCACTGCTCATCCCCAAACTGAGGTGAAGAAAATGCCGGTTTCTTGAATTCATGCGATACCACATTGACCGTATAACTTCCTGACGGTACCTCCAGCACCTCCGGACAAGCATCATATTTCCCCGAATATACAGTTCCTCCTTTTGAATCTGTTATAGCGAGAAGAAACTCTCCGGTATCAGGAATTTCGGAAATGTTTCTTGTAACAGCATCCTTCGCAAACGACACTCTCAGCTCACCTTTACCCAAGTCATCTGGTCCGATGACATCACATGCCGCGATCAGCAGCCCCATCAATAAGATCCTTTTCATAATTCACCACATCGTTTGAATTCCGCGACATTGCGGACGTGGCAAATGTAGAGAGCCGTATCAAGAATGTGTTAAAAAAAGAGAAAAATGATTTTTTTCTGTTTTTAAACGAATGTTTTTCTTTTTTTGAAATGAAGTTTCGATTTTTATGCTAAGGAGGATACAGAAACAACCCAGGGATAAAAACTTCACGGGACCTCCGCATCACTGCGAAGGCCCCGCTACTTAACCTAAACTTAAACTATGAAAAACTTCGTCACAAAGATAGTAAATTCTACCTATTGACCAATAGTCACAACTCGAATTTTTGCATACTTTAAGATGAGAATTTTCTCCCCATGGTCGTCAAATGCTATTTTTGCCTTCAAATCTGCCGGATTTCCGGTGATTTCGACGATCTGTCCAAAGCCGAAACGATTATGCTCTATACGCTGGCCCGCACGGAGCTCAAGAATAGGAGTCGGCTCAAAATCAGCGTCTGGAACACGGACCGATACAGGCTGAGTTCTGCGTACCGGAGTCGGAGCCGTATCCGGCTTGCGCTGCAACGGCTGCGAAGGTCTACGGACCACTTCCGGACGCGACGACTGACCGTATGTATTCACAGACGGACGAGATATTCCACCATCTTTTTTCCATGTTCCGAAGGACTGCCTGCGGACCTCGCCTCCTTCTCTTTCCTTAACGAGAGGATTTGCCACAAATGAAGAATCTATTTCATATAGGAAGCGGCTTGGCGAATTGGTTTCATGCTTACCGTTACGCATGCGTGATTGGGTAAATGAGAATGCAACCGCTTTCTTGGCACGAGTCATGGCCACGTAGAACAGGCGCCTCTCCTCCTCAATCTCAGTTTCAGTTGCCAGCCAACCGCCTGAAGGGAAGATATTTTCCTCCATTCCCACAACAAATACATATGGGAATTCCAGACCCTTTGAAGAGTGAACTGTCATGAGAGCTACCTTATTATTGCTATCCTCCTCATCTTCCATATCTACAGCACTGAGCAGTGTGATGTTCTCAAGAAAGTCTCCCAATGTCACGACCGGCATATCGACTGCTGAGATCTCAACACCTTCAGACACCGACCCTTCAGCCTGCATCTCCTCGAACATCTCATTGTGGCGGTCCTCCACGTATGCCTTGACGTAGTTCATGAGTTCCTCGATATTACCGACACGCGACTGTCCCTCAATGCTGTTATCTGCCTTGTAGAAAGCAAGAAGTCCGGAATGCATAGCCACAGCTGTAGCCACACTGTATGCATCTTCCTTAGGAACCCTTACGGCAACCTCATTGACTAGTTCGCAGAACTCACGGATCTTCTTGATTGCCGCAGCCTTGAGTCCGTATGATTCCAGATCATCGGCAAAAGCAGCCTTGAAAAGCGACGTCTGATGAGCATTCGCAGCTGCATTCAAAGCTGCCATAGACGTATCACCGATTCCTCGTGTCGGTTTATTGACAACCCTCTTGAACGACTCGTCATCATTAGGATTGACAGCCAGCTTGAAATACGCCATCATATCCTTTACCTCAGTTCTCTCAAAGAAAGAATGTCCGGAATATATCACATAAGGAATATTACGCTTTCGCAGCGCCTCCTCAAGCGCACGGGACTGACTGTTATTACGATACAACAATGCAAAATCCTGATACTGTGCGTGTTCTGAATGGATTCTCGCAACGATTGAAGATGCGACCAATAAAGCCTCTTCCTGCTCGGTATAGGCCTGTATCATACGTATCTTCTCTCCTTCCTCTCCCATCGAGTAGCACTCTTTAGGAATCCTTGCAGAGTTCTTTGCAATCAGCGAATTTGCTGCATCCACGATAACTTTCGTCGATCTGTAATTCTGCTCCAGACGGAATATATGATGGTTCGGATAATCCTTCTTGAAATTGAGGATATTCTCGATCTTGGCACCTCGGAAGGCATAGATAGATTGGGAGTCGTCACCCACAACACAAATGTTACCATGCTTCTGACTCAGACGTTTAAGTATCAGATACTGGGCGAAGTTCGTATCCTGATACTCGTCGACCATGATATAGTCGAACCGTCCTGCAATGGACTCGAACGCCTCCTGATTATCACGCAGAAGAATGTTCATGTTCAACAGAATATCATCGAAATCCATGACGCCAGCCTGCCTGCACTTCTGCGCATACAGCGCATATATGTCCACGATACGTGGCTTCTTGGCCGCAGCATCATTCTGCTGAGCCGCAGCATTCCTCATATATGCTCCCGGAGTAACCAAACTGTTCTTGGCCATAGAGATGCGTGAAAGCACATCCTTCGGCTTATAGACTTTCTCGTCCAGCTGAAGTTCCTTTACACACGCCTTTACTGCACTGACCGAATCACTTGTGTCGTAGATTGTGAAAGTCTTAGGATATCCCAGACTCTCGGCATACTCCCTCAGAAAGCGGATGAATACCGAGTGGAACGTGCCCATATAAAGCCTTCTGGCACGCTTCTCCCCCACCATCACTGCAATTCGCTCCTTCATCTCCGAAGCAGCCTTCTTTGTAAAAGTGAGCGCCAGAATCCTCGCCGGATCACACTCCTTTTCAGCAAGAATGTATGCAATCCTGCTTGTCAGAACCCTGGTCTTTCCTGACCCCGCACCCGCTACAATCAGCACAGGTCCGTCAACACAACTTACAGCGGCAACCTGCTCACTGTTAAGCCCTTCTAAAATAGCGTTTCCCTTTGTTCCCATCTTATTTCTACCATTCTTTACATGAGGCGACAAAATTACACTTATTTTCGATTTCAAAAAAGGGGTTTTTACTTCGTAAATAGGGAAAATATACTTAACTTCGCGAGCGCATTTTGAAAATCAATATAATCAAAACGGTTTATATAATGTCAAACAACATCTATTTGAAACAGGGCTTGAACATTCCGATTTCAGGAGTGGCTGCCCAGAACACCAGAAAGGTGGTGGCTCCAGACGTTGTGGCAGTGAAGCCGACCGATTTCAGAGGTCTCGTTCCGAAGCTTCTGGTAAGGGAAGGTGACAAGGTCCTCGCTGGTACACCTGTCCTGGCTGACAAGATGTCTCAGAACATCCTCTTCGCGTCTCCGGTAAGCGGAACAGTCGTTGAGGTTGTAAGAGGCGAAAAGAGAAAGTTGCTTGAGGTCCGCATCAAGGCTGATGAGAAGCTGGAGTATGTAGACTACGGCGTAAAGAGAGTTGCTGACCTGTCTGCCGAGCAGATCAAGGAAGTCCTCCTGGCTGCCGGACTCTGGCCTGCACTCATTCAGAGACCTTACGGCATCATCGCTAACCCAGAGATCAAGCCTAAGGCTATCTTCGTCTCAGCATTCTCGACTGCACCGCTCGCGGCTAGCCCAGAGTTCACTCTCCAGGCTGATGTGGCACACATCCAGACAGCGATCGACGCACTCGGCAAGCTCACCGAAGGCGGCGTACACCTTTCGCTCAACTCAGCCACTTACTCAGGAACTCCGTTCCATAAGCTCACAGGCGTGGTTGCACACACATTCACAGGCAAGCACCCTGCAGGTAACGTAGGAGTACAGATCCACCACATCAGCCCTATCCGCAAGGGTGAGACTGTATGGACAGTATCTCTCCACATGCTTGCAGCAATCGGTAAGCTTTTCAACACCGGAAAGTACGACGTAAAGAGAAAGATCGCCGTTACCGGTCCTAAGGTTGTGAACCCTGCTTACGTTGACTGCTACCCTGGTATCTCAATGAAGGACATCAAGGAGTTCTATCAGACTCCTGAGAACCTCCGTTTCATCAGCGGCGACGTCCTTTCAGGTACAAACATCGGAGCAGAAGGATTCCTCGGATTCTATGACAACCAGGTGACTATCCTCGAAGAGGGTAACAAATACGAGCTCCTCGGATGGGCAAAACCATTCAGACCTAAGCTCTTCAGTGCATCACGCACTTACTTCTCATGGTTGACTCCTAACAAGAAGTACGACATGGACACCAACCTTCACGGTGGTCCGCGTGCATTCGTAGTAAACGACGTATACGGAAAGGTCCTCCCTATGGAGCTGTATCCTGTATATCTCCTCAAGGCTTGCCTTGCAGGCGACATCGACAAGATGGAGAAGTTCGGCATCTACGAGGTACTTGAGGAGGATCTCGCTCTCTGCGAATATGTATGTCCATCAAAGATCGATATCCAGCAGATCATCACTGACGGTATCGCTCTCATGTTGAAAGAAATGTGCTAAAAGCTAAGAATATGAACGGAT